>NZ_JAGPXW010000015.1:0-163483 GCF_018070365.1 Micromonospora sp. D93 | reverse complement strand
GAGTTACGGCGGTCATGGCGGAGGGGAAACGCCCGGTTACATTCCGAACCCGGAAGCTAAGCCCTCCAGCGCCGATGGTACTGCACTCGTGAGGGTGTGGGAGAGTAGGACGCCGCCGGACAATCTTCCAGTCGAGGGCCGCCCCATCCGGGTCGGCCCTCGACTGCGTAGCGCCATTGGTGGCGCAATCAGGAAGGATGTACCTGTGAGTTCAGGACCGCAGGGCGGAGACCGTCCCCGTCGTTACGAAGACCGTACTGACGGTGCGGGCGGACGCGACCGCGGCCAGCGCCGCGATGACCGAGACCGGCCCCCGTACCGGGGAGACCGCGACAGTGGCGGCGGCGCCCGAGGCGGATACGCCGGCGGCCGCGACTCTGGCTCCCGTGGCGGTGACCGGGACAGCTCGCGTTCCAGCGCCCCCCGTGAGGGTGGCTACCGTGGCGGTGACCGGGACAGCTCGCGTTCCAGCGCTCCCCGCGAGGGTGGCTACCGTGGCGGCGACCGGGACAGCTCGCGTTCCAGCGCTCCCCGCGAGGGTGGCTACCGTGGCGGTGACCGGGACAGCTCGCGTTCCAGCGCTCCCCGCGAGGGTGGCTACCGTGGCGGTGACCGGGACAGCTCGCGTTCCAGCGCTCCCCGCGAGGGTGGTTTCCGCGGCGGCGACCGGGACGGTTCGCGTTCCAGCGCTCCCCGTGACGGTGGTTTCCGCGGCGGCGACCGTGATGGTTCGCGCTCGGGTGCTCCGCGTGAGGGTGGCTTCCGCGGTGGTGACCGCGACGGTGGCTTCCGTGGCGGCGATCGCCGTGAGGGCGGTTTCCGGGGCGGCGACCGCGATGGTTCGCGTTCCAGCGCCCCGCGTGACGGTGGTTTCCGTGGCGGCGACCGTCGTGAGGGCGGGTACCAGGGCGGCGACCGCACTCGCTCCGGCCCGCCTCGTGAGGGCGGTTTCCGGGGCGGCGACCGCGACGGTGGCTCCCGCGGTGGTGACCGCCGTGAGGGCGGTTTCCGGGGCGGCGACCGCGATGGTTCGCGTTCCAGCGCCCCGCGTGACGGTGGTTTCCGTGGTGGCGACCGTGACGGTGGCTTCCGCGGCGGCGACCGTGATGGGTCCCGTTCCAGCACCCCGCGCGAGGGTGGCTTCCGTGGCGGCGACCGTCGTGAGGGCGGGTACCAGGGCGGCGACCGCACTCGCTCCGGCCCGCCTCGCGAGGGTGGTTTCCGTGGCGGTGACCGGGACGGCGGTTTCCGTGGCGGCGACCGCCGTGAGGGTGGCTTCCGTGGCGGTGACCGTGATGGTTCGCGCTCGGGCGCCCCGCGTGAGGGTGGCTTCCGTGGTGGCGACCGGGACGGTGGCTTCCGTGGCGGTGACCGGGACGGTTCGCGTTCCAGCGCTCCCCGCGAGGGTGGTTTCCGCGGCGGCGACCGTGATGGTTCGCGCTCGGGCGCTCCGCGTGAGGGTGGCTTCCGCGGTGGAGACCGGGACAGCTCGCGTTCCAGTGCCCCCCGTGAAGGCGGTTTCCGCGGTGGAGACCGGGACAGCTCGCGTTCCAGTGCCCCCCGTGAGGGTGGTTTCCGTGGTGGTGACCGCGACGGTGGCTTCCGTGGCGGCGACCGCCGCGAGGGCGGTTTCCGTGGCGGGGACCGGGACAGCTCGCGTTCCAGTGCCCCCCGTGAGGGTGGTTTCCGTGGCGGCGACCGCGACGGTGGCTTCCGTGGCGGCGACCGCCGCGAGGGCGGTTTCCGTGGCGGGGACCGGGACAGCTCGCGTTCCAGTGCCCCCCGTGAAGGCGGTTCCCGTGGCGGTGACCGCGAGGGCGGCTACCGGGGCGGAGAGCGTACCGGCGGTTTCCGGGCCGACGAGCGGCCGCGTCGCGAGGGGGAGTTCCGTCGCGACGACCGCGCGGGTGGCTCCGAGTCGTTCGAGGGCGGGCGTAGTTCGGCCCCGGCGCTGCCGGACGACATCGTCGCGACGGACCTCGACAAGGACGTCCGCGCTGAGCTGCTCTCGCTGAACAAGCCGGTCGCCGAGACGGTGGCCCGGCACCTGGTCGCCACCGGGCAGCTGATCGACGAGAACCCGGCCGAGGCGTTGGCGCACGCGCTGGCCGCCCGGCGCCTCGCGTCGCGCATCTCCGCTGTCCGTGAGGCGGTCGGCCTGGCCGCGTACCACGCGGGGGAGTGGCAGTCGGCGATCGCCGAGCTGCGCACGTACCACCGGATGAGCGGGTTGCAGAGCCACCTGGCCGTGCTCGCGGACTGCGAGCGGGCTCTCGGCCGACCGGAGCGGGCCATCGACCTGTTCCGTGGCGCGGACCGGGAGAAGCTGGACCAGGCCGTGGCGATCGAACTGCTGATCGTCGCCGCCGGCGCGCGGGGCGACCTCGGGCAGAAGGACGCCGCGGTCGCGATGCTCCAGGTCCCGGACCTCACCAGCGAGGCCACCGTGCCGTGGACGGCCCGGCTGCGGTACGCGTACGCCGATGCGCTGCTCGCGGTGGGTCGGCGCGAGGAGGCCCGTGAATGGTTCTCCCGCGCTGCCGACGTGGACACCGAGGATGAGACCGACGCCGCCGAGCGGCTGCTCGAACTCGACGGTGTGGTCATCGAGGGTGACGACGAGGACGAGACCGACGAGGAGATCGCCGCAGGCCCGGGCGCTCCCGGTGCGGTGCCGGCCCGGCCCGACGCCGACCTGGCTGGCAACGAGGACGACGCCGACGAAGACGAAGACGCCGACGAAGACGAAGACGACGACGAAGACGACGACGACGACGAAGACGACGACGACGACGAGGACTTCGACGACGACGAGGAGGACGACGCTGTCGGCCGTCCCGGCGACGACGACGGCTTCGACGACGAGGACGAGGACCGTCACCCCAGCGGAAGCGGCAACGCCGACGCGGACACCGCTGGCGACAGCGGCGTGACGTCCGGCGACGTGGCGGACGGTGACGCGGCGAACGCCGACGGGACCGTGCCGGCCCGGGACGACGAGTCGGGTTCGACGCAGCGGTGAGCGCGGGCGTGGGGGAGCGGCTGGTCGACGGGTACACCCTGGTCGTCTTCGATCTGGACGGCGTGATCTACCTGATCGACCGGCCGATCCCCGGCGCCGTCGAGGCGGTGGCCCGGCTGCACGCCGAGGGACGGTCGGTGGCGTACGCCACCAACAACGCGTCCCGTCGGTCCAGTGAGGTCGCGGACCTGTTGACCGGGATGGGTGTGCCGGCCCGGCCGGAGGAGGTCCTCACCTCCGCCGCCGCCTCGGCCGAGCTGCTGCGCGACCGGCTGCCCGCCGGCGCGTCGGTGCTGGTGGTCGGCGCGGAGGCGCTGCGCGCGGAGCTGCGCGCGGTTGGTCTGAACCCGGTCACCCAGGCCGATGAGAAGCCGGCGGCGGTGGTGCAGGGGTACGGCCCGCAGGTCGGCTGGGCCGAGTTGGCCGAGGCGTCGATCGCGGTGCGGGCGGGTGCGATCTGGATCGCCACCAACACCGATCGCACCCTGCCCAGTGGGCGGGGACCACTGCCCGGCAACGGTTCGCTGGTCGCCGTGCTGCGTACGGCACTGGAGCGGGACCCCGACGTGGTGGTCGGCAAGCCGGAGCCGGCGCTGTTCGAGACCGCCGCCCGGCGCAGTGGCGGTGGGCGGAGCCTGGTGGTGGGTGACCGGTTGGACACCGACATCGAGGGCGCCCGCCGGGCTGGGCTGGACAGCCTGCTCGTGCTGACCGGCGTCAGCGGCGTACCGGATCTGTTGGCCGCCGAGCCGCAGCGTCGTCCCACGTACGTCGCGAGGGACCTGGCGGGGTTGTTCGACCCGGCCGCCGCCGTGCGGGTCCCGGGCTCGGCGGACGCTGGCGGTTGGTCCGTGACCGACCGGGACGGCACGCTGGAGTTGGCCGGGGCCGGTCGCGAGCTGGACGCCTTGGCCGCGCTCTGCGCGGTGGCCTGGTCGGCGCCGGTGCCGGCGCTGCCGAAGATCCGCCCGGTGGGCCTGGACGCGACCCGCGCGGTGGAGAGTTTCGGTCTGACTGCGGCGGCGTGACCCGGCGGGGTCGTCAGAGCAGTTTGCGCAACTTGAGCAGGTCGAACGGGTTGGCCTTGATCGACACCCGGCGGGAGGTCACCGCGTTGGTGACGTCCAGGTCGCCCCGGACCAGGGCCAGCAGGTCGTCACTGGACGTGCTCAGCGCGATCTTGGCCTTGGGGTTGTCGCCGGCGGTCAGCTCGACCAGCCGACCGCCGGTGATCCGGCCGTGGAACGCGGTGTCCAGGTCGGTGATCCGGCAGGCCAGCGTCCGGTCCAGGTCGATCCGTTCGCGTACCGTCTCGGCGTTGCGATCCAACCGGGCGGCCAGCTCCTGCAACGCCTGCCGGCACTCGTCCACGCTGGCCACATCTCCCCCTCGCTGATCGCCACGCCGTCCTCGGCACCGTACCGCACGGGTCGGTCGGGGGTGCCCGGTAGCGTGACACCTGCACACCCCGCCCCGTGGAAGGACTCAGGCATGCAGGACGCGTGGCGCGCCTACCTCGAGCTGGCCATGGGCCTTGCGGAGGCGCCCCGGAAGAAGGCCCAGGACGTGGCACGTCGCCTCGTCGGCTCCGGCGGCGCGACCGCCGCCCAACTCCAGGCCCTCGGCGAGGAGTTGGTCACCACCGGCGCCGCCAACCGGGAGGCGCTGACCAAGCTGGTCCGCTTCGAGGTCGACCGGGCCCTCGGCGCGGTCGGTCTGGCCACCGCCGACGAGGTGGCCGAGCTGACCCGGCGGGTGCACGACCTGGAACGGCAGCTACGGGAGGCGCGGTCCGCCGAGCCGGCCGGCGGCCCCACGGCGCAGCCCGCCTCGGCCGTCGCCGCGCGGCCGGGCAACGGTCTCGTGCCGTCCGACGGCTCGGCCGGTGCCCCGGTCTCCGCGCCGGTGGCGAAGAAGGCCGTGGCGAAGAAGGCGGTCGCCAAGAAGGCGGTCGCCAAGAAGCCGCCGGCGACGATCAGCCGGACCGCCGACGAGGACGTCCCGACGCCGGCGGTGATGCCGGCCAAGAAGGTCATGCCCGCCAAGAAGGCGGTCCGCAAGCAGCCGCCGGACGACGCCGAATGAGCCGGCCCGGTCCACCGTCCGGGGGGTCGTTCCCGGCCCGGCCCGCGCCGCCGGCTGGCGGGTCGTTTCCGGCCCGCCCCGGTCCTCCGGTGGGTGCCCGCCCCGGGCCGCCGCCGGACCTCGGGGACGACGAGACGCGGCATCCGGCGGTGGACGCCGCCGTGCGGGCCATCGCCAACGCGGCGACGCTCGCCCCCGCCGACCAGATCGCCCAGTACGAGGCGGCCTACGAGACGCTGCGCGAAACCCTCGCCACCATCGACCAGACCTGAGCGGGACGACCAGGCCTGAGCAGACCGGAGAACCACCCATGGCACGTCGTAACCGGCTGGACGCCGAACTCGTCCGCCGCGGTCTGGCCCGTTCCCGTGAGCAGGCCGCCGCGTTGGTGGAGGCCGGCCGGGTCCAACTGCGGGGCGTGGTCGCCCGCAAGGCGGCCGCGATGGTCGACCCCGCCGACCCGCTCCTGGTGACCGGCGCGGACCCAGCCGAGGAGTACGTCTCCCGGGGCGGGCACAAGCTCGCCGGCGCGCTGGCCGCGTTCGCCCCCGGTGGGTTGCAGGTGGCCGGGCGGCGTTGCCTGGACGCGGGAGCGTCGACAGGTGGGTTCACCGACGTGTTGCTGCGCGCCGGCGCGACCGAGGTGGTGGCCGTGGACGTCGGCTACGGGCAGCTCGCCTGGCCGCTGCGCACGAACGAGCGGGTCCGCGTCCTGGAGCGCACCAATGTCCGTACCCTCGATGCTGACGCGATCGGTGGCCAGGTCGACCTCACGGTGGCCGACCTGTCGTTCATCTCGCTGCGGCTGGTGCTGCCGGCGCTGGCCGGCTGCACCCGCGACGACGGTGACCTGGCGTTGATGGTCAAGCCGCAGTTCGAGGTCGGCAAGGACCGGGTCGGCGCCGGCGGTGTGGTCCGTGATCCGGAGCTGCGCGCCGAAGCGGTGCTGGACGTTGCCGCGACGGCGGCGCGGCTCGGCCTCGGGTTGGCCGACGTGGCGGCCAGCCCACTGCCCGGGCCGAGCGGCAACGTGGAGTTCTTCGTATGGTTGCGCCGGGGCGCACCAGCGGCCGACCCACAGCGGGTGCGGGCCGTGGTGGCGGCCGGGCCGGACGGCTCGACGACGGCCGGCGACGTGTCGGACGTCGCGGCGGAGGAGGTCGCAGGGTGAACGTGCGCAGCGAGGGCGCCACAGTGGGCCGCGCGGTGACACGCGGCCGTGCCGAGGCGACCGCGCCGGTGGCGCGA
This sequence comes from Micromonospora sp. D93, assembly GCF_018070365.1. NCBI lineage: Bacteria > Bacillati > Actinomycetota > Actinomycetes > Micromonosporales > Micromonosporaceae > Micromonospora > Micromonospora sp. D93. The sequence goes on along the minus strand of NZ_JAGPXW010000015.1, from coordinate 157,128 downwards.
CGCCGCCCGGTCCGACGTGGGCGGGTGGGCCGATGAGCCGGACCGCGCTGTTGGTGACCCACACCGGCCGTCGGCGCAGCACGGAGCACGCCCGGTCGGTCGCCGCGGACCTGATCGACGCGGGTTTCGAGGTACGGGTGGTCGCCGACGAGGCCGACGACCTCGATCTGCCCGGCGTGGTGCCGGTGGCCGGCCCGCAGGCCGCCGAGGGCGCGGAGATCGTCTTCGCGCTCGGTGGGGACGGCACCTTCCTGCGCGCCGCCGAGCTGGCCCGGCCGGCGAAGGCGCCGCTGCTCGGCATCAATCTCGGCAAGGTGGGCTTCCTGGCGGAGGCGGAGATCGACGACCTGGACACCGCCGTCCGGGACGTCGTCGGCCGTAACTACACGGTCGACGAGCGGCTGACCCTGGACGTCACTGCCGAGTTCGACGGTGGGCCGACCATCGAGTCGTGGGCGCTCAACGAGATCAGCATCGAGAAGGGCGAGCGGGCCCAGATGCTCGAGCTGCTCGTGGACGTGGACGGCCGACCGCTGTCGCGTTACGGCTGCGACGGTGTCGTCTGTGCCACGCCCACCGGCTCCACCGCGTACGCGTTCTCCGGTGGCGGCCCGGTGGTCTGGCCGGAGGTGGAGGCGCTGCTGCTGGTGCCGATCAGCGCGCACGCGTTGTTCAGCCGCCCGTTGGTCACGGCCCCGACGTCCACCTTCGTGATCACCGTCGACCCGTTCACCACCCTCGCCGTGCTCTCCTGCGACGGCCGGCGGGTCTACGACCTGCCACCCGGCGCGCGGGTGACGGTGCGCCGGGGCGCACTGCCGGTGCGCATCGTGCGGTTGCGCCCCCGCCCGTTCACCGACCGGCTGGTGGCCAAGTTCGCCCTCCCGGTGCACGGTTGGCGCGGCAGCCGCCGGTGACCGTGGCGCACACGGTCGGTGGATGTCAGTTGTCCACCTGACGACATGTCGCCGCTGCGGCGGCGGGCGACTAGTGACCTGGTGACACGCTCCGACGCAGACTCCGATCGGCCCTCATCTACGGATGGCGGGCCTGGAGGAGTAGAGGAGCCCATCGCATGCACTGGTCCCCACGCTGGCTCGCCGTCGGCGCGGTCGGCGCGTTGGTGGTCGGCGTCGCCGCACCGGCGTCCGCCGGCCCGCCCGCCCGGCCCACCGGCCCGACGTCGGGCACGCCCGCCCAGCACGCACCCGTCCGCATCACCCTGATCACCGGCGACCAGGTCGAGCTCGCGCCTGCGGCGCCGGGCCGGGTCGCCGCCACCGTCCGCCCGGGACCCGGGCGCGAGCGGGTCATCTTCCAGACCCTGGAGGTCGACGGCGGGCTGCGGGTGCTGCCCAGCGACGCCCTGCCCTACGTTTCGAGTGGGGTCCTCGACGCCAACCTGTTCGACGTGCAGGAGTTGGCCGCCGACGGATACGGCGACGCCGCGCAGGGCGCGTTGCCACTGATCGTGCGCTACCAGGAGCAGGCGGCCGGGCGGGTCAAGCCGCTCACCGGTGCCACCGACGCCCGGCCGCTGGAGAGCATCAACGGCGCGGCGCTGCGGGTCGGCAAGGGCGCCCTCGGCGGCCTGTGGACCACGCTCGCCGGTACGCCGGCCAGCCGGACCACGACTGCCGCCGCGCCCCGGCTGGGTGCTGGCATCGCCCGTATCTGGCTGGACGGGAAGGTCCGCCCGACGCTGGAGCACTCCGTGCCGCAGATCGGCGCCCCGATCGCCTGGGCGGCCGGGCGCGACGGTGCCGGCGTGAAGGTGGCGGTGCTCGACACCGGCGTCGACGCCACCCACCCGGACCTGGCCGGTCGGATCGTCGAGGCGCAGGACTTCTCCGGCAGCGGCAGCGCCCGCGACGGGCACGGCCACGGCACCCACGTGGCCGCCACCATCGCCGGCAGCGGCGCGGCGTCCGACGGGTTGCGCAAGGGCGTCGCGCCCGGCGCGCAACTGCTGGTCGGCAAGGTGCTCGACGACGGTGGCTCCGGCTACGACTCGTCCATCATCGCGGGTATGGAGTGGGCCGCCCACTTCGGCGCGAAGGTGGTCAGCATGAGCCTCGGTGGCGACCCCACCGACGGCACCGACCCGATGAGCCAGGCAGTGAACGACCTGACCGCCGAGACCGGCGCGCTGTTCGTGGTCGCCGCCGGCAACTCGGGCGCCGCGCGTACCGTCGCCGCGCCCGGCGCGGCCGCGGCGGCGCTCACCGTCGGCGCTGTGGACCGTGCCGACAACCTGGCGGAGTTCTCCAGCCGGGGCCCGCGCCTCGGCGACAACGGCCTCAAGCCCGAGATCACCGCGCCGGGCGTCGGCATCGTCGCCGCCCGGGCCGCCGGCACCACAATGGGTACGCCGGTGGACGACGCGTACACGACCGCGTCCGGCACCTCGATGGCCACTCCGCATGTGGCCGGGGCGGCGGCGATCCTCGCCCAGGAACACCCGGACTGGCCGGCCGCGAGGCTCAAGGACGCGCTTGTCAGCACCACGAAGGCGAACCCGGCGCTGACCGTCTTCGAGCAGGGTGGTGGTCGGGTCGACGTGGCGCGGGCGCTCGGCCAGCAGGTGTACGCCTCGGCCACCGCGGACTTCGGCCGGATCTCCACCGGCGGTGCGGCGGTCGAGCGGACCGTGACGTACACCAACGGCACGAAGACCGCGCAGACCCTGCGACTGGCCCTGGAACTGCGCAATCTGGACACCGGCGCGGCCGAGCCCGACGGGGTCGCCGTGACCTCCGGTGAGGTGTCCGTGCCGGCGGGCGGCAGCGTGGCCGTGCCGCTGCGCGCCGACCCGGCGAAGCTGGCCCGGGGTCCGCACGGTGGCTGGCTGGTGGCGACAGGCACGGACGGCGTCGCCGTGCGCACCCCGGTCGGGCTCACCGTCAGCGGTCCCGTGCACCACCTCACCATCAAGCTGCTGGACCGGGACGGTCAGCCGGGCCTCTCGCCGGGGTTGACCGTCTTCGGTGAGCAGCCCGAGTCGGACTTCTGGGGCATGTGGGGTGGCGAGGGCACCCTGGAGGTCGAGGAGGGCACCTACGTGCTGACCGCGCTGATGACGCACGGCGTCCCCCTGGACGAGCAGATGACCCAGATCATCGAGCCGGAGGTGACAGTCGACCGGGACCTGACAGTGGTGCTCGACGCGCGCAAGGGCACGCCGGTGCGGATCGAGACGCCGAAGCCCAGCGAGCAGCGGGCCACGCTCAGCTACTACGTGCACCGGGTGCTGGGCAACGGTCGGCAGATCGACCACGGTGTGATGGCCTACAGCACCGTTCAGCAGGTCAACGTCACGCCGACCCGCCAGGTGCGCCAGGGCGAGTTCGAGTTCACCTCGCGGTGGCAGCTCGTCGCACCCATGGTGGACGCGACGATCAGCGGGGTGTCCGGTCCGTCGGACATCAACCTGCTGGGCACGTCGCCGGCGCCGACCGGTCGGCGGAAGCTGCCGCTGGTCTGGGCCGGCACCGGCACCCCCGCCGAGCTGACCCGGGTGCGGGGTGCCGCCGTGCTGCTCGGCGCCGACCCGAACCGCTCGGAAGAGGAGCAGGTGGCCGCCGCCGCGGCAGCCGGCGCCGCCGCGGTGATGGTCGTCCGGCCGGAGGACCAGAGCGCGTGGACGGTCTGGCGGCCCACCGGAGAGCGGCTGCCGATCCCGTCGATGGTGGTCGCGTACGACGACGGGCAGCGGCTGATCGCGGCGGCGCGCAAGGGCCGGGCGACGCTGGACCTGACGCTGACCGTGGACAGCCCCTACCTGTACGACGTGTGGCAGGTGTCGAAGGGTCGGGTGCCGGAGCGTGTCGTGCACACGGTGACCGCGAAGAACACCGCCGAGGTGACAGCGAGCTACGGCGACACGGGTGCGGGCTGGGCCACCGAGGAGCGGTTCGGCTGGCGTCCGTGGCAGGAGTACGCCTGGAACGACGACCAGCGCATGGTCCGCAACGGCACCACCCGGCAGGAGTTCGTCAGCGCCGGGGACTCCTGGTGGCAGCAACGGGTGCTGCACAAGCAGATGTTCATGCAGTGGGGGCAGCTGGCCGGTGGTCTGACCCAGCAGCCCCGGCGCTATGCCGCCGACGACCGGGTGACCGAGACCTGGCACGCGCCGGTGCTCCGCCCGGCCGTCCCGGCCAGCGGGGCGCCGGTGCCCACCCGCACCGGTGACAACCTGGAGCTGCGGGTGCCCGAGTTCGTCGATGCCGACGGGCACTACAGCGTGGCCGGCGAGAGCGAGGAGTCGGACACCGTCGCGGTGCGGGTCAGCCGCAACGGACAGCAGATCGCCGACCTCTCCGACGGCTGGGCGTCGGTGCCCACCACCGCCGGGGCCGCCCGCTACCGCCTGGACGTGACCACCCAGCGGTCCTCGGCCGAGTGGCGTTACGGCACGCGCACCGAGACGGCCTGGGAGTTCACCTCGGCTCGACCGGCGGGCGACGCCGCCAAGGCGTTGTCGCTGCTCCAGGTGGACTACCGGGTGCCGGCCGACCTGCTCGGCACCGTACGCGGCAACCGGTCGCACCAGCTGGGGCTGACCCTGCGGCAGCCGGCCGGGGTGTCTTCGCCGACGGGCACCAGCGTTCGGGTGCAGGTCTCCTTCGACGGCGGTGTCACCTGGCGGAACGCGCCGACCAGGGGGTCGGGCACCCGGTACACCGCTACCGTGCCGGCCGGGCGCGGAACGGTGTCGCTGCGGGTGCACGCCGCCGACCGGGCCGGGAACACCGTCGAGCAGACGGTGCTCCAGGCGTACGGGCTGCGCTGATCGGGCGGGCGGGGCGGCCTGGCCGTCCCGCCCTGCCGGTCGAGGGCCCGCCGTCGGTCGACGGCGGGCCCCAACGCGTCAGAGCCAGCCGCGTCGGGCCACCTGGAACGCCAACCCGGGCCTGGTGTCCACGCCGGCGGCGGCCATCAGGTCGGCGATGCGCCGTTGCACGGTGCGCCGGCTCACCCCGAGCTGGGAGGCGATGGACTTGTCCGGTACGCCCGCGACGAACAGCGACAGCAGCCGGGCCTCGTCGGCGTCGGGCTGGTAGCCGTCGCCCGGCTGGTCAGCGGGTTCCGGCCGCCGACCCTCGGGGGCCGCGACGGCGAGGGGATTGTCGAGGCGCAGCCGGGTGGCCACCCGCCAGTGACTCTCGAACAGGGCGAGCAGCGCGTCGAGCAGTTGACTGCGGCCGATCACGGCGGCGCTCGGTTCGCCGCCGTCGCGGTCCGGCACCAACGGGCAGATGGCCGTGCGGGCGTCCACGATGGCCAGTCGGACCGGCAGCCGGTCCAGGACGCGGGCCTGCTCACCGGCGGCGACCCCCTTGGCCAGGTCGGCCAACGCGCCCGGCTCCAGCAGCAGGTCGCGTTCGTAGATGGCCCGGTAGTTCACCCCACGGGCCAGCGCGTCGAACTCCTCGACATTCTCCGGGCCGGCCATGGCCAGGGGATTGGCCCGGCAGAACCAGAGCACCTCGGTACGCGCCGAGTTCTGCAGGTCGCGCAGGCGGTCCCGAAGAACCCGGGCGCCGGTGATCACCTCCACGAGGTGGTCGACGTGGTGGCGACGCAGCCCGGAACGGTATTCCTCGGCCAGTTGGGTGACCAGTCGGCGGGCCGACTCCAGGTCCTCCTGGCGGCGCAGCAGCGTCCCGCCGAGGGCGACGTCCGGGGCGGTCGGGCGCAGCGGGGCGTCCGGGTCGTTGTCACTGCGCTGCACGAGGCCCTTGCCGCGCAGTGCCTCGACCTGGGCGACGACCTGCTCACGGGGCCGGTGCAGGCGACGGACCAACTCGTCGATGCGGGCCGTGGTGAGCTGGAGCAGGCAGCGGTAAAGCTCCTCCTCAGCCGGGGTCAGGCCGATCACGTCCAACACGGGGCAGAACTGTACGTCGGCCGGGTACGGGCCGTACCCGGGCCCGTCGGCTGGTCAATTGTCGTGCCTCGCGTCTACTGTCGGTGGCTGTGCTGGAAGAGCTGCGCATCACCGGACTGGGCGTCATCGAGGACACCACGCTGCCGTTGACCGGCGGCATGAACGTCATCACCGGCGAGACCGGTGCGGGCAAGACGATGGTGGTCACCGGCCTCGGCCTGCTCTTCGGCGGCCGGGCCGACGCCGGGCGGGTCCGTGCCCAACCCGGCCGCGCGGTGGTGGAGGGGCGGCTGCGGCTGCACGGGCGGGTCGCCGACGCCGTGCACGCGCGGATCACCGAGGCCGGTGGCGAGCCCGACGAGGACGGCTCGGTGCTGCTGAGCCGCACGGTGACGGTGGAGGGGCGATCGCGCGCCCACGTCGGCGGCCGGAGCATGCCGGTGTCGATGCTCGGTGAGGTCGGCGAGCAGGCGGTCGCCGTGCACGGCCAGTCCGACCAGCTGCGGCTGCTGCGCCCGGCGGAGCAGCGGGCCGCACTGGACCGGTTCGCCGGCCCGGCGCACGAGAAGCTGCTCGACGCGTTGCGCGAGGCGTACACGGGGTGGCGTCGGGTGGTCGACGACCTGGCCGACCGGCGGCGCAACGCCCGCGAGCGCAACCAGGAGGCGGACCTGCTGCGGTTGGGCCTCGACGAGATCACCCGGGTGGATCCGCAGCCCGGTGAGGACGACGACCTGAAGACCGAGGCGCAGCGGTTGGAGCACGCCGAGGGCCTGCGGACGGCCGCGCAGATCGCCCAGCAGTGCGTGGCCGGTGGCGCGGAGGCGGCCGACGAGACCCCGGACGCGGCGGTGCTGCTCGGCACCGCCCGGCGGACCCTGGAGGCGCAGTCCGGCACCGATCCGGCGCTCGGTGAGCTGGCGGCCCGCCTGGAGGAGGCGGCCACGCTGGTCACCGACGTGTCCGCGGAGCTGTCGGCGTACCTGGCGACGCTTGACGCGGATCCGGCCCGGTTGCAGCACGTCTACGAGCGGCGGGCGGCGCTGCGCGCGTTGACCCGCAAGTACGCCGACGACGTCGACGGGGTGATCGCCTGGGCCGATCGTGCGCGCACCCGACTGTCCGACCTGGACATGTCCGACGATGTGCTCGACGAGTTGGAGCGGGAGGGCCAGCGGCTCGCCGTCGAGGTGGCCGACCTCGCCGGGCGGGTGTCCGCCTCCCGGCAGGAGGCGGCGGTCCGCTTCGCCGACCAGGTCACCGTCGAGATGGCCGGGCTGGCCATGCCGCACGCGCGGATCGAGGTGGCGGTGCTGCCCCGTCCGGCCGGGCGTGCCGAGCCGACGCTGTCGGTCAACGGCGTGGAGGTGGGTGTCACAGCGGACGGCGGTGACGAGGTGGAGCTGCGGTTGCTGGCCCACCCGGGCGCGCCGTCGCTGCCGTTGCAGCGCGGCGCCTCCGGCGGTGAGCTGTCCCGGGTGATGCTCGCCATCGAGGTCGTGTTCGCCGGCTCGGGCGGCCCGCCCACGTTGGTCTTCGACGAGGTCGACGCGGGGGTCGGCGGTCAGGCGGCGGTGGAGATCGGCCGTCGGCTGGCCCGGCTGGCTCGCAGCCACCAGGTGCTGGTGGTCACGCACCTGCCGCAGGTGGCCGCGTTCGCCGACCGGCACCTGGTGGTGGCGAAGGACACCGGCGGCGCGGTGACGACCAGCGGGGTGCGCGTGGTGGAGGACACCGAGCGGGCCCGGGAGTTGGCGCGCATGCTGGCGGGTTTGCCCGATTCAGATCTGGGTATCGCCCACGCCGAGGAGCTTCTGGCCGTGGCCGCCAAGGAAAGGCGGCTGTGACGCCGCGTATTGTGAGCGCAAGCACACCGGCTTGTGCCGACGTGTGCTTCCCTGGGTAGGCGGCCCTGCTCAGGCATGTCGCGACAGAAAAGCCTGCCTCACATGCCAGGATGGTCACGATGCGTCTACCCACGTTGCGCCGGAACCGGAACTCCGAACCGGGCAGAGTCCTCGGCACCGCGCGCCTTGATCGCCGGACGAAACGCCTGGTCGGTCGGCTGCGCCCCGGTGACATAGCGGTCATCGACCACGTCGACCTGGACCGGGTGGCGGCCGACTCGCTCGTCGCCGTCGGTGTCGCGGCGGTGCTCAACGCCAAGCCCTCGGTCTCGGGCCGTTACCCGAACCTCGGCCCGGAGGTGTTGATCGCCGCCGGCATTCCGCTCCTCGACGACCTGGGTGAGGGCGTCTTCGAACGCATCCGCGAGGGCGACCAGGTGCGCATCGAGGGCAACACGGTCTTCGCCGGTGACGAGCCGGTGGCCCACGGCAGCCTGCAGGACGCCGAGTCGGTCGGCAAGGCGATGGCTGACGCGCGGGAGGGTCTGTCGGTGCAGTTGGAGGCGTTCGCCGCCAACACGATGGACTACCTGCGCCAGGAACGCGACCTGCTGCTCGACGGTGTCGGAGTGCCGGACATCGAGACCCAGATCCAGGGCCGGCACTGCCTGATCGTGGTGCGCGGCTACGACTACAAGGCCGACCTGGACGTGCTGCGCCCGTACATCCGGGAGTTCAAGCCGGTGCTCATCGGCGTTGACGGCGGCGCGGACGCCCTGGTCGAGGCCGGCTACACCCCCGACATGATCATCGGGGACATGGATTCGGTCACCGACGACGTGCTGCGCTGCGGCGCCGAGGTGATCGTGCACGCGTACCCGGACGGGCGTGCGCCCGGCCTGCCCCGGGTCAACGGCCTCGGTGTGCCGGCGATCACCTTCCCGGCCGCGGCGACCAGCGAGGATCTCGCCATGCTGCTCGCCGACGAGAAGGGCGCCTCGCTGCTGGTCGCCGTCGGCACCCACGCCACCCTCGTCGAGTTCCTCGACAAGGGGCGCGGCGGGATGGCCTCGACGTTCCTGACCCGACTGAAGGTCGGCGGCAAGCTGGTCGACGCCAAGGGGGTGAGCCGGCTCTACCGGCAGAGCATCTCCGGCTCGTCGCTGCTGCTGCTCGTCCTGTCGGCGATCGCGGCGATGGCGTCCGCGGTGGCCGTGTCGACAGTCGGTAAGGCGTACCTGGGCGTGGTCGCCGAGTGGTGGGACAATTTCGTGTTCCAGCTGTACCGGCTTTTCTAGTTCCCGACCGATCAAGAGGCTGCAAGCGTGATCAACTTCCGCTACCACGTGGTGTCCCTCACCGCGGTCTTCCTGGCTCTGGCGATCGGTCTGGTGGTCGGCACAGCCGCCCTCAACGGCCCCGTCGCCGACTCGCTCGAGGGGCAGGTCACCGGGCTACGCAAGGACAACCAGCACTGGCGTCAGACGGTCAGCAACATGGAGAAGCAACTCGCGCTGGAAGAGGAGTTCGCCGAGGCGACCTCCCAGCTCCTCCTGCCCAACACCCTCACCGGGCGTCGGGTCGTGGTGCTCAGCCTGCCCAACGGGCGCGACCACACCGAGGCCGTGCTCAAGAAGCTCCAGCTCGCCGGGGCCACCATCACCGGCCAGGTCGAGCTGCAGGACAAGTTCATCAACCCGGACAACAACTCCAACCTGTTGGAGTTGGCCGTCACCGCGGCCCGCCCGACCGCGCAGACCACCGGCCTGCCGGGGAACGGGCACGGCGTGGAGACCTCCAGCGCGCTGCTGGCCAGCGTCCTGCTGGACCGGGCCCAGGGCGTCGCGCCGGTCAGCGACGCCGACCGGCGGGCGGTGCTCGCCGCCTACAACAACGCCGGTTACCTGACCACCGACAGCAACAAGGTCACCGCCTCGGCGGAGGCCGTCGTCGTGGTCAGCGGCCAGCCGTACGTCGACAAGGACTCCGACCGGCGCGACGAGTCGGTGGTCAAGATCGCGGAGCAGTTCGACCGCACCGGTTCGATCGTGGTGGCCGGCAACGGTTCCGTCGGCGGCAACCTGGTCGGTGTGGTGCGTGGCGATCCGGTGCTCGCCCAGACCATCTCCACGGTCGACAACGCCAACACCGTGCAGGGCCAGGTGGTCACCACCCTCGCCCTGGTGCAGCAACTCACCGAGAAGAAGGCCGGGCAGTACGGCGTCGGCGACAACGCGGCCTCGGGCCTGTTGCCTAGACTGCCCCAGTGAGCGAACGACGTACCCCCGTGTCCGGATCCGAGCTGGTGGCGCCTGACCGAGCGAGCGAGGTGGCGGCGTGAGCACGTTGGGCCGGCTGCTGATCGCCGGCGCGGGTGCCGCGGCGGCCCGCTACGCGCTTCGTGAGGCGCGTACCTCGCCGGCCGGGCCCGCATTGGAGCGCACCAACTTCCGTGGCCGCACGGTGAGCCTGGCAGCCGGGCCGGCGCTCGCCGCCGGCGCGGCCGCCGCCGGCGCGTTCGGTGCCACCGGCGGCGCGGCTGGTGGGGCCGCCCTGGTCGCCGGTCTCGGCGCGGGCGGCGTCGGGCTGTACGACGACGTGGTCGGCGCGCGGCCGGAGCAGAAGACGGCCAAGGGCTTCGCCGGGCACCTCGCAGCGCTGCGCGAAGGGCGGGTCACCGCCGGTCTGGTCAAGATCGTCGGGGTGGGCGCCGCCGGGCTGGGCGCCGCCGCGCTGCTCGCCGCCGACCCCCGGGTCGCCGCGCACCCGCGCCGACAGAAGCATCGTGCGTTCGGCCGGGGGCTCGACGTGCTGCTGGGCGCCGGCGTGATCGCCGGCACGGCCAACCTGCTCAACCTGCTCGACCTGCGGCCGGGCCGGGCGATCAAGTCCGGGTTGCTGCTCGCCGCGCCGCTGACCGGCGGCCCGCAGGGCGGGATCGCCGCGGGCGCGGCCGGCGCCGCCGCCGGCCTGCTCCGCGACGACCTGGCCGAGGACGTGATGCTCGGCGACAGCGGCGCGAACGCGCTCGGGGCGCTGCTCGGCGTCGCCCTCGCCGCCCGCACCGGCCCGCTCGGCCGGGCCGGTCTGCTCGCCGTCCTCGCCGGGCTCACCGCCGCCAGCGAGAAGGTCAGCTTCACGGCGGTGATCCAGCGGACCCCGGGGCTGCGCGAGCTCGACGCACTGGGCCGACGCGCCGACTGACGTGACGAGACCGGCACCCCTCGCCGGCGCCGGCCGGCTGGCCGGGGCAGCCGCGCTCATCGCCGTCCTCACCGTGGCCAGCCGACTCGCCGGCTTCGGCCGCACCGCCGTGTTCACCTGGGTGGTCGAGCAGAGCGACCTGGGCGGCATGTACGTCATCGCCAACACGGTGCCGAACATCGTCTTCGAGATCGTCGCGGGCGGGGCGTTGGCCAGCCTGGTCGTGCCACTGCTGGCCGGGGCGGTCGCGGCGGAGGACCGGCGGACGGTCGCGGCGACCACCGGCGCCCTGCTCACCTGGACGGTGAGCCTGCTGGTGCCCCTCGCCGTGCTCGTCGTCCTGTTCGCCGACCCGATCATCTCGCTGATCAGCGAGGGGCGATCGCCGGCGGAACTCGCCGCCGGGGCCCGGATGCTGCGCGTGTTCGCTCCGCAGTTGCCGCTCTACGGGATCGGCATCGTGCTCACCGGCGTCCTCCAGGCACACCGACGCTTCGCCTGGCCGGTCATCGCGCCGCTGCTGTCCAGCCTCACCGTGGTCGTCGTCTACGTGGCCTTCGGGGCAGCCCAGGGGCGGGGCGTGTCCGTGGCCCAGGTCGGCCGCAGCGGCGAGCTGCTCCTCTCCGGCGGCACCACGCTGGGCGTGGTCGTGCTGTCGCTCTCGCTGCTGATCCCGCTGCGGCGGCTGCGGGTACGACCCCGGTTCGGGTACGCCTTCACCCCTGACGCCCGGGCGCGGATCGGCGGGCTCGCCACGGCCGGCGCGGTCACGGTGGCCGCACAGCAGGTCGCGCTCCTGGTGGTGCTGAAACGGGTCTCCGGCGGCCCCACCGGCTCCCCGCAGGTGTTCAACCTGGCCCAGGCGATCTACCTGCTGCCGTGGGCGGTCCTCGCCGTGCCGCTGGCGGTGGCGTCCTATCCCACCCTCGCTACCGCGAGCGCCGCCGGTGACGAGGACGGTTATCGACGGACCCTCTCCGGCACGGTGCGGGGCGTGCTGCTCTTCAGCTGCCTCGGCGTCGCGGCGTTGATCGGTACCGCGCAGCCGATCGCCGCCCTCTTCTACCCCGACAATCCGGCGTCCACCGCCGCGGCCATCAGCGGGTTCGCCCCAGGTCTGCTCGGCTACGGCCTGTTCGCGGTCCTGTCCCGCGCGCTGTACGCGCGCGGCGACACCCGGTCGGCGACGCTGGCGATCACCATCGGCTGGCTTGTCGTTCCAGCCGTGGCGCTGCCGTTGACGGTGCTGCTCCCCACCGCCGACCGGGTGCTCGCGGTGACGTCGGCCAACTCGGTGGGGATGCTGGTGCTCGGCGCGCTGCTGCTCCTGGCGGTGCGGCGCGGCGCCGGCCGTTCCGCCCTGGCCGGCGCGGCCCGGGCCGGGGCGTCCGGTGGCCTCGCCGGTGTGCTCGCCGGGCTCGCCGGGTTCGGCCTCACCCGTTGGCTCGACCAGTCGGACGGCGGCACCCCGACGACGGCGGCGGCGCTCGGTCAGGGCATGCTGTCCGGGGTTCTGGTTGGGGTGGTGTTCCTCGCCGTGGTCTGGTTCGTCGACCGGCGGGACGTACAGCCACTGCTCGCCGGGGTGCTGCGGCGCCTGGGCCGGCGGGGGCCGTCCGGCGGTGCGCCGCCGGACGCGGGCTCCGCGCAGCGGGGCGACGGGAAGGAGACGGCGACGCGATGACTGAGCCAGCTCTGCCCACCGGGTGGTCGGGCACCGTCGCGTTGGTGCTCGCGTCCAGCACCGGTGGCGTCGGCCAGCACGTCCGCTCGCTGGCCCGTGGCCTCGTCGCGGGCGGCGCCACCGTCCTGGTCTGCGGGCCCGCCGCCACCCAGGAACAGTTCGACTTCACAGGTGTCGGCGCGCGGTTCGAGCCGGTGGAGATCCCGGCCAGCCCGACTCCGGCCGACGCCCGCGCGGTCCTCACGCTGCGTCGGGCGCTCACCGCGGCCGGGGTCGACGTGGTGCACGCGCACGGCCTGCGGGCCGGGTTGGTCGCCGTGCTGGCCCGTCCGACCGCCCCGCTCGTCGTCACCTGGCACAACGCGGTGCTCGCGGGGGGACTGCGGGGCGGGGTGTCCCGGCTCGTCGAACGGGTGGTGGCCCGGGGCGTCCGGGTGGCGCTCGGCGCTTCCGCGGACCTGGTGCGACGGGCCGCCGAGGTGGGCGCCACCGACGCCCGGCTCGCCCCGGTCGCCGCGCCGACGTTGCCCGCGCCGCGTCGACGCCCGGCGGCGGTACGCGCCGAGTTCGGCGTCCGCCCGGACCAGCCGCTGATCGTCTCGGTCGGTCGGCTGCACCCGCAGAAACGCTACGACGTGCTGATCGACGCGGCGGCCCGCTGGCGTACACGTACCCCGCCGCCGGTCGTGGTGATCGCGGGCAGCGGGCCGGCCTATCTGCCGCTCGCCGCACGGACCTCCGCCGCCCGCGCGCCGGTGACCCTGCTGGGGCACCGCACCGACGTGGCCGACCTGCTCGCCGGCGCCGACCTGGCGGTGGTGACCAGCGACTGGGAGGCGCGGCAGCTCTTCGCCCAGGAGGCGCTGCGCGCCGGCGTGCCGCTGGTGGCCACCGCTGTCGGCGGGCTCCCGGACCTGGTCGGCGACGCCGCCACGCTGGTCCCCGCCGGTGACGTGGACGCGGTCGACGCTGCCGTACGCGGGTTGCTGGACGACCCGGCCGCGCGAGCGGAGTTGGGCCGGCGGGGCGCCGAACGGGCGGCGACGTGGCCGACCGAGGAGGACACCGTCGCCACGCTCGTCGCCCTCTACGCCGAGCTGACCGGGAACCCCGGCGGTCCGGCGACCGCCCCGGGCTCCGACGCCCCGAGAACGGGACACCGGTGATGCTGCGCCGAATCGCCCCCGCCCTGCTGACAGTGCTCGTGGTGGCGCTGGGCGTCACCGCGCTCGCCGCCCGCCCACCCCAGGGCGCCCCGCAACGCACCGCCGACTTCGTGGTGCTCGCCGGGATCGCCGGGCTGCGCTGGGAGGACGTGGATCCGCAGAGCACCCCGACGCTGTGGCGGATGGCCCAGGACGGGTCGATCGGCTCACTGTCGGTGCGCTCCGCGCACCGGCCCACCTGCCCGGTGGACGGCTGGTTGACCCTGGGCGCGGGCAGCTTCGCCGCGTGGAACGGCAGCCGGGCGGCCGACGGTTGCCCGGCGGCGGCGGTGACCGTGGAACAACCGGACGGCATCGGCGCGAACCTGCCCGACCAGGAGAGCGTGGTCCAGTACAACCAGCAGCGGCTGCCCTGGGGCGCCATGCCCGGCTCGTTGTCGGAGTCGGTGCGGTGCTCCGTCGCCGTGGGCCCGGGCGCGGCGGTGGCCGCCGCCCGACCGTTCGGCCGCGTCGACAGGTACGCCTCGGCGCTGCCGGCCGACCCGCGGCCGCTGCTCGGCTCGTGTGTGCTGAGCATAGTCGACCTCGGCACGGTCGGTGGGGCCGACCCGGCGACCCGCGCCGAGGAGGCCCGCGCGGCGGACGCCGAGCTGGCCCGGGTGCTGGCGGCGCGACCCCCACGGTCGTTGGTGCTGGTCGCGGGGATCTCCGACACCACCCAGTCGTCACGGCTGCACGTGGCGGTCGCCGACGGGCCGGGCTGGGAGCGGGGGTGGCTCACCTCGGCCAGCACCGGCCGGGACGGGTACCTGCAACTTGTCGACCTCGCGCCGACCGCCCTCGCCGCGCTGGGCCGGCCGATGCCGGAACGGCTCTTCCTCGGCCGTCCGGCGCTCAGCGTCGGCGGTCGTCCGGCCGACCTGACCGAGGCCATCGACGCGCCGGCGAACGCCGACCGGGAGGCGGCCGCCCAGCACTCGGTCTCCGGTGTGTTCTTCGCGTTGCTCGCCGGGGTGCAGGTGCTGCTGGCGGTCGCGATACTGCCGCTGCTGCGCCGGGCACGTCCGCACGCCGGCCCGGCCGGCCCGACGCCCGTCTCCGGGCGGATCGTGGCGGTGGTGGAGCTGCTGCTGGTCGCCGCGGCGTTGACAGTGCCGGCGGCGCTGCTGGCCGACGCGGTGCCCTGGTGGCGGAGCGAGCACCCCGGGTGGATCTTCGCCGGGGTGACCGCGCTGTTGGTGGCGGCCGGCACCGCGGCGGTGCGATTCGCGCCCGGGTACGCGAACACCCTCGGGCCGGTCGGCGCGGTGGCCGGTCTCACCACGCTCGTGGTCGGGCTGGACGTGCTCACCGGGTCCCGTCTCCAGCTCAACAGCGTGGTCGGCTACTCCGCGTTGCAGGGCGGCCGGTATTCCGGGCTGAGCACGGTGGGGCTGGGAGTGTTCCTCGCCGGCGCGTTGGTCACCGGCGGCTGGTTCGCCCAACGGGTGCACCGGGGCTGGCGGCCGGCGGTGATGGTGGCGGTGGGTGGCCTCGCCGTGGTGGTGGTCGGCAGCCCGTACCTGGGTGCCGACCCGGTCGGCGCGATCGCGCTCACCGCCGGGGTGAGCGTCGCCGCCGTGATCAGCGCCGGCGGCTGGCTGACGATCAGCCGGCTGGCCTGGGCCGCCATGGCCGCGCTGGCGGTCGGTATCGGGTTCGCCGTGGTGGACCTGCGGCGTCCTGCGGCGGAGCGGGGCAGTCTGGGCCGGTTCCTCTCCGCGCTCGGCGACGGCACCGGCGGGTTCGCCGTGCACCGGTCCAGCACGGAGAACTTCGAGACGTTGGTCAACAGCCCGTTGACCGTGCTGGCGTTGACCGGCGGGTTGTTGGTGTGGTTCGCGCTGTTGCAGCCGTGGGGTGGGCTGATGCGGCTGTTCGGCATCTACCCGGCGGTCCGGGCCGCGCTGGCCGGCACGGTGGTCGCCGCGGTGCTCGGTGGTGTGCTCGACGGCGCGGCACTGGACCTGATGGGCGCTGCCGCGGCCCTGGTGGTGCCGATGGCCGCCCTGGCGTCGCTGCGGGTGCTCGGGCACGCCGCGGACCGGACCCGCCCGGCACCGGGCCGCTCCCGCGCCAACGGCGCCGACGACGACTCCGGCTCGGGCGGGGTCGTCCCGGTCGGTGGGGGTGACGGACCGACCGGCGGCGGTGGGCCACTGGGCGCCGTGCACCCCCGTCCGATCAGCGGCCCACTCGCGAGCGCGCCGGCGACTGTCACGCAACCGGCGTCGGACACTCCGGGCGACCGCCGCGGGGACGCCGACGAACCGGCCGACCCGACCGCGAGCGGGTCGACGCCGGACGCCGCGCCGACGGTGCCCGTGCCGCCCCGGCAGGTCTCCCGGTCATCGACGGAGGTTGCCGCGTCCTGAGCGCCGGGCCTCGCCCGGATGGCCCGGAGGTGTCGCAGCCGGGGTGCGGCCTGCGGGTACCCGCCCGGGAGGTGTTACCGTCGAATCCCGTGGATCGCGTGATCACTTTGCTGATCAAGCACGGCGGTCTGCATGACCGCGACAGACGACACGGGAGCAGGCCTTGGCCCCATCAGCACGGACGACCAGGCACATTTTCGTCACCGGGGGCGTCGCCTCCTCGCTGGGTAAGGGCCTCACCGCCTCCAGCCTCGGCAACCTGCTGACCGCGCGCGGGCTGCGCGTGGTGATGCAGAAGCTCGACCCCTACCTGAACGTCGACCCGGGGACGATGAACCCGTTCCAGCACGGTGAGGTCTTCGTCACCGAGGACGGCGCCGAGACCGACCTCGACGTCGGGCACTACGAGCGGTTCCTCGACCGGGCGCTGTCCGGCAAGGCGAACGTCACCACCGGCCAGATCTACTCCGACGTGATCGCCAAGGAGCGCCGGGGGGAATACCTGGGCGACACCGTCCAGGTCATCCCGCACATCACCAACGAGATCAAGTCGCGGATCCTGGCGATGGCCGACCCGGACGAGGACGGCCAACTCCCCGACGTGGTGATCACCGAGGTCGGTGGCACTGTCGGCGACATCGAGTCGCTGCCGTTCCTCGAGGCGATCCGCCAGGTCCGCCACGACCTGGGCCGCGACAACTGCTTCTACCTGCACGTCTCGCTGGTGCCGTACCTGGCGCCCTCGGGTGAGCTGAAGACCAAGCCGACCCAGCACTCGGTGGCGCAGCTGCGCAGCATCGGTATCCAGCCGGACGCGATCGTGCTCCGCTGTGACCGGGAGATCCCGGTGAAGCTCAAGGAGAAGCTGTCGCTCTACTGCGACGTGGACGCCGAGGCGGTCGTCGCCGCCCCGGACGCCCCGAGCATCTACGACATCCCGAAGGTGCTGCACCGGGAGGGGCTCGACGCGTACGTGGTGCGCCGGCTCAACCTCTCCTTCCGGGACGTGGACTGGGCCAGCTGGGACGACCTGCTGGAGCGGGTGCACCGGCCCCGGCACACGGTCACCGTCGCGGTGGTCGGCAAGTACGTCGACCTGCCCGACGCGTACCTGTCGGTGAGTGAGGCGATCCGGGCGGCGGGCTTCGGCCACCGGGCCCGGGTGCAGCTGCGCTGGGTACCCAGCGACGAGTGCGTCACCCCGGCCGGCGCCGCCGCGGCGTTGGCCGGCGTGGACGGCGTCCTCATCCCCGGCGGGTTCGGCGTCCGCGGCATCGAGGGCAAGATCGGCACCGCCCGGTACGCCCGCGAGGCAGGCATCCCGCTGCTCGGCCTCTGCCTCGGCCTGCAGTGCATGACCATCGAGGTGGCCCGGCACCTGGCCGACCTGGACGGCGCCAACTCGTTGGAGTTCGACGAGCAGGCGGCCCACCCGGTCATCGCCACGATGGCCGACCAGGAGGACATCGTCGCCGGCCGGGGCGACCTGGGCGGCACCATGCGGCTGGGCGCGTACCCGGCGACGTTGACCGAGGGCTCGATCGTCGCCGAGGCGTACGGCAGCACCGAGATCAGCGAGCGGCACCGACACCGGTACGAGGTGAACAACGCCTACCGGGACGCGCTGACCAAGGCGGGCCTGCACATCTCCGGCACCTCGCCGGACGGCCGGCTGGTCGAGTTCATCGAACTGGACCGCAGCCTGCACCCGTTCTTCGTGGCCACCCAGGCGCACCCCGAGTTGAAGAGCCGCCCGACCCGCCCGCACCCGCTGTTCGCCTCGTTCGTCAAGGCGGTGGTGGCGTACTCGCAGGCCGACCAGCTGCCGGTCGACCTGGACGCGGCGGCGGAGGCCCCGACGACGCGCAAGGCCGCCCGCAACGGTGCCGCGACGAAGGCGTCGTCCTCCTCGTGAGCGAGCTTGAGCACCGGTACGAGGTGCGTTCCCGACAGGAGCGGTACCGGGGGCGGATCTTCGACGTGGTCACCGAGGAGGTGACCATGCCGGGCGGTGGGACCGGGCTGCGTGACCTCGTCCGGCACGTCGGGGCGGTGGCCGTGGTGGCGCTCGACGACGCCGGTCAGGTGGTGCTGATCCGGCAGTACCGGCACCCGGTCGGGCGGCACCTGTGGGAGCTGCCGGCCGGTCTGATGGACGTCTCCGGCGAGGAGTTGCCGGCGGCGGCGTTGCGGGAGCTGGCCGAGGAGGCCGACCTCACGGCCGGGCGGGTCGACGTGCTTGTCGACCTGCACAGTTCGCCGGGTTTCACCAACGAGATCGTCCGGGTGTTCCTGGCCCGGGATCTCGGTGACGTGCCGGCCGACGAGCGGCACGAGCGCCACGACGAGGAGGCCGACCTCCAGGTCGTCCGGATCGACCTGGACGAGGCGGTCGCCATGGTCCTGGCCGGTGAGATCACCAACGCGTCCGCGGTGGCCGGGCTGCTGGCCGCGGCCCGTGCCCGGGACACCGGCTTCACGTCTCTGCGCCGGGCGGACGCACCGCTGCGGCGCTGAGCGTCGCCGCCGGTCCAGCCGGCGAGGGGAGTACGCGAAGAGGGGCCCCGCGGTCAGCCGCGGGGCCCCTCTCGTCCTCTGGTCTAGGAGTCGCGCAGCGGGCGGCCCTGCGCGTCCGTGCCGCCGTTGACCAGGATGAGGATGCCGTCGATGAGGCCCCAGAGAGAGCCGAAGCCGCAGGTCACCAGGCTCACGACGAGCTGGAGAACGGCGATCTTGGTGTGGCCGGTGTAGAACCGGCCGGCGCCGAAGGTGCCCAGCAGGATGCCGAGGACGCCCGCGACGAGCTTGCTCTTGTCGGAAACGCCCTGGGGGTACCCCGGCTGGGGGTAACCGGGCTGGTAAGGAGGAGTGGTCATGGGCGGACACACTAGTGATCCACTCGTCGGCTGTCCGCACCGCCGTCCGGCAGATGGGACGATAATGGTGAAACACTGTCCTGTCGGCTGAGGTGACACTCGGCCGCCGGATGCCGGCGGCGCCCTGACACTTCGTCAGGACACCCGGGCACCGGATGCCACTGTGCTGGCTCGCGGCGGCGCTGGGCGCGCCTAGACTGCCGCCGCGGGACCGGTGTACCGCGGCGGCAAAGGGGCCGTCGTGGCACCGAGCAGTCGGGGGAGAGCAGCCCCGAAGAGAGGTGTCTGCATCGTGAAGGTCGGAATCCCACGCGAGGTCAAGAACCACGAGTACCGCGTGGCGATCACGCCAGCGGGTGTCAACGAGTTCACCCGCAGCGGCCACCAGGTCTTCGTCGAGTCCGGCGCCGGGGTTGGCTCCAGCATCACCGACGAGGAGTTCGCCGCCGCCGGCGCGACGATCCTCGCCACCGCCGACGAGGTGTGGGAGACCGCCGAGCTGGTGCTCAAGGTCAAGGAGCCGATCGCCGAGGAGTACCACCGGATGCGCGAGGGGCAGGTGCTCTTCACCTACCTGCACCTGGCCGCCTCCAAGGAGTGCACCGACGCGCTGATCGACCGCCGGGTCACCGGCATCGCGTACGAGACCGTCGAGCTGCCCGACCGGTCGCTGCCGCTGCTCGCCCCGATGTCCGAGGTGGCCGGCCGGCTCGCCCCGCAGATGGGCGCCTTCTACATGATGCGCACCGGCGGTGGGCGCGGCGTGCTGCCCGGCGGTGTCTCCGGCGTGTACGCGGCCAAGACCGTGGTCATCGGCGCCGGCGTCTCCGGCATGAACGCCGCCGCGATCGCGCTGGGACTGCAGTCCGAGGTGCTGCTGCTGGACAAGAACGTCGCCCGGCTGCGGCAGGCCGACGCGATCTACCGGGGCCACCTGCAGACCGTCGCGTCGAACGCGTACGAGGTCGAGCGGGCCGTGCTCGACGCCGACCTGGTCATCGGCGCGGTGCTGGTGCCCGGCACGAAGGCCCCGACGCTGATCTCCAACGAGCTGGTCTCCCGGATGAAGCCGGGCAGCGTGCTCGTCGACATCGCCATCGACCAGGGCGGCTGCTTCGAGGACTCGCGTCCCACCACGCACGCCGACCCGGTCTACAAGGTGCACGAGTCGATCTTCTACTGCGTCGCGAACATGCCCGGCGCGGTGCCGAACACCAGCACGTACGCGCTGACCAACGTCACCCTGCCGTACGCCCTGGAGCTGGCCAACCAGGGCTGGCGCGAGGCGCTGCGCCACGACCCGGCACTGGCGCTGGGCCTCAACACCCACGCCGGTCAGGTCACCTACGGCCCGGTCGCCGAGGCGCACGGCATGGACGTGCTCCCGCTGGCCGACGCGCTGGCCTGAACGGTGGCGGGCTGACCGGCGGCACGGACTCCGCCGGCGTGGGCACACCACCCACGCCGGCGCTGCGCCGTGCCGTTCGCGGCTACCTCGACCACCTGACCGTCGAACGTGGCCTTTCCGCGAACACGCTCGCCTCGTACCGTCGGGATCTGGACCGTTATCTCGCGACCCTGGCCGACGCCGGCGTCGCCGACCTCGCGTCGGTCGGCGACGGCCTCGTCGAGTCGCACCTGGCGCGGCTGCGCGCCGGCGACGACGCGCACCCGCCCCTCGCCGTCTCCTCCGCCGCCCGCGCGGCCAGCGCGGTCCGCGGCCTGCACCGCTTCGCGCTGCGCGAGGGCCTGGCCGGCGCCGATCCGAGCCGCGACGTCCGCCCGCCCACGCCGCCCCGGCGGCTGCCCCGGGCGCTACCTGTCGAGGACGTGATCCGGCTGCTGGAAACCGCCGGCACGATCACCGCGACCGGCGACGACGCGCCCCTCGCGCTGCGCGACCGGGCGTTGCTGGAGTTCCTGTACGGCACCGGCGCGCGCATCTCCGAAGCGGTCGGCGCCGCCGTGGACGACCTCGACACCGACGAGGGCACTGTGGTGCTGCGCGGCAAGGGCGGCCGGGTGCGGCTGGTGCCGATCGGCGGGTACGCCGTCGACGCGGTCCGCGCCTACCTGGTCCGGGCCCGTCCCGGGCTGGCCGCCGCCGGCCGGGGCACCCCGGCGGTGTTCCTCAACGCCCGCGGCGGCGCCCTGTCCCGCCAGGGCGCCTGGGGCATCCTGCGGCACGCCGCCGACCGGGCCGGGCTCCCCGTGCACGGGCCCGCCGCCGTCTCCCCGCACACCCTGCGCCACTCGTACGCCACCCACCTGCTCGACGGCGGCGCCGACGTTCGGGTGGTCCAGGAACTGCTCGGCCACGCGTCGGTGACCACCACCCAGGTCTACACGTTGGTCACCGTGGAGCGGTTGCGCGAGGTGTACGCCACCGCGCATCCGCGCGCCCGGGGCTGAACGGGTCGCGGTCGGCGCCGACACGCCGGGCCGGTGCCGAACCCCCTGCTGGTCGGTGGCGTACAGTCGGCATCGGCGCGGACCTCCTGGGGCGACACGACCGGGGTGCGCAGCGGCGCCGCGAAGGACGTCGGACGGCTCCGACGCCGGGTGGGGTCGTCGGGAGGGGGCAACGAGCACATGGCTGGCAACGGTGACCGTGCCGAGACCTGGACGTCGGAGCTCCGCGAGCAGCAGGCCACGCTCGGCGCGGACCTCGGTCCCGCGGACCCGGCTGCCTACACGATGCGCAAGCCCATTCCCGAGCCGATGCCCACCGACCGGCACGGCCCCGCGCGCATCATCGCGATGGCCAACCAGAAGGGTGGCGTCGGCAAGACCACGACCACCATCAACCTGGGTGCCGCCCTCGCCGAGTACGGCCGCAAGGTGCTGCTCGTCGACTTCGACCCACAGGGCGCGCTCTCGGTGGGGCTGGGCGTCAACCCGCACAACCTCGACCTGTCCATCTACAACCTGCTCATGCAGGACGACATCCTCGCCGAGGACGTCGTCATCAAGACCGACGTCGCGGGGCTGCACCTGCTGCCGGCCAACATCGACCTCTCCGCCGCCGAGATCCAGCTCGTCAACGAGGTCGCCCGGGAAATGGCCCTGGCCCGGGTCCTGCGCACGGTCCGCAAGGAGTACGACTACATCCTGATCGACTGCCAGCCGTCGCTCGGCCTGCTGGCGATCAACGCGCTGACCGTCGCGCACGGTGTGCTCATTCCGCTGGAGTGCGAGTTCTTCAGCCTGCGCGGTGTGGCACTGCTGCTGGACACCATCGACAAGGTGCGTGAGCGGCTCAACTTCGACCTGGAGCTCGAAGGCATCCTCGCCACCATGTACGACAGCCGCACCACACACTGCCGCCAGGTCCTCCAGCGGGTGGTGGAGGCGTTCGGCGACAAGGTCTACCAGACGGTCATCACGAAGACGGTCAAGTTCCCCGAGTCCACCGTGGCCGGTGCACCCATCACCACGATGGACCCCGCCTCCTCCGGGGCACGTAACTACCGTCAGCTGGCCCGCGAGGTGATCGCCGCCCAGTCGGAGCGGTAGCCGGAACGCCCGGTGCCCGCCTCGTGGACTACGGTCGTCCGGTGACCGCGCCACCCCTCGACCCGCCCGAGACCGCCGCTCCGGCCGTGGTCGACGGTGTGCAGCCCGTCGGGTTCACGGTCCGGCTCGCCAACTTCACCGGCCCGTTCGACCTGCTGCTGCAACTGATCGGCAAGCACAAACTCGACGTCACCGAGGTGGCCCTGCACACGGTCACCGACGAGTTCATCGCCTACATCCGGGCGATGGGCGACGACTGGGACCTGGACGAGGCCAGCGAGTTCCTGCTCATCGCCGCGACCCTGCTCGACCTGAAGGCGGCCCGGCTGCTGCCCTCCGCCGAGGTCGAGGACGAGGCGGACCTCGCCCTGCTGGAGGCACGGGACCTGCTCTTCGCCCGGCTGTTGCAGTACAAGGCGTACAAGGAGGCGGCGGCGCACATCGCCGAGCTGGAGGCCGTCGGCGGCCGACGGTATCCGCGCGCGGTGAGCCTGGAGGCCCGTTACGCCGAGGCGCTGCCCGACCTGGTGCTCGGCATCGGCCCCCAGCGGTTGCTGAGGCTGGCCGTGAAGGCGATGACCCCGAAGCCGGTGCCGGAGGTCTCCATCGCCCACATCCACATGGTCCGGGTCAGTGTCCGAGAACACGCGGCGATCCTCGCCGCCCGGCTGCGCCGGGCCGGGACGGCCACGTTCTCGCTGCTCTGCGCCGACTGCGAGGCCACCCTTGAGGTGGTGGCCCGGTTCCTCGCGCTGCTGGAGCTGTACCGCGAGGGCCTG
The DNA here is from genome assembly GCF_018070365.1 of Micromonospora sp. D93. Classification (NCBI taxonomy): domain Bacteria; kingdom Bacillati; phylum Actinomycetota; class Actinomycetes; order Micromonosporales; family Micromonosporaceae; genus Micromonospora; species Micromonospora sp. D93. Next base: position 133,749 of record NZ_JAGPXW010000015.1, on the reverse strand, counting down.
GTGTCCTTCGTGCAGGAGCGGGCCCTGGAGGAGCTGACCGTGCGCTGGACCGGCCCGACCGACGGCGACACCGAGCTGCACGTCGACGAGTACGCCGGCACCCCGCCCGACCCGGAACCGCCCGAGCCTGGGCCTGAGTCGGTGGAGCTTGGGCCTGCGCCGGTGGAGCCTGGGCCTGAGTCGGTGTTGGAGGCCGGCGGGCCGGACGGGGCGGGGACGACGGAGGGTGCGCGGGATGAGTGACGAGGAACGCCGGGACTCGCTGGCCGACCAGGCGGCCGCCTGGGTCCCCCCGTGGGACCGTCCCCGCCCGCCCGCCGCCGAGGACACCCCCGAGAACACCGACGTCCCGCGGGCCGAGTCGACCCCGTCGACGGTCTCGGCCATCGCTCCACCGTCGGATCAGGAAGATCTTGGAGGGGAAGTGCCCATCCAGGGGCCGGAACCTTCCAAGATCTCCGCCGAGCCGGACGCGAACGCGTCGGGCTCGGAGTCGGAGTCTGGGACGGGGACGGGCTCGACGGTGGGGGAGCCGGGTCACGTGGGGGAGCCGGACGCGACCGCTGGGGACGTACCCCGGCGGCAGTTGGCGGGGCGGCGGCGGGCGACTGTCGCGCCGGAGCCCGCGCCCGAGCTGTCCGACGCCGAGCTGCGAGGGGCGTTGGAGGCGATCCTGCTGGTGGTCGACGAGCCGGTCAGCGAGCTGGTGTTGGCCCAGGTGCTGGAGCAGCCCGCCGAGCGGGTCGGGCCGATGCTCGACGAGATCGCCGCCGGTTACACAGCGGCCGGGCACGGGTTCGAGCTGCGCCGGGCGGCCGGCGGGTGGCGGCTGTACACCCGGCCGGAATACGCTACGTACGTTGAGCGGTTCGTGTTGGACGGGCAGTCCGTGCGGCTGACCCAGGCGGCGCTGGAGACGCTCGCCGTGGTTGCGTACAAGCAGCCGGTGACCCGTTCGCGAATCTCAGCCATCCGGGGTGTGAACTGCGACGGGGTCATCCGTACGCTGGTCACCCGTGGCCTCATCGAGGAGTGTGGCACCGAAACGGACAGCGGGGCGTTCCTCTACCGGACCACCACGTTGTTCCTGGAGAAGCTCGGGCTGAACACCGTCGACGAGCTGCCGCCCCTCGCACCCTTCCTGCCCGACGACGTAGAAGAGCTTGCTGATGCGACCCGATAACCGTTCCCCCAAAGCCGACGCGCCCGTCTACGAGGGGGCTGAGCGCCTGCAGAAGGTGCTCGCCGCCGCCGGCGTGGGTTCCCGGCGCGCCTGTGAGGATCTGATCTTCCGCCGCCGGGTGACCGTGGACGGGCGGGTCGCCAAGCTCGGCGACAAGGTCGACCCGGCGATCTCCGTGATCCACGTCGACGGGGAGCGCCTCCAGGTCGACATTCGCCTGGTCTACGTGGCGATGAACAAGCCGCGTGGGGTGGTTACCTCCATGGCGGACGACAAGGGCCGCAACGAGCTGGCCGACTTCATCGGTGCCCGGCTGGAGCAGCGGGTCTACCACGTCGGGCGGCTCGACGCGGACAGCGAGGGGCTGCTGCTGCTCACCAACGACGGCACCCTCGCGCACAAGCTCATGCACCCGTCGTACCAGGTGCTGAAGACCTACCTGGCCGAGGTGGTCGGGCCGATTCCGCGCAACCTGAGCAAGCGGCTGTTGGCCGGCGTCGAGCTGGAGGACAGGCCGGTCACTGTCGACTCGTTCAAGGTAGTGGACACTCTGGGTAAATCCGCCCAGGTGGAGCTGAGCCTGCACGAGGGCCGCAAGCACATCGTCCGGCGGCTGATGGAGGAGGTCGGTCACCCGGTCACCCGGCTGGTGCGTACCTCGATCGGGCCTATCCGGCTGGGTGAACTGCGGACCGGGCGGATCCGGCGGTTGACCAACGCCGAGGTCGCCGCCCTGTTCAACGCGGTGGGTGACTGACCCCCGAGTTCGGGGTACGGCTGCCGGTAGGCTCCGCAACGGCCGGGACGCGGCCGCCGGGGTGGCGTGGGTCGCCTCCGGCGGCGTCGCGCGCGGGTTCGCCAGAGGACCCGGGCATGATTGATGACGATTGACAAACCGCTTGCGGCGCCAGATCACCGGGCGATCCGTGAGGTACGGGCTGAGGAGGACACGGTGGAGGAAAACGTACGGGCCGGGCGATGTGTGGTCGCTGTGGATGGGCCGTCCGGTTCGGGTAAGTCCACCGTGTCGCGGCGGCTCGCCGTCGCTGTCGGTGCGCGCTACCTGGACACCGGGGCGATGTACCGGGCGATCACGTTTGCCGTGCTGCGCTCCGGCGTGGACCTCGCCGACGCCGCGTCGGTGGCGAAGGTCGCCAGCGAGGTCAAGCTTCACATCGGCACCCACCCGCAGGGGTACGCCGTGACCGTCGACGGCGTGGGCGTGGACGCGGATATCCGGGGCCCGGAGGTGACCGGCGCGGTTTCCGCCGTCGCCGCCGTGCCGGCTGTTCGTGAGCTGCTCGTCACCCGGCAACGCGAGATGATCGCCAACGCTCGTCGGATGGTGGTCGAGGGTCGCGACATCGGCTCGGTCGTCGCGCCGGACGCTGACCTGAAGGTCTTCCTGACCGCCTCCGAGGCGGCCCGTGCCGCCCGGCGCAGCGCCGAGGACTCCGCCGACGTGGCGGCCACGGCCGCCGACCTGGCGCGGCGGGACCGTCTCGACTCGACCCGCAAGGTGAACCCGCTGGCCCAGGCGCCCGACGCGGTGGTGCTGGACACCACCGAGCTGGGCATCGACGAGGTCGTGGCGCGGCTGCGTGACCTGCTCACCGAGCGGGGTGTGGCATGAGTAGCGATGGTGGTGGGTGGGTCGAGCTGCGGGAGCCCGCCGTTATCTTCGAGGAACCGAGCGGCCCGCAGCCGGTGGTGGCCGTCGTCGGCCGCCCCAACGTGGGCAAGTCGACGCTTGTCAACCGGATCATCGGCCGCCGGCAGGCGGTCGTCGAGGACGTCCCCGGCGTGACCCGCGACCGGGTCCCGTACGACGCGCAGTGGAACGGCCGGGCGTTCACCGTGGTGGACACCGGCGGCTGGGAACCGGACGCGAAGGACCGTGCCGCGGCCATCGCGGCGCAGGCCGAGACGGCTGTCGTCACCGCCGACGTGGTGCTCTTCGTGGTCGACGCGATGGTGGGCTCCACCGACGTGGACGAGGCCGCGGTGAAGATGCTGCGGCGCAGCGCCAAGCCGGTGATCCTGATCGCGAACAAGGCCGACAACACCTCCATCGAGATGGAGGCCACCTCGCTGTGGTCGCTCGGCCTCGGTGAGCCGTTCCCGGTGTCCGCGCTGCACGGACGCGGCTCCGGCGACCTGCTGGACGCCATCCTCGCCGCGCTGCCGGAGGCACCGGCGATCGTGGAGAACCGTCCGCGTGGACCGCGCCGGGTGGCACTGGTCGGGCGGCCGAACGTCGGCAAGTCCAGCCTGCTCAACCGGTTCTCCGGCGAGGAGCGGGCGGTCGTCGACTCGGTGGCCGGCACCACAGTGGACCCGGTGGACAGCCTGGTCGAGATCGGCGGCCAGACCTGGCAACTGGTCGACACGGCCGGGCTGCGCAAGCGGGTCGGCAAGGCCAGCGGCACCGAGTACTACGCCAGCCTGCGTACCGCCGGCGCGATCGAGGCCGCCGAGGTGGCCGTCGTGCTGCTGGACTCCAGCGAGCCCATCAGCGAGCAGGACCAGCGGATCCTGTCGATGGTGACCGAGTCCGGCCGGGCGCTGGTCATCGCGTTCAACAAGTGGGACCTGGTCGACGCCGACCGTCGGTACTACCTGGACAAGGAAATCGACCGGGAGCTGCGCCGCATCCCCTGGGCGATCCGGCTGAACCTGTCCGCGATGACCGGCCGTGCCGTGGACAAGCTGGCCCCGGCCCTGAACAAGGCGCTGGCCAGCTGGGAAACCCGTGTGCCGACCGCGCACCTCAACCAGTGGCTGACCGCGCTGGTGCAGGCCACCCCCCACCCGGTGCGTGGTGGACGGGCGCCACGAATCCTGTTCGCGACGCAGGCCGGTGTGGCGCCGCCACGGTTCGTGCTCTTCACCACGGGCCCGCTGGACGCCGGGTACCAGCGCTTCGTCGAGCGCAAGCTCCGCGAGGAATTCGGGTACGAGGGCAGCCCCATCGAGATCTCGGTCCGTCCGCGCAAGAAACTCGGCCCCGGCGGCCGAGGCAAGGCGCACGGCTGACGCCGTTCCAGTACTCCGCGAATGCCGGATGGGCGATCCTGCCCATCCGGCATTTCCCTGCCCAACCCCACCCTCCTAGGACGCTTTAGGGGCTGTGTGGTGGCTCCTTGTGGGGTGGTTCGGTCGCGTCGCGACGCCGGTGGGGCCTGTGCGGACGACCCGGAGCTGCTGCGCTAAGCTGTACCGGCTGCCGCGGGGGAAACCACGCGGGGGCGGGACGTGGCGCAGCTTGGTAGCGCACTTGACTGGGGGTCAAGGGGTCGTCGGTTCGAATCCGGCCGTCCCGACAGAGAAAAAGCCCTGACCAGCGGAAACGCTGGTCAGGGCTTTAAGTTTGTCTATGGGGTTTTGAACCGCCCCCCGAAAACCCCCCATTTACCGGGGTCGGCGACCAGGTTCGTCATCCCTGCGCATCGTTGGGCAATGCGCGTGTGGGACGTCGCCCGCGGTCGGCGCCGAGTCGCTCGAGGATGTCCGAGACGTCCGGGGCTTGGGCGGGCTTGGCGATGTAGTACGTGGCGGTGACCTCCTCGCTGGAGTGTCCAAGCTGTGCTGCGGCGCTTTTCGTGTCGGTCTCTTCCTTGATGAGGGTGGCGACGGTCTTGCGGAAGGTGTGGGGAGTGACCCAGGCGAGGTCGGTGTCGGCGCGAGCCTCACGCCACTGGCGGCGGACGTTGTTGGGCGAGAGCCAGGTGCCGCGTCGGGAGGCGAAGATCGCATCGTGGGGGTTGTCGGCGGCAACGAGCTTGCGGGCCATGATCATGCCGACGGCGAACCGGGGCAGCACGACCATTCGCCAGCCGGCGTCGCTCTTGGTCCAAGGTTGGCGGAAGAAGCCCTGGCCTTTGACGAAGACGAGCGTGCCGCAGATCGTCAGGGTGGGGCGTTCGGCGGCGAGGTCGAGGTCCTCCCATCGCAGGGCAAGGATCTCGCCGATGCGGGCGCCGGTGGCGAGCATCAGGTCGACGACGTCCGCCAGGTCGCCGCTGTGCCGTGGTCCGGGCTTGCCGGGGATCGGTCGCTGCCAGTCACGGATAGCCGTGCGGACGGCCTGGAGATTCTCGTCGGTGAGGGCGACGACCGCGCGGCGGGGTTTACGGAGCCGGCCGGTGTCGCGGACGGGGTTGGTGGGGATCGCGCCGTGGCGAACGGCCAGGGCGAACATCTGGCTCAGGACAACTTTCGCGCCCTTGGCTGCCGAGGGACGGTCTTTGGCGATGTCGCGCAGGAACCGATCCAGGCGCCCGACGCTGGCTTCTCTGATTCGGAGGTTGCCCAGAGCGGGCAGGATCGCGTTGCGAGTGCTGGTCTCGTATCGCTGGATGGTCTGTGCTGCGATCCGCTCCTCGGTGGTGATCTCTTCGATCCACAGGTCGGCGAGTCTGCTGACGCGGGTCTCCCGGGTGATCTCGTCGTCGTTGGGGGTGGTGCGGTCACGTAGCTTGACCTTCAACGCCCGTTCCGCGGCCGGGCCGGTGGTGCCGGTGGCCTCGATGTCGCGGGTCTTGCCGTCGTAGTCGCGAAACCGCGCTCGGGCGCGGAACCGATTGGGCCCCAGCTTCTGAGTGCGGATCTTGCCCCAGGTGCCGATGGGTAGTTCAGGTCGGGCCATGGGGTCAGCGCTCCGCGTCGGTGTGGTCGTCGAGCCAGCGTTCGACTTCGCTGCGCCGGTACCGCAGGGTGTTGCCGACGCGGATCGCGCGGGGTCCCTTGCCTCGGCTGTGCCAGGCGTAGAGGGTGTTCTTGGGCTTGCCCAGCCAGGCGGCGACGTCGTCGATGCTCAGGAGAGGGTCTGGCCGCCATTCCGGGGCGGCTGAGACGTTCATCGGCGACCCAACATGTTGGTGGAGCCGGGCAGTCGGCGCGGCGTGACGCGGCCGGCAGGCTGCCGGCCACCGGGCGGTGAGGAACCGGCGGCGGTGCGGGGGTGGGGCGGGCATGGATCGGATGTCCTTTCAGGATTCCAGCATGATTGGTATCGGGGGTCCTTGGCGCTATCACTGCTAAAGGCGGTCGTGAGACTTATCGACTGTGGCTGTTTATCCACCCGGTTTGGTCGTATGGTGTCAAGCCTCTCGTCGATTGTTGTTACGGCAGCATGCTGCGGGCATTGCGGCTCGTCTCGGCGGAAATGCTTGCTCTGAATCTCGATGCTTGACGCCGGCGATTGGTGGGCGCCCACTGGTTTTCCGGTCAGTGAGGGTTTGGCATTGCGGGATCTCATGCGAGGCTGGGGTGCGTAGGAGTTTGTTGAGCAGGTTGTAGGGCGCGTCCGCTTGGCCTGCTCGACACCAATGCGGATCCGGAAATTCTGGAACGTTCCCATGTTTGTGCCCTTTCGGTGAGGTGCGGTGGCCGCGTTTGCTCAGTGGGGTTGCTCCACAACGGCGTTCGCGTGTCTGCCAGCACGGCTGAGTTGGAGGTCCTGAGATCGGCGCGCTGGCCGGATTGCCGACCGGTGCGCTGAAAGGACTGGCTGGCTCGAAGTCTCGTGGCGCTTGGGTCACTCGAAGGTGTTCGGTCTCGGGGTTCAGTCGGCCATCGTGGTGACCGAGTGGGATGGCCAGGACTGTTGATGGCTTCGGCGATTTTTGGAACTTCTTCCGAAAATGCGAGTGCCGGCTGAGCCTTCGCTCAACCGGCACTCGTTTGCTGCTATACGTATCGCTGTATGTAGGTGTGGCATTTCGGCCTGCCTCTTCCTCGGCGGGCGTGTCAGGCGTTCTCTAGTCGCTTGTTGACGTTGGTGGACTGCTGGCTCGGTTGCCTTGACGCGGCTAGGTAGGAAAGCAGGGACGAGTAATGGGTCGAGTTGGGCGAGGATCTGCTGCTGGCTGACGGAGACGCTGCGCGGATGGTCGATGTGACGGGCGTCGTTGTCATCGGCGTTGTAAATGCGGTAGTAGCGGCCCGAGGGGCTTCGCGGTCCTTCAGCTGCCCGTGCGGTCGGCGAGGCGGCGCAGCGCTGTTCCTGGCTGGGGGAAGGCGAGCCGCAGGGTGTGTGCGGTGAGTCGGATGCCCCACCAGGTGAGGGCGGCGAGGTAGCCAACGATGAGGGCGCCGGTGGTGTCAACGGTGAAGACGAGGGCGTAGCCGATGGCGAGACCGGGTGCGGTGATGGCGCGGATCGTACGGCGGCGGCTGATGGTGAGGGCGGTGGCAATGCCGACGAGGGCTGCGCCGATGCTGCCAGCGATGGGGGCGATGGCGTTCGTGGAGATGGGTGTGGTGAGGGTGATTGCGGCGCGCATGAGGTAGATGCCGGCGGTGGCGGTGATCGCGTGGGTGACGGCGGGGCGGGTCATGGCGAGCCACGTGGGTAGCGCGTCGGCGGGGATGCGGGGTGCGATGGCGGCGATGAGGGCGGCGCAAGTGGCCAACGGTAGGGCGGCGCCGAGGGTCCATTTGAGATAGGGGGTGTAGTCGTATTCGACGGCGGTGCCGGTGGCGAGGCCGTAGAGCGCTGCGGTGATGGCGCCGCCGACGGCGGTGGTGAGGTATCCGCGTCGTATGAGGCTGCCTGTGGTGGGTTCGGGTGTTGATGCGGTGGGTGTCCCGGCGAGCAAGGTGGTGGGTGCGAGGTGCGCAACGGCGAATGCGGTGAGCATGACGAGTGCGCCGGCGGTGCCGAGTTGCGGTAAGGAGGTGCGGACGCCGACGACCCAGGTGCTGAAGGTGGTGATGTAGGCGCTGAGGATGGCTTGCAGGAGCAAGACCAGGGAACAGGCACCGAGGAGCAGGGCGCCGGTGAGGTCGCTGATGCGTAGGCGCACGCGGGGTAGCCGTGCGGCGGCTGCCGAGCTTGATTGGTGCGTGGTGGTGAGGGAGAGGGCGCCTTCGGCGAGGGCGTGGGGGTGGTCGATGAGTGTGGGGGTTTTGCCGGTGGCCGCGGCGAGAGCTTCGGCCAGCGCGGGTACGCCGGGGGCTGGTCTGAGGACGACGTCAGCGAGGTGCGTTTTGTCGATGTCGGCCGCGTCGAGGAGTCCGTCGACTGCGTCGGGGATCTGGTCGAGGAGGGGCTGTGCGGCGGCCGTGACGTCGTGACGGGTGATGACGGCGGGTTGGCGGGGCGCGGGCAGCAGGATCGGGGCTTGGTCTTGGGTCGTGAGTAGGTGCCTGGCGGTGCGGACGGATTCCAGGAGGGCACGTCCGGCGTCTGCCTGGTCGCTACTGGGCGCAGTGATGATCGTGTGGAATGGGTCGGAGTCTGTGGTGGCCGTCTGGACGACGTGGTGGGCGATGAGGTGGTCGAGGTCATGGGCAAGGCTGATCTGCTGTGTCGCCAGTTCGCGGTAGCCGTCGGCGGCGGTTTGCAAGACGGTGAGGGTGGCCGGTTCGCGGTCTGCCTGGCATATAAGCACGCAGGAGCCTGCTGGCGCGGTGACGCCGAGGATTGTGGCGTAGGCGGCGAGGGCGGCGGGTGCGTTGACCAGGGCGGGAGGTGGAAAGCCGGCGCGGTTTGCTGCCTCGCTGACGTGTCCGCAGCGGCGTGGTCCCCAGCTCGGCGGAACGGTAACGGTGAGCGCGGTGATCGGCCCGTTGACGTGGACGGCAGCGTGATGGGTGACGTGCCGCAGCACGGTGGCGAGTAGATCCACCGGGTCGGGTTGCGTCGTATCGGCGGTGATGATGGGCCGGCCGAGGAGGTCCGTCGGGTTATCGACGAACCGGTGGTCTACCGGCAAGGACGTCGCGGCCATTGGGTCGAGACCGACGTAGATTTCCCCTGCGGGCCCGATAACGACGCCAGGTGGCATGACGAGGCGACCGTCGATGAGGATGGGGATCTTGAGGCCTTGCCGGCTGACAGTGGCGGCGATGGCCGACGAATTTAAGTCGACCGACAAGACAGTGCCCCCGCTTGGCATGAGGGGCAGTCTCGTCCCTGAAGGCATCCGGGTGTCAACCGTGATCCGCAGAACGTGACTCGTTGTACGCGGATGGTGAGAATCTCTCCCGATGGGATAGTCGAAGGCACTCACCCTCGTGTATTTGAAGAAGATCGGGGATCAACGGCAGGGGGACAGGTGCAGCAGATGCACCGAGGCAGAGACGACAAACTCGCCGAGTACGGTGCACGCGCCACCGTCCGCATCCCAGCAGATTCACGGCCGCGTGCGCGACCGTCCCTCGGCGGGGCTGTTCGCGGCGTCATCGGCGCGGGACTCTTCTTGGTAGCCGTTCCGGTGCTGCTGTGGGCCGCGGGTGGAAACCCTCTCCGTCGGCTGCCGGCCTGGTCGCAGATCCCCGACTGGTTCGCGCGCTCCAGTGGGCGGTTCACCCCGGATTTCCTCATTAGCGCGGCTCTCTGGACAATGTGGCTGCTGTGGGGCGTGTTCACACTGCTCCTGCTCGCCGAGCTCCTCGCGGCGGTGACCCGGTGGCGTATCCCCATACTCAGGTTGCCGGCCCCGTTGCACCGGCTCGTGTTCGGTCTGGCCGGCACCGCAGCGCTCGCCGTCACCCCCGCCGGCTCCCTCGACGCGGCGGTGCACGGGGATCGGCCGTCTACGCCCGCCGCCGCAACAGAGCGTGCCGAAGTTCCCCGGCAAGCCGCAGCCCGTGGACCCGCCATCATCCACGTCGCCAATCAGCGCTTCCTCTACACCGTCGAGCGACACGACACCTTGTCAAAGGTCGCGAAGGAGTGGCTCGGCGACGCGGGTCGGTGGCCGGAGGTCTGCCGCCTGAACAAGCACCGCCACTTTCCTGTCGGCGGTGTCCTGCGTGACTGCGACCTCATCTACCCCGGTTGGGAGCTTCGCCTTCCTGCTGACGCCCGCCCACCACAAGCCGCCACACCAGCAAGGCCCCCCAGCCCCCGGTCGGGCCGGCCTGCGAAACCACCCGCCTCGCCGAGCGTCGCACCGGACCCGCCCGATCCCACGGTGCCGCCACCTGCGCCCCAGCAATCGGCCGCCGCGCCCATCACCACACGGTCCGCAGCCCCAAGCGGGTCCGCTTCGTCGCCAGCACCGTCGTCGGGGATCCCCAACCCCGCCACGTCGCCGCCCGCCACAAACACTCCTACGGCGGCCACAGACGACCAAAGTGTTGATCTGTCGGACTCCGGTTGGCTGCCCTGGTCGCTCGCCGCCGCGATCAGCGCCGCCGCCGCGATGCTCTGGCTCCAACGCCGCCGTCGATACAACGCCGAGCCTGACGATGATCCGCCCACCGAGCTGCCCCCGACCGTGGTCCAGGTCCGCCGCGCCGTGGCCGCCCGCAACCCCGAGCCGTCGGATGCGAGCCGCGACGACGACCCTCCACTCACTCTCGTACCCGACCTCGGGCTATTGCCGGGCGGCGGAACCGGAATCGTCGGAGACGGCGCACACGCTGCCGCCCGCGCTGCCCTCGTCGCCGTGCTGGCCTCCGGCAGCCCGCACCACCCCGACGCCCGCGGCGAGGTCGTCATCGACGCCGGCACCCTGACCACGCTGCTCGGCCCAGACGCGGTGATCCTCAGCCCATGGCCGCGCCTCCAAGTGGCCGACAGCATCAACGACGTGCTCACCCGGATCGAGTCCCGACTGCTGCACCGCAGCCGCATTCTCGACGAACACTCCCTGACTGACCTGGACGAGCTGCGACGGACGGCGCCCGACGAGGAAGCACTACCGCCCGTCCTTTTCATCACCGAGACCCCACCCGCCAGTGCCCACCTGCGCACCAAGATCTCCCTCGCCCTGGGCGAGGGCCTGCACGTGTCCGCGCTGTTACTCGGCGAATGGGTCCACGGCCCCATCGTCGAAGTCACCCCGGACGGACACACCAGCCTCATCGCAGGGCAGTCCGCCGAACCCGTGCCGCTGCGCCTGCCCGTGCTCGAGCAGGCCGCCGCCCTCCAGATCCTGACCACGCTGCGCGAGGCGCAGACCGGCGAACCGCCAGCGATCACCCGACCCGACGCACCGGTCACGATCGTGCCTCTACATGCCAGCCGCATCGAGATCACGCCAGCCGCTACGGACCCGGCTACCCCGACCGCCGTAATGCCCGCCGCCGGCGCCGTGCCGACACGGGCGCGGCTGCGCGTGCTCGGCCCCCCGCGCATCGAAGGCATTACCGCGGAAGGTCGGCCGCTCCGAGCCAAAGCCCTGGAACTGGCGGTGTACCTCGCCGTCCACCCCGACGGAGCCGCCACCCGCGACATCGGCGAATACCTCGAGCCCGACGCTCGCATCAGCCAAGCCGACCAACGCGTACACACCAACGCCTCGAATTTGCGGCACGTCCTCGGCCGCGCTGGCACCGCAGAGACGAAGAACGCGTACCTCATCAAATCAGCCGGACGGTACCTGCTCGACCCCGCGACCGTGGACGTCGACGTGTGGGCCCTCCGCGACCTGATGCGCAGCGCCACCATCACCACCGAGCCGCGCCGCCGCGAACTCCTCACCGCCGCCTGCGACCTCTACACCGCACCCCTCGCGCAAGGCCAGGACTACGAGTGGCTGCAGCCGCACCGCGAGACGATCCGCCGCTGGGGCACCGAAGCCCACCTCTTGCTGGCCGACGACCTGCTCGGCAGCAACCCGCGGGCAGCATCCGACCTACTCACCAAGGCCATCGGACTCGACCGCTATAACGAGGCCCTCTACGTCAAGGCGATGCATGCCCGACACGCCCTCGGCGACGTCGACGGCATCCGAACCCTGCTGCGCGCCCTGACCAGAGCCCTCGCCGACCTCGACGCCGAACCACAGGAGGACACAATCGCGCTCGCCGCCCAGTTGCGCAAAAGCCTGGACGAGAATTGACCGTCCCCGCCAGACTGCCCGGCGCACGTGTGCTACCTGCTGGCGCTCGTACTGAACCCCCGCTGGGTCGTTGCCGTACAGGGTGTGCCGTACAGCCAGCCTTGGCGAGCCGCACGCCTGTGCGGCCGGGCGGGCGAGCTGGTGCCCAGGGTGGTGGTGGGGCCAGCGCCGGTCGCGGGGACGCAGCCGCTGTGGGTCAACACCATCAACCCGTCCGTTCGCTGCACCGCGTGCGGCCTACTCATCGGCGCGTCCCGCAAACCGACGAACCGCCACCGCGCCGTCCGCCCTCGTGTGATGGGAAAACGCAGCGGTTGCCAGCGCCCTCATGCGCGTCGGAGCGGACCCCAACGCGGCCGACTGCGAAGGCTCGACCCCGCTCTACCAGGCATCCGTGCGCGGCGCGGTCAATCTCATGCGGCTTCTTCTCGCCGCCGGCGCTGCACCGGACATCGAGAGCGGGCACGGCCAGGAAGGCACGCCCCTACGGGCGGCGGCAGCCCGGGGACATACTGGGGGTATCCGGTGCTTAGCGGCATCCCCTGGTGGGGGCGGCTGCCGGCTGGTGTGGCGGTGGCCTTCCTGCTGGCTGCGGGGGCGGCCGCTGCAGGAGCTAACTTCGTGCCGTGGCCGATCGCGGTGCTCCTCGGTGTGGTCTCGGGCGGAGCAGGGTTTGCCGGCACGATGCTCTGGGCCCAACACATCACCCGCACCGCCTGGGTCGAGGCATGGAACAAGGTGACCGATCCTCACCCTGCCAGAGATCCGGTCTCGGCCGGAGACAGCCTGCTCGCCGCGCTCAACCCCGACCAGCAGATCGTCGCGTTCAGCCCGCTGCGCGAACGCGATCTGCGGCGGCTGGTGCATTGGTGGACCGAACCGGGAACGCAACGGATATGGCTGGTGAGCGGGGCTGCGGGCTGCGGTAAGACCCGTCTGCTGATCGAGGCGATCTCCCGCCTTGACCAGAGTTGGACCATCGGCTGGGTCGGTCGCGGGAAAGGGGCCGACGCGGCGAAACTCGCCGTGGCTCGGGGCGAGCCGGTGCTACTCATCGTCGATGACGCGGACACCCACCCCGACCTTGCCGCGATGCTCACCACCGTCTACGACAGCACCACCGTTCTGGTGCTCGCTGCCGCTCGGACCGTCGAAACGTGGTGGCCACGGCTACGGGAGAGCCTCAACGCGGACGTCGACGCAATGGTCCCGGCCCGAGCGCAGACCATCTTGGATTCGCTCACTTCGGACGCCGCCACTCAGCAGCAACGGTTCACCCAGGCCGTGCGGTATTTCGCCGACGGCAGCGACACCGCTGCAACGCAGGCCAGCTTGATCCCCGCCGACCCGCCCGCCGGGCTGCTGCTCGTACACGCCGCCGCCGCAGTTGCTGTACACGACAACCTGACCGGTCCGATCACCCTCGACCGCACCGTGGACCGCCTGTTCACCATCGAGGAAGCCTGGTGGCAACGCAACGCAGCCGCCGCCAAGCTACCGGCGGTCGGGTTGCCTGCCCTGCGGGCGGTGGTGATGGCAGGAGTCCTGCTCGGCGCGGACGGCCTCGGCGACGCTACCGAGGTCTTGCGTCGGCTACCTGGCTTGACCGGCAGCGGCGACGATCTTCTGCACGATCTCGTCCTGTGGTTGCGCAAGTTGTACCCGACCAGGGCCGGTAGCTGGCTCGACCCCCACTTACCCGCCCGGCTCACCGAGCACTTCATCGCCACGCATCTGGTCACCAACCCGGCATTGCTTACCGCGATCGCGGACCTAACCCTTCCCCTGACCTCCCCGACCTCCCCGACCCGGGCGGTACGGGTCCTGACCATCGCTGCCGCAGCCGCTCAACACACCCCCGCCGCCGCAGACTCCATTCGGCAACTCCTGTACGCCAACCCACGGCTGCTGCAGACCGCTATCCGGGTCGCTCTGACCGGCACGGGGCCGATCGATCAGGCCATCGCCGACGCCATCGACACCATCCCTTTGGATCCCGGAGATCTCGCCGCCTACGACGAAGCCCTACCCGCCACCACGAACCAGACGCTGCTGCACACGCCTGTCGCGATCAGCCGCGCACGGCTGGCCCGCGCCGACACTGACGACCAACGCGCCCTACACCTCCACAGACTCGGTGCTCGGCTGTCGGCTCTGGGGCGGCGCGAGGAAGCCCTGACCGCCACTCGCGAGGCCGTTGACGTCCGGCGCCGGTTGGCCGTTGCCAACCCGGCCGCGTTCGACTCCGACCTCGCCCGATCACTGTCCAACCTCGGCCTCAGGCTGTCGGATCTGGGGCGGCGCGAGGAAGCCCTGACCGCCACTCGCGAGGCCGTTGACACCTACCGCCGGTTGGCCGTTGCCAACCCGGCCGCGTTCAACCACGTCCTCGGGGTATCGCTAAACAACCTCGGCGGCGACCTGTCGGGTCTCGGTCGGCGCGAGGAAGCCCTGACCGCCGCCAGCGAGGCTGTCGACATCCATCGCCGGTTGGTCGCTGCCAATCCGGCCAAGTTCGACCACGTCCTCGCGGTAATGCTGAATGTCCTCGGCGCCCAGTTGATGGAGCTGGGTAGGCGCGAGGAAGCCTTGTCGGCCGGAAGCGAGGCTGTCAGCATCGCCCGCCGGTTGGTCGCTGCCAATCCCGCCGCGTTCAACCCCGACCTCGCCCGATCACTGCACAACCTCGGCGTCTGGCTGTCGGATCTGGGGCGGCACGAGGAGGCCCTGACCGCCGCTCGCGAGGCCGTCGACATCGACCGCCGGTTGGCCACCGGCAACCCGGCGGCCTTCGATCCTAAGCTCGCGACATCGCTAAATGGCCTCGGCAGCCAGCTGATGGAGCTGAGGCGGCACAAGGAAGCCCTTACCGCCACTCGCGAGGCCGTCGACATCAACCGCCGGTTGGCCACCGGCAACCCGGCCGCCTTCGACCCTGAGCTCGCGACATCGCTGCACAACCTCAGCAGACGCCTGTCGGCTCTGGGGCGGCACGAGGAGGCCCTGACTGCCGCTCGCGAGGCCGTCGACATCGACCGCCGGTTGGCCACCGGCAACCCAGCCGCCTTCGACCCTAAGCTCGCGACATTGCTGGACGGCCTCGGCACCCGGCTATCGGCTCTGGGGCGGCACGAGGAGGCACTGACCGCCGCTCGCGAGGCCGTCGACATCAACCGCCGGTTGGCTGCCACCAACTCGGCCGCGTTCGACCCCGGCCTCGCCCAATCACTGCACAACCTCGGCCTCTGGCTGTCGGCTCTGGGGCGGCACGATGAAGCCCTGACCGCCGCCAGTGAGGCTGTCGACATCTACCGCCGGTTGGACCGCCACATGCCACACGTCTTCCACAACGTCCTCCTCGTGATGGAACACCAACTCCGACGAGCTCAGGCATTTCTTGGCCAAACACCCGACCCGTCAAGCGGGATTCCTAGCTAGGTCCCAACGAGGTCGCCGCGCTCGGCACCGGCGCTGAGCGCGCCGCGCTCGCCTGGCAAGGCCCGCTGCCCGAGCCGGTGCTGAAGGGACGCACGACTCGGGGAGATCGGACAAGCGCTGCCGTCACGATGAGGGTTCCGAAGATCATGTCTTAAGCGACATCGACCGCGACATTTTTGAGGATTTGCCATCGAGTTTGAGAACCCACAGACGGTCAGCGGATCTCGATACGGCGTACCGCCGCGATCTCGTCGATCCAGCTGATCAACTTGGTGATCTTGACGATGTCGCCGGTTCTCGGGGCTTGGATGATGAGTCCTTCGCCGACGTACATGCCGACGTGGCGTGGGTTGGCCATTGTGCCTTGGCGGCCGGGGATGAAGACGAGGTCGCCGGGTAGCAGAAGCGTGGGGTCGGCCACCGGCTTTCCGGCGTCGACTTGGTCGGTGGTGACGCGCGGGATGGAGATGCCGGCGGCCCGGTACGCCGCTTGCATCAGCGAGGAGCAGTCGCATTGTTTGTCGGGGTCGCCGGAGTGCGGGTCGGTGCAGGTGCCGCCGAAGTGGTACGGCGTGCCGAGTTGGTTGACGGCCCAGGTGATGGCGGTCGCTACGGCGGGTGGGGTGTTGGCGGGTAACGCGAACCCGGTGGGGAGCGCGTCCAGGGCATCGGTGGCACAGTCGGCGAGGGTGCTGGTCAACTGCTCCACGAGGTGCAGGGCGTCGTCGGTCCACGTGGCGTAGGCGTCGGGGAACGCGGACACCTGCACGGCCTGCGCAGCCTGGGTGAGTGGCATCGTCTGCCAGCCGGGCACGGTCTGGAGCTTGTCGAAGAAGGTGCCGGCCTGGTAGGCGGGCTTGGACAGTTGTGCGATGGTGCCCCAGCCTTGGCTGGGGCGTTGCTGGAAGACGCCGATGGAGTCGTGATCGTTGCGGTCGCCGAGGTGGGGCAGGTTGCGCAGGCCGGATTCCTGCATTGCGGTGGCGACGGCGACGATCCAGCCCCAGCGGGGTACGCCTCTGGTGACTCCGACGTCGATGATCGTGGCGGCGATGTCGAGTTGCTCGGTGTCCCATCGGCTGGCGCCGGGCGGCTGCCCGGAGGGGCGTAGGCCGGGTGGGGCGGCGATGGCGCATCGGCCGGGGCCGCGGCCGGTGACGGAGGACAGCAGGAGGAGGGGCAGGCCGAGACAGGCGATGACGACGACGGTACCGACGCCGACGATGATCTTTGTCATGGTGGTGACCTCTCGGGATAGCGAGAAGGGGTCGGTCTGCGTGCGGTGCGCGACTGGACGCCGCGACGTGCGTTCTAGAGGCGGTAGAGAAGGGGGAGCAGTGCGGCGTGGGTCTCGCGCAGGAGACCGGTGATCAGGGTGCTGGCCGGGAGCAGCGGGTGGCCCACGTCGACGGGGGTGGCGTAGCGCCAGTCCCAGTGGCCGGGCTCCAAGCTGGGCACGTACCAGAGGGCGTCGGCGGCATCGAGAAACACGGCGCCGTTGATCTGTGGGGCGAGCAGGGTCATGGGTTGGCTGGCGCAGGTGGCCAGGCAGTGGCAGTCGGGGTTGTTGTAAATCGAGCGCGGTTGGCCGTGGTGGATCGGGCAGCGGCAGTCGCAGGCGCGCACGCGGGCGGTGCGGTAGGTGCGGTGCATAGATGTCTCCCTTAGTCGTGAAGCACGAAAAGGTCGTGGGCCGCCCCCAAGGGCGGCCCACCTTGAGCGGGCGGGTCAGTCGGTGGACTTGTCGAGGACGTTGGCGGCCTGGCGTAGCAGGTGCTCGATGACGAGGCCGGCGTCGTAGACGTCGGCACGGGTGTCGATCTTGGTGGCGTTGTCCCAGTCCCAGGTGCCGCTGGCCATGGCGGGGACGTGCCAGAGGTCGCCGTCCTGGTCGAGGAAGAATGCGCGGCCCTGCTGATGGGCCAGCAGTGTGAGGGGTTGGGTGGCGCAGGTGATGGTGCAGGCGCAGCCGGGCTCGTTGTAGGTGGTGCGCGGCAGGCGGTAGTGGATGATGCAGCGGCAGTTGCAGACCCTGCGCCACGGTGGCGTGTGCGTCACGGGTTCCTCCGCAAGGGGTGAATGCGCGTACGCCTCGGTCGCCGCCGGCGTTGGGGCGGCTTCCGAGGCGTACGCGGTGGGATCGGGTTGTGTCAGGCCGTCCTGGGTTCGACGGCGGGATGGCGAAGGTTCTGCCTGGTCCGAGGAGCAGGTCGTTCTGGACCTACCGGGTTTCCTCGACGGTGAGCACATAGGTCGGCAGCCGCGGTATGTGTCTGCGCCAGGCGCGGTAGAGGCGGTGGGTCCCGTCGATGAGTAGCGTGGCGGGCGGCTGTTCGTTGACGCTGATTTGCGCCACAATCGAGGGCTCGGCCAGGTCGGTGGTCATGGCGTAGGTCCGATTGAGTGCGGTGTTGGTCGGGCCGATGAGGTTGGTTGCCCACGGGTTGGGGTTGTCGAGATGGGCAAGGCCGTATGCGGCGGCCCACGCCGGCACGTCCAACGGGTCGGGTGTCGCGGGGCGACGCCGCGATCAGCGCCTGCGCGGCGTCGATCGAGAA
The DNA here is from genome assembly GCF_018070365.1 of Micromonospora sp. D93. NCBI lineage: Bacteria > Bacillati > Actinomycetota > Actinomycetes > Micromonosporales > Micromonosporaceae > Micromonospora > Micromonospora sp. D93. The sequence goes on along the minus strand of NZ_JAGPXW010000015.1, from coordinate 115,771 downwards.
CACCCACGGCCCGAAGTGGAACCACTGAGGTAGGCGGAGCCGGTCACTGGTGGTCCTTCATCGCGGTGACGCGGGTGTAGATCGCGATGCAGCGCAGGATCAGCTGGTGTGACGGCAGGGTCAGCAGCTGTTGCCGCTTGTCGTCGCGGAGTTGGTCCCAGATGAGGATGGTGACGCTGGCCGACCACAGGTCGACGAGGACGCCGTCGATCTTGGCGTGCTGCCGGTTGGCGATGATGCGCCGCAGCGTGTCGATGAGGGTCGCGTCTCCGGGTGGGTGGTTGGCGTCGTCGGGTCGGGCGGCTTCGGGGAGCAGGGTGTAGCAGTCCTCGCAGGTGGACTCGACGCGCTGCGGGTCGTCGGTCTCCCACCGCTGAATGTCGGCGGCGGGCAGGCCGCACACGGACTGTCGGAGGTCGTGGGGGTGGCGGATGTGGCGGATCATCGGCTTGCCGTCTCGTCTGATCCGCGCCGCCTGTTGCTCGGTGCTGCCATGGGCGTGTCCGTTCTGTGCGGGCCGGGGCAGCGGTCGGTGGACCGCCTCCCAGAGGGGCAGAGGTGCGGTCAGACCTTCAGCAGGTCGAAGGTGGCCACCTTCAGCTCGCCGACGTTGCCGGTGAGCACCCGGTTGGCGCGGGCGAACACGTTCTTAGCGGGCTGATAGTGGTCGAGGTACTCGGTGATGGCCTGGTAGCCGGCCCACCGGGTGCCGGAGATGGCCTTCTGGGTGTCGGCCTCGCGGATCAGGTACTTGAGGGTGCCGAGGCGCTGCTTGGCGTTGTTGCGGGTCTGCTCGGACGCGTTGTCCTTGACCGGCCACACCTGGCCGACGATCTTCTCGAACTCGCGCATGGTCAGCTCGGTCTGGAGCATCCGCTCGGCGGCCTTCTCGAAGGTCTCCATGTACTTCCACATCAGGCCCAGCGCCTCGCGAGCCTGGCTGATCTGGGAGTTGACGTTGGAGGTGTGCCGGAACGTGTAGTGCCCGGCAGAGTGGGCGAAGGCGGCGCGTTGGGTGTTGGCGCAGACGACCCGGATCGGGCTGGCGTCCACCCGCAGGGCGGCGGTGCCGTCGTGCGAGGTCGTGCCAATTAGGTAGAGGTCCAAGCGGTCCACCCCGGCGATCTCCATCGCCGTCGGCAGCTTCATCGTGACGAACACCGACTTGCCGCGGCGGAGGCTGCCCGCGGTCTCGAAGTGGGCGCCGCCTACCTGATCGACCAGGCGGTCGAGCATCTCGGCGCACTGCTCGTTCTGGACCACGGTGTAGTCGGTGCCGACGATGCCCAGGTACTCGGTTGCGCTGGTGACCGGGTTGCGGCGGACAGTCATGCGCTTGTCGTCGGCGGGGATCTGCACCTCGACTCCGTTGACGATGTCGATTCCGACGGTGCGGATGGTCCGTACGCCCCAGTCGCCGAGTCGGGCGGCGGCCATGATCTCCTCGGCCTTCATCGTGTCCTGGGTGACGGTGCCCAGCTGGTGCCAGGCCGACAGGCGGGCGCTGGCGAAGGCGGTCGTTCCGTCGGCGAACGTCTCGAGTTCGTGCGGCATGGGGTGCTCCTTCTCGATATGCCGCGGGGGCCGAGCGCATCCGCTCGGCCCCCGCGATGAGTTGGGGATGGTGCGGGTCAGGACTGCTCGGCGTCGTTGTCGTCCTGCTGGGGTTGCTCCACGCTGGTGCTCGCGGTGGGGCTCGGGTCGGCCTGGGCCGGGTAGATGAAGGTCAGCGGCGCATCGGAGACCAGGAGGATCCGGCCGGCGGCGGCGGCCTTGGTGCAGTTGTTGCGCACCGCCCCGGAGCTGACCGCGCGGCCGAGCTGTGCACTGATGGCGGTGGCGATGTCCTGCGGGCTCATCGTCTGGCCTGGGTTCGCGGCCAGGACGTCGAGGGTCAGCTTCTCCAACTCGCCCCTGCCGAACGGCTGGCTGCCGTCGGCGTTGGCGGTCGCGTCGCTGCGGCCCACGCTCGCGGTGATGCCCGGCGCGCGCGGCGGCATTCTCTGGGGCAGGGCGATGATGTGGGTCTCGCCGTCCGATGCGACGACGTGCAGCGTGCCGTCCGGCCGGATCAGGGGCAGCACTGCCGCAGTGGCGCTCGGCGCGGTCGCCAGGCCGCGGATGACCTGGTAGCACAGCGGGCAGCGGGGCGGCTCCGGGTTCGGGTCGACCTCGCTGGCCTTGGTCGGGCCGGCGATCCACCGCTGCGGCAGGCCGGGCAGCCGGCGGGCGGCGTCGGCCTGCTCCATCGCGGTCAGCAGCCGCGAGGCGGTCGGGTGACTGATACCGCTCTCGCCCACGATCAGGTCCAGCGTGGCGCCGATGTCCCCGTGGTCGGCCAGGACACCCTTGATGGCCATGACCTTGCGGTCACCAGGGCGAGCGGGCTGCACGGCCGCGACCGTCAGCGCCTGCTCGTCCTCGCCGCGCCCGATGTCGTCCACGGTGGTGCCGTCGGGCTCGTTCGCGCCGTCGCTGTCGAGCTGGCTGCCCGATTGGCCGGCCGTCTCGGTGTGCGGCGTGTCGACGGCGTCATCGCTGCCGTCGTCCGGTCCGTCGTTCTCGGCGACGGCGCCGTGGACCGCATCGGTGGGCTGGTGGCCCATCTCCGTGTGCGGCTGGTGGGCTGCGTTGTCGGCGCTCGGGTCGCCGATGTCGGTCTCGCCGGCCGCGTCGGCGGGCAGGTGGGCATTGGCGTCGCTCGGCGTGGCGAGGGTCCACCGGGCTGGGATGCCCTCGGCCGGGTCGGCGTCGGTGTCCATCGCGACGATGACACCGGCGTCGGCCAGGGTCTTGATCGCCTTGTCGGTGGTCGAGCGGGCCTTGCCGGACTTGTCGGCCAACTCGTGGACGTCGCCCTGACCGAGGTCGGTCAGGGCGTCGAGGACGGCCTGCGTGGCAGGCGTCAGCGACAGCTGTTCCATCAGGGTTTCCTTCCGTGGGAACTGGTGGGGGCGCCTGGCACGGTGGTGTGCCGGGCGGTGGTGCGCCGGGTCGCGGGCAGCGGTCAGTGCGGCAGGCGCGTGACGTCGTGCGCTGCCGAGGGGTGCGGCCCGGTGGTCGTGGCGGTGGGTGGTGCCGCGTCGGCCGGTCAGTGGCCGGGGAAGGCCTCGTCGGGCTGGAGGATGTAGAGGCGGCCCTCGGTCGGATCGCGGTAGATACCGGCGTCGGGGTGGGACAGCCACAGCGGGTTGACGCTGCCGGGCGGGCGGAGCCTGGCGTCGGACTTGCCGACCTTGACGTGGGTGGCGTGTCCGACGAGGTTCTGCCGGCGGCAGGAGTCGGTATCAGGTCCCCCGCTTCAGCTGGTGAGGTGGGCGAGTTCGGCGGGGTCGAGTTGGTTCGGGGTGCGGTTGCGCCAGGTGTCGGAGTGGCGCAGGTGCCACCAGCGCAGCAGCGACCGGCAGGCTGAGGCGAGGTCACCGCACGCGGGTAGCTGATACACCGTGGCGAGCGGGGCTTGGTGAGGCGGCCGAGCGATGTAGGCGGTGGGCGTCCAGCTGTGCTCGGTCTCGGTGACCTCGCCGACGACGCGATCCGGGTAGGGGATGTCGAACGCGCCAGCGGCCTCGGCGTCGGGCACCACCAGCCAGGTATGCGGGTCCTTGCGCCGTAGCGTCGCCACGCCGCGCGACGGGTCGCAGCGCCGCAGGAGCAGGTACCGCTCGTCGCCGTCGCCGATCGGCTGGTGGTTGCGCCAGGCGTGGTAGCAGGCGACGAGCGCGGCCCCGAGGACGTTGTGCCGTTCGCGGGCGACGATCGCGTCGGTGAGGGTCTGGTGGTAGCCAGCGATGTGCAGGTCGGCGCGGGCGGCCAACCCTTGCCGGGCCGTCTCGGCGAGCACACCGACCCGGGTGAGGGCCTGGTCGAGGTTGGTGGTGCTGTCGGTGAAGTCGCGGGCGGTCTTGTGCAGGATGCGGGCGAGGTCGCCGATCGGTTCGGGGGTGGCGGTGTCGTGGCGCCACAGGTGCTCGGGTAGGACGTCGTTGGTGTCGGCGGCGATGCGCCGCAGCGCGGGATCGGTTAGGAACACGAGGGTTCTCCTCTGCCGGCGGTCGTGCTGTGGGCATGGGGAAGGCCGGTCGCAGAGGGGCTGCGACCGGCCTTCGGTACTTCAGGCGGTTAGGCGATGGCGACGGCGCACAGTCGTGCGCTGGAGCGCAGGCCACGCAGGTAGGCGCAGGCTTCGTTGAGGAAGCGGAACCGGTCGGCGACGGAGTCAGTGGCCGGGGTGAGCAGGCGGCCGTCGGTGGTGATCAGCGCGTCGCCGATCAGCGCGATGCGCCAGTGCAGCCCGACGTAGGTGGCTTCGCCGGCCTGGTAGACGGACAGCTCGTACGGGTCGAAGGAGAGGGCGAGCATCGCCAGGACGCGTGGCTGTTGCTCGAAGCGGCGGCGGGCCTCGGCCACGCTGACCTTGGTCGGGTCGGCGTGGTGCTGGGCGAGGTAGTCCTCGAAGGGGCGGGCCGGACGGGTTGTCGCGGCGATGTGGGTGTTCCAGGCACGCCAGCGCAGCGCCGCGTAGTGGGAGGCCTTGGCGGCGGTGCCGGTCAGGTCAAGGCGACCCTTACGGCCTCCGGCGGCCACGGTGACCGCGCCGAAGCGGCGGGCGGCGTCGAGGAGGTAGTAGCCGAGGAAGCGGGTCAGCCAGCCGATGAGGCGGCGGTGGCGGACGTGGTAGCGGCGGGCGGGGGTGCCGTTGGCGCGCAGAAGATCGTTGACCTTCTCCGAGGCGGCGAACCAGTCGGCGTCCTCACCGGGGGCGAAGCAGACGGTGATCACCGAAGCGGTGAGCGGGGTGGGCGTGGGCATGGGCATGACAGGCTGCTCCCTTCGCGAAACAGAGGGCGTGGAGTGGGGGATGCGCGGTGGTGCCACCGACGCGCGGCGTCTGGACCGGGAAAGCTGCCGTGCAAGGCGCGGGGCGTGAATCACGAGCCAACCGAGGGTGGGCTGTGGGTGATCCCGCTGGCGCGGGCAGATCCGAGGAGGAACAGAGGCGGCGGCGGTGCGAGCAAAGAAAGAAGAAGCTGCACCGTAGCTGCGTGACCTGACAGCGCCGGCGTTGTCAGGAACCTCGACCATGCCTGTGAGCTGCGCTGACAGGATCCGCCGTGGGAGTGCCAGGGTCTGTCAGGGCACGAAGACACCGTCGTCGTAGTTGGGGTTGTCCGCCACGGGCTGTCCGTGGTCGCTGGGCAGGTCGGCGAGGCGGACTCGGCCGGTGGCGCCCACCGGGAGCCAGACGGCTTCGGCCGGTTCGGCGTCGTGGGTGGCGGTCGCGACCGGTACATCGCCGCGCTGGCCGCGCAGGAGTTGGTGAAGGTGCCCTTCGCGTTGCTCGCTGCTCAGCCAGAGCAGCACCGGGTAGCGGGGGCCGCCGCGGCGGATCAGCTGCGCGTACCGGTCGAGTTTGGCCACCACCCGGCCGAGGGGTTCGGTGCCGGTGTCGGCCTCCAGGAAGAACCCCACCGTGGCGTCGGCGACGCTCCACAGGCCGTGCCCGTCGGCGGTGATGGTGCGGAACTGCTTCGTGGTCATCGTCTCGGACCACCACCGGTCCAGCCGCGCCTGCGGGTGCTGGCGGGCGTGCACGGTGAGCCGGACGAAGAACTCGTTGGCCAGGAGCAGGTGGGTCAGGTTCGGGTTGGCCGAGAGCCGGTCGACGCTCTGACGGCTGGTGCGCACGGTGGGTTCGGGCCGGCGGTGAGCGGCGGCCTGGAACTGGTGCCCCTGGTGGCCGAGTGTCCAGTGCCACGGATGACTACCACCCCCGGCGCGGGCGAACCGGAACCGGTCCAGCAGGCCCAATGCGGCCAGCTCACCGAGGCGGATCTGACAGGTCCGTCGGGCGAGGAACAGCATGCGGTGGATTTGATCGGTGGTGAGGACCTGGTGGTCGTCGAGCAGTTGGAGGAGCCTGCGGTCACGGCTGGTGATGTGGGGATAGATGGACAGGAGGCTGGCCGATCGTGATTGCGGCATAGGTGGATACACCCCTGGAGAGAGAGTCCCGTAGGGAGTCTGGATGAGTTGATCTTTATTTCGGTGCTGGCGTCGGGTGGGTTGGGGCAGGTCAGGCGCCTGACAGACCAGGGGCGTGGGACTCGTGTGGGGTCTCGTGTCGCGGACACCCCCAGACGAGTCCCCGGTGCTGCACCCAGCCGAGCCCTGATGCGAGCCGGAGTGCTCAGCGGTCGCGGTCGGTCATGCGCCGCTTCATCGCGGTACGGGCGAGCTGCTGCATCGGCGGCTCACCACCGGTGCGGCTGTGGGCGGCGGCGCACTCCTGCCGGATCGCGGTCGCTTCACCCACCGGCAGCGCCGGCGGGTTGGTCACGAAGGTGAACGCGGGTAGCTCCCGGTTGCCGACCAGCAGCCGGGCTGCGGCGGTGTAGACGTCGAGGTGGGCGAGGTCGTGTTCGTCCAGCTCGGGTTTGGTGTGTCGGGACAAGTCCCGCGCGTCAGCGGGATCGACGTTGAAGAACAGCTTCGTCCGAGCATTGGCCGACACCGCCGCGGCGATGTCGTTGGGCAGTTGCGCAAGGTCCTGGTGCGCCAGGACGAGCCCGAGCCGAAAACCGCGGGCCTCGGCCAGCATGTCTCCAACGCTGCCGGGCAGAGTGAGGAAGTTGTGGCACTCATCCACGTAGAGGTTGGCGTCTTTGCGCTGGTCTTCGGGGATGCTGGCGCGGGCGATGGCGGCCTGCCAGACCCGGGCGACGATCATCGAGCCGAGGATGCGGCTGGTCTCCTCGCCGAGGATGCCCTTGGGTAGCCGGCAGAGCAGCACCCCTCCGTCGAGGACCCGGCCCATGTCGAACGACGAGTGGGCGTTACCGATCACCGATTTCACGAAGTCCCGCAGCAGGAAGGCTCGGAGTCTGGCGAGGACGGGTGCGATGACCTGGCCCCGGAACTGCTCGTTGATGCCGTCGTACCAGAGCCAGAACCCGCCGAGGCCGTCCGGGTCGTCCAGCCCGTGGGTGAACCGGGCCCGGAAGTCGCGGTCCTGCAGCAACGACGGGACCAGACTCAGGGTTGGTTTCGCATGGCGCATCAGGGTGAGGCAGGCGACGCGCATAGTGTCATCCATGCGGGGCCCCCACTGCCCTTGAAAGATCTTGGCGAAGATGCCGACGAGGTTGTCCACGGCCAGGTGCGGATCGCCGCCGTCATCGAGGGGGTTGAAGCAGCCGGGGTTCTCCTGGTCCGGGTCGATGATCACGATCCTCTTGGCGAAGGAGGCGGGCAATCGGTCGAGGATGTCGGTGATCAGGTCCCCGCGTGGGTCGATGACCACGGTCCCGCGCCCGGACTTGATGTCGCCGAGGATCATGTTCAGCAGCAGCGTGGACTTGCCGACGCCGGTCTTGCCGACGACGTGCACGTGCTGGCGGGCGTCGGTGACAGTGAGGCCGATGCTGTGGTGGCCGATCTGTGAGCGGCCCAGCACCTTCACGCTCCGCCCGCCGGAGGGGACCTGCACGGGCGCCGGCACGGCCTTGGCCCGCGCCCGGTCCAGGCCAGGAACGGCGAGGTCTTGCGGCAGCGCGGCCAGGGCCGCGAGTTCCAAGACGGTGGCCAGGAAGCCGCGCCGCAGTTGCCGTCCGGCGATCGTGGCCACCGGGTGGGGCATCTTCATCCGGCGTAGCCGGTTTGGGCCGGTGTACGCCGCGGCGGCCGAGGCGATGGTGTGCCCGAGCCCGACGAGGCGTTCGTGGACCTGCTTGGCCCGCTCCTTGTTCATCGGTGGGCGGTCGGAGTCGGCGGCGACGGCGAAGCGGACCGCGATCTCGAAGTGCGGCACCCGCACGGCCTTGTCCACGATGGTGCGGGCGTCGGCGGTGGCTACCGGATCCCTTTCGGCTGCGCGCGCCGCTGCGGCGCGCGCCGGGCTGTGCGGCCGGGACGAGCCGGGCAGGAAGACCTCCAGGAGCCACAGCAGAGGCTCGATGGCCAACCGCGCCGCACCCGAAACAGCTTGGGCGGCCATGTCGGGCCGCCCGTGGGGATGGTTGCTGGTGGTGGCCGCCGCCCGGCGGGCCGCCCGCACGCGGCGGGCGGGTGCCGGGCGGGCGAGGATCTGCACGCACGCGTGTTCGCGGTGGCGGACCTCAGCCCCGGCGGCAAGCAACGCCCGAAGCGGGTCAGTGTCGTGCTCGCTGCGCAGCGGCAGCCCGTCGGTGTGCTGCGGCCAGTGCGCCCCGCCCACCTGCTCGCCCACCTCGACGGGGATCGGCGCGGCGGCATCCGCGGTCGTGAGGGTCGCGGCGGGCCAGGCCGCCCGGACGGCGGCTTCGACCGCGCCGGGCGGCACCGTGCTCGGCACCCAGACCCGGATGGTCAGGGCCCGGCCGGTCCACGTGTACTCCCACCCCACGTGTGGGTACCCGTACGTCCTGCGTCGCCACACCGATGGCGTCAGCACGCCGGTGAGCGTTGTCCAGAACGCGGCGGCGGCCTCGGCGGTAACCTCCGGCGGTGCGGCGATGGTCAACCACCGCGCGCCAGCCGCGAACCGCTGGTGCCGCCAGGCCAGTAGCTGGTCGTGGCCCAACACCGCTGCGACGATCGCGGCAGCGGCGACGAAGCCGAGCCATGGCCGGGCGATGGTCCAGTGCCCGAGGTCGGTAGGCCAGGTCGGGGTGGTCATCAGTCGGCCTCCCCGATCCCAGTTACGGCAAGCCTGTGCTCGGCCGCCGACCCCACCGCGCGGAACGGGATCCGGCTACGACCTGCGACGAGGAGCCCTTCGCCGCGTGGCGCCGACAGCAGCAGCCGCGATTCCCCGGCGGTCAGGCCGAACGCCTCGGACACCGCGTCGATGGACTGCGTGCTCTGGCGCATCAGGACCTGGGTCGCGGCGTTGGACACCACGGCGAGGCCGAGATCGGTCGACAGCACGTCGGCCGCGTCCTGGGTGATCACGCACAGCCCGGCGGACCGCTTCCGGGCTGCCTTGGCCATCCGGAACAGAAACCGGCTGCCTTCGCCGTCGCGCATCAGCAGCCAGGCCTCGTCCACCACGACCAGCTGCCGCCGCCGGCGGGCCCCTGTGGTGGGGGTGTCGATGCCCGACCAGATCGAGTCGAGCGCCAGCAGTGTGCCCACCGTGCGCAGCTCGTCGGGCAGGTGCCGCAGCGACCACACCACCAGGTGCCCACGCGGGACGGTCGTGGTCGGCCCGTCCAACAGGGTGGCGAAGTTCCCGACCGTCCAAGGGGCGAGCCGGGCGGCGAGCTGCCCGGCGGCCGGGTCGTCGTCAGCGGCGAGCATGTCGGCGAGGTCCCGCAGCAGCGGCGCGGGTTTGGTCCAGGTGCCCGGGTCGCCGTTGATCCCGGCGCGGGCGTAGGTGGCGGTGATCGCCCGGTCCAGCGCGGCGCGCTCGCCCGGCGGCGGTGCCGCACCGAGCATGACCGAGATCAGGGTGTGCAGGTACAGGCCGCGTCGGGTGAGGGTGTCGGGCCGGTTGTCGGCGGGCAGATCGAGGGGGTTGACCCTGACGCCCGGTTGGCCGAGCTGCACGACCGTGCCGCCGACGTGCTCGGCCAGGGGCGCGTACTCGTCTTCGGGGTCGATGACGGACACGACGGTGCCCTGGTAGAGGTTCCGCAAGACCTCCAGCTTGACGAAGTACGACTTACCCGCGCCGGAGCGGGCCAGGACGACCGAGTTGTGGTTGTCCTGCGCCCACCTGTTCCAGATCACGACCCCGTTGCTGGTCGTGTTGACCCCGTACAGCAGCCCTTCGGGCGCAGCGACGGTGCCGGGGGCCGGGGCGGCGAGGTCCGCCGAGGCGAGGGGAAACGCCGCCGCGAGGGCGGTGGTGTCGAGGATGCGGCGCATCCGTAGCGGGTCCACGCCGACCGGCAGAGTGGAGATCCAGCCCTGGTGGTGCCGGAACGTAGCCGGTTGTAGGTCCAGCAGGACGCTGGCGGCGGCGGATTTCACGCCCGCGGTGACGGTGCGCAGCTCGTCGAGGGTACGGGCGTGGATGGTGACGTAGATGCCGGTGTCGAAGAGCTTCGCCGCGCCGCGGGCGACGCGTTCAGCGAGGTCGGCGGCGTCCGCTGCGGCCGCCTCGACCATGGGATCACCCAAGCGTCCCTGGTCGGCATCCAGGCGGCGCGAGGATTCGAGGCGGGCGCGTTGGCGCTTGAGTAGCGGCGCGGCCAGTTGCGGTGCCACCGGGTCCAGGTGCACCGAGACGGCGACCCGTGCCGGGTAGGACAGCAGCGGGTCGAGCCACGCGGGGCCGACCTCGGCCGGATAACCGCACACCGCGTAGGTGGCGGCATACCCGTCGCCGACCTGCACGTGCCACGGCGTGACCAACAACGCGGCGGGGGCGGGCATCCCCTCTCCGCCCGCGACACTCATTTTGGGCCTTCTCAACAGGTTCATGATGTGCTCCGCAGGGTGATCGGGGTGCCGGGTACCGCACGCGGGCCGGGCACAGGCGGGGAGAACGGATCGACCGCGCCGGCGAGCGCGGAGGCGACAGCCGGTCCGTCCAGAGCTGCGGCTTCGACACCGAGGCCGGACAGCGTGCGCACAGCGGCGTCGGCCCCGAGCTCTCCGGTGATGACGGCGAGGACCTGGCGGCGCAGCGGATCGCGCTGGCTGTTGAGGTCGAGCAGGAACTCGGCGTAGTCGGCGGCGGCGGCCTGCAACGCCGGGTGCGCCAGGCGCGGCGCGTGGTCGACAGTTGCCTGCGCGTAGACGGTCAGGTCGTGCCGCTGCGCAGCCACCACGATCTGCGCCGGTCCGGTCAGGCTGTTGAGGAACCGACCAAACCCCTCCAACAGTGCCCCCTGTTCACCGCCGGTGCGCAGGTGGATGTTCGTGGTGCCGCAGGCGATCAGGACTTTGCCGTTGCCCTCACTGGTCAGGAGTCCGGTCGGGCTGACCGCCGTGACCGGGGAACGCAGCGGCGCCGGAAGGATCGGGTTTCCGGCCACGACCGCGACCGAGCTGGCCCGAGCCTTACCCGGCGTAAGGGTGCGCGGCCTGCGGCTGAGCGCGAACCCGTGCCGCAGCCACACGTCCAGCGGCAGGCCGTCACGGCGGCCGAGCGCTACCACGATCGCCACGGCGAACACGATCGCCCCGGCGACGATCCAGGCCACCTGCGGCAGTAGGTGCACGAACGTGCGGTAGACACCGAGCCCGCCGAGGCCGGCACCGCCGACGATGCCCAACTGTCGGAACGTCAGCCCGAACGCGATGCGGTCGGGCTCGTTGACGTTGGCCGGGACGACGGCACGCGGGACGCTCTCCTCGACCGTCATCGCCCACCTCGCAAGGCGGTACGTCGTAGCCCGCCAAGCGGGAGACGGCGGGTGATGCCCTGGATGACCACTGCCCGCAGCAGAATCCCGCCGATGTTCGGCGACCCCTTGCCCGTGGCGTACCGGCCCATCATCGAGGGGATCTTGACCGTCATCCACAGCACCACCGCGACCAGCAGCAGGTTCAACACGTCCGATTCCGGCAGGCCGATCAGGACCGGAATGCCTGCGTTCGGGTCGGTGAGCAGTTGGATGCCGGTGGAGAACGCGATGGCCTGCAGTACGGCTGTGCTGAGGCAGCCCAGCAGGCTGCGCCACCACAGATCAGCGGTGGGTTGCGTCCAGGGCAGGCAATAGCAGGCCAGCGCGACCGGGGCGAGCCCGGCCAGGATGACCAGCACCGCCACGCGTACAACCCAACCGGTGACGAGGGCGAACATCAGCCCGACGATCAGCAACCCGATGACCAGGGCGATGAGCGCGTTGGCCGGGTCGATGAGGGCAGCGGCCACGTGGGTGCGGGCCATCGTGACCGCCTGCGTGGTCGGCGCCGCAGTGCCGACCATGGCCACCGTCAACGCATTCGCGACATCGATGAGGACGGCACAGAGCGGGACCGCGAAGTTCGACAGGATGAACCCGACAACGAGGCGTGGCACGAGTTCCTTGACGCCGTATCGCATCTCGAATGAACTGCTGGTCATCGTCACGAGGCCGGCGGTCAGCAGCGCGAGGATGTAGCAGGCGTTGACGACCAGCGCGCTCTTCGCGGCGATCGTCTGCACCTGCGGCAAGACAGTGACGTCCGGCGACAGGAACATCGACGACGTCAGATAGGCCAGGAGCCCGCCGAGCAGGTCCTGCAACCGCTCGGCGAGCCACTCCACCAGGCCATTCATCATCCAGTCGACCATGACGGGTCCTCAGCCGCCGATGATGCCCTGCAGCACCTGCAGGATCACGGGGGACAGGACCGCCAACGCGTAGCCGATCAACGCGGACTTGAAATTGCCCTTCGCCTGCTCGACCTGGGCAGGGTCACCGCCAGCGGCCATGTAGCGGAGGCCGCCGATGACCAGGAACATCGTCGCGACCAGCGCGATGATCCCCATGATCCACGCAGTGATCGAGGAGATGACCTCGTTGATCGTTTTCGGGGCCGCCAGGGGCTGTGGCGCGGCGGCGAGGTCGGACAGAACTGACAGAGTCGTGTGCATTGCGACGCTCCACAAAACATCTGCGGGGCCGCCGCGGTGGGGGCCAGGGCGAGGCTTCGACTGGGCCGGTGGGGGCGCTCCTCCCTTGCCTTTGGCGAAGGGGTGCGGTGTCAGTACGCCGCGCCAGCCGTGCCGGACCATCAGCCTCACCGGATAGGAGGTCCCCTCCGGGCGGACATGCCATGGATGACATGCACCGCCCAGAACTCGGCTGTCAGGCCGATCGAACTCGCCTGGCGCCTGTCACGGCCTGACAAGATCGGTCAGCGACTCGCGACGAGTTCGGCCTGAGGCACCCGCACCTCCGCCTCGTCGGTACCCAGGACGTGCAGCTCGAACGTGACGGACATCGCGCCCCGGTAGTCAACGCCGAACGCCCGGCCGTCGGCGCGGGACCGCGGCACGTCATCGGTTGCGTGCTGGGCCTGCCGGATGGCGCGGGCAACCGACCTCTGCCGGGCCGAGAACTCCTCGTCGGTCATCGCCGCGCGGCCGCGGCGATGACCTGCTTGCGGGCGAACCGACAGCGCCGGTCCCTGGAATGCAGCTCCTCATGGAAGTCCTTGCCGGCGGGGACGACGACGAACCTGGTCAGCATGAGCCGAGGTATCGACGTCACGAGGCGGATCCTCGCCAGCGCAGGCGGCTTACGTCCCGCCCGGCGCCGCGCCAACCCTGTGCGGTCTGCCGATCGGCGATTCCTGTTGTTCGGGGCGTACGGAAACCTCTCCTCATCGGAAAGGCCCTCCTCATGAACGGAGTCGGTTTGCCGAGCTCTACCCAGCCGTCGAACGACCCGCGCGGCAGCCTGCCCTTGGCCCTGGTCTTCATGGCCGCACTGCTGGTGGCGAGCTGGACGGGGTTCATCGTGTGGGCCAGCACCCACGAGCTGGCAGAGGTGATCCTCCTCGCTGGTGTGGCCTTCGCCGGCGCCGTCGGCCTTTTCCTTCGGCCTGGGCGGTGTACCGCCGGCGGTGACAACGGGGAGGCTCGGGCTTGGCCCGGGGCCTCCCCGGTTCACAGTCCGAACGGGGACCCGGTGGTCCTTGCCGGTCTTGCGCCGGCGGGGCAGCAGCTCGATCACCTGGTCAAGGACGGCGCGCTCGTTGGCGGCGACTTGGTCCTCGTACCGGCCCCCGTCGAGGGCGATGACGCCGGGTCCGCACGAGCAGTGATACTCCGTTGGGCAGTCGAGGACCTTGCGGGCCGTTTCGGCGCGGGACAGGACGTCTGGACCCCGGTCAGGGCGCGGTTGGCCTCACGGCCTGGGTGGCTTCCAAAAATTCTTCTCCTCGGCGGGTCGCTCACCCCCGCGCACCTGGTGGAGCAGGGTGGGCGCGGCCGGTGGTGACGGCCGCGCGGCGGCCGCTACGAGGCCGGCGCCATCGCCGCCGTTGGCGAGATGGACGGCGCAGAGCTTGACGGCTCTGAACCGGACGGCGCCGGGGTGGCGTCGGCCGGCCGGTTCATGCACCCGTTGACGTACGACACCTTTCGGGCGGCCTGGAACTGCTTGTCGCGCTGCTCGTCGTAGGTGCCTTCGGCGTCCGTGTTAGTGCTGACGAACATCTCGGCGCACGACGCGTCGGTCACCTCGACACCCCGACGCTCCATCGAGGCACGCGCCTCCTTGCCCTGCTTGTAGACCTTGTCCAGTGCCTCAATCCGGACGTCGGCGGTGCTCTTCTTGTCGCAGCCGGTCATGGCGAGTCCGACGCAAACCAGCGCGGCCACAGCGGTGAGTCTCTTCATGAGTCCGCACCGTAGTGGACAGCTGCGATGGCCGGAAACGGCGAAGCGCCGCCGACGTGGTGCCGGCAGGGCTTCGGGATCGGGGCCTAGACGAGTTGGCCGCGAGGATCGCCGCCGAGGGACTTCCCCCCCCGGCCCCACAAGGTGCACCCGTCGCGGATCCTCCCCGCCGGCACGATCCGCGTCATGCGCGGTCACCTTATCCACCAAGCGCTCACCGGGAAGCCAGCCCGCCTCAGCTGATCTGGTACAGAAAGGCCCGCAGGGGTTGCCCCAGGGTCCTTCCTCCGTTTGCCAGGAAGTCAGAGCCGGCGCGGCGGTAACGGGAGGAGATAGCCCTCCCTGTCTCGCAGCCACCGCCTCCCTGATGCGTCGCGGAACTCCAAACTGACCACAAGCCCGGCTTCCCCCGCAGTCCCCAGTCCCGTCTCTGCGAGGAGGTCCGGCACCGCGACGGTCAGCACGTCTTGGTGAGGGGGCACAACCAGGATCCACTCGCGGATCCCCCTCTGGAGAAGCGGGTGAAGGTACTTGAGGGTGTCCGCGTATCGGGGGGAGAAGATGACCAGCACGTCGTAGATCGGCTGGTTGGACGCGTTGAGGACGTGCGCTGCCCACACCTTGACCTCCCTGGTCCCGGACTTCCCCCAGTTCGTGTGCTCCTTCTTCGTCGCCTCCGCGAACCACACCGAGATGAGCTGGGCCTGGCTGCGCCGTTGGTCCTCCGCGCGTTCCCGCCGCTCATCCTCTGCCCGCTGATCCCGGCCGGACTCGATCTTGTAGATCCGGAACCCGACCAGCGACGCCACCAGGGCGAGCACGACCGTGGCTACGTTCGCGACCGCGCCAATCCACGTCGCCACGTCTCCGAACTCGGCCTGGGCCAGCATGACGGCGAGCCAGGCGTAGGTAGGCACCACGGGCTGAGGGTACGGAGCGCGTGCCACACCACAGCTGCCCCACCAGCACGAGTGCCCCCTGGGGACGGGTGGGTGCAAGCCAGCAGACCGGAGGACCTGCCCCCGGCCTGCTGGTGGTGCTGTGTGTCCCTATGCGCGGTGATGCTGTACCGGGGGGTGTCGTACGGCCACGTCTTGCGTCGTGCCAACGGATCGTCGCCGCCCGCCCGCCATCTGGTGAGGGCCTCCCTGTCGGACTACTTCGGGTGCCGGGTGTGGCCACCTCGGTGCTGCGGCCACAACAGCCCGCGGAGCTTCTGGCGCCCCTTGTAGAGGCTGCTGCGCACCGCCTCGAGGGTCATGCGCAGATGCTCGGCGATCTCGGTCGGCTCGTAACCCTCGAACGACCAGGCCAGTACCTGCCGCTGCCGCTGCGGCAGCTTCTGGACCGCCTCGGGTGGTCGCAGGGTTCATGACCGGAAAGGAGGTTGCCTCGTGGTCGACCAATGCAACGGGTAGCAGGAGCCGGAGTTCTGCATCGGGCTACCGGGTTGTGCGCCGCGTTGATGGCCCGCCGGGACTTCATCCGTGAGTCGATGGAGTACCCGACGATCAGGTTCGACCACATGTCTTTGATCGCGCACAGGTAGAGCTTGCCCCCGCCGGCGCGGTGCTCGGTGATGTCGGCCAGCTACAACCGGTTCGGGCCGTCGGCGGTGAAGTCTCGTTTCACGAGGTCGTCATGAAACGGTTGGCCGCCCCTGCCGCGCTTCTTGCGCTTGCCGAAGGCGCTCCACCAGCCGTTGTCCGAGCGGATCTTCCACGCGGTGCGATCTGCCAACGCCTGTCCGGCGGCGCGGGCCTCGTCGACCAGGAATCGGTAGCCGAAGTCCGGGTCATTGCGGTGGGTATCGGTCAGGGCGTTCGCGCGGTAAGCGGCGACGAGTTCGGCGTCGCCGACGGGCCGGGGGAGCCACCGGTAGTAGGGCTGACGAGCGATCTTCAATACCCGGCAGGTCACCGCCACGGGGATACCGTCGGTGGCCAGCTCGCGAACGAGCGGGTAGAGCCTTTCCCGGCAGATTCGCCTGCGACAGATACGCCGCGGCCCGACGCAGGATCTCGTTCTCCTGCTCCAGCAACCGGATCCTCTTGCGGGCCTCGCGCAGCTCGGCCGACTGGCTGTCGCTGGCACCCGGCTTGACTCCAGCGTCAACGTCAGCCTGCGCAGCCATTTGAACAACGTCATCGGGTGGACTCCGAAGTCCTTAGCGATCTGCTCGAGACCGTCACGCCCGGATCACGGTCACGTGCCACCCGTACGACATCATCGCGGCACTCACGAGGGTAGGGCTTGGGCACAGCGACATCCTTTTAGCCCGCCACCTGGGCATGCCATCTCAGATGTCACCTATCGGTGCGGCAGACCCCTTATCTGTCACGAGGTACCTATCTATGTATTCGGCCTGTTGCCGAACGGGTGGTGTGGTCACGCCGCCATGGCGGCTTCGCAGCGGACGGAGTAGGGGATCGGGCCGGACAGGTCGCCCCGCGTGACGGCGGCGGCCACGACGTGTTCGGCGCGGCGGCGGCGCATCCGCAGGACTGGCGCGGTCACGCCCTTTTCGGCAGCAAGGTGCTCGATCAGCGCGTCGCCGAACCGGGTGGCGCTGATCAGCTCAGCGGCTTCGGCCGTGATCAGGCCGGCGGCGGCTGCCCGGCCGAGCAGGAGGTCCGGATGCCCGTAAGGCATCCTTGGCGAGCGCGATCCGGTGGACCGGTCCAGCGGCAGCTCCTCGCTGTCGTCGGTCTTGACGACCCCGGCCCCGGCGCGCCAGGCCGCCCAGCAGAGCCGCAGCCACAGTCGGGGCGGGGCGAGATCCGCACTGCGCAGGGATTGCAGAAATCCGGCCAGGACTTCGGAGTCGACGTCGTCGGCGTGCCGGGCATAACCGCGGCTGATCTTCGCCGCGAGGTGCGTCAATGCGGGCAACGCCACGCCGATCGCGCCGACGACCCAGGCCGGCCCCCACTCGCGGGCGTGGTGGGCCAGCTGCCGCCACAACTCGTCGGTGGTGTCACTGTCGTAGCGCCCGAACATGAGCAGCTGGCGCAGCTCGTCCAGCGGCATCGTGGTGTCTGGCAGGCCCGGCACCGGCCGGGCGTCGAACACCAGCGGGGCGGGTTCGCAGGTCAGCAGTTCGAAGGCCTTCTCGGCGGTGGTCAGAGCCGTGTTGGCCGTCCTCGTGCGGGTGGTCGTTGCCATGGTGATGTCCCCCTTGGCGGGTTCGCTTCGCCCGGTGCGAAGGCTCCGAGACCTTCGATTAGGACAGCGCGGCCTGACACGACGAGCGTTTGTCAGACCCGGATAGGTCGTGACCGGTCGTGTCAGGTTCGCCCTGTGCTCACCACCGCTGGCGCGCTGACGTGGGTGTCAGACCGGCCCGGATGACCGGTGCTGTCAGGCCAGGGGTGGGTTCGATCGGCCTGTCAGCGGCGCACTGGGGATCGTCAGTACGCCCGCCGGTCCGGGGGCCACCGTGCCCATGACCGACAGAAACCATCACCGTGCGCCGGTACCCGTGGGGGACGTGGTGCCCGGCGACCCGCCCGTGCCGATCACTGTCTGGCCGGTCCCCGCCCCGCACGAGGGGGAGACCATGTCCAACGCGATGGGCGTGCGGTTGGTCCACAACCTCACCCACCCGTCCGACCTCATCGTCGACTTGGTCGACGGACCGCAGTTGGCGCGCGCGATCATCGCGGCACACCGCCGCAGTCACCTGCAGGCGGCCCGTCCGGTCGGCTGGGGCCGCGAGTCGGCGACGCTGATCGTCACTGGCTGGCCGCTTGCCGACGCCTCTCCGGTCGACTTTTTCCTCCGCTGCCGCGCTCATCTCGTGCTAGGTGGCTGCGTGGCGGTGTTGCTGGCGCACGGCGACGTCTCCTTGCCGGTCGATGTCGTCATCGCCGCGAAGCGGGCCGGGCTGGCGTACCTGCAGCACATCGTGGCGGCCGATCGGCCGCCCCGGCGTGGTCAGCATGCGCAGTTGGCGATTCACACCGACGTGCTGATCCTGACCCGCAGCGCGATAGGGGGCGGGGGCGCCGATGGCTGAGAGCATGCCGATCACCTCGGTGTGGCTGACGTGCCAGATACCCGCCCGTGATCAGCGGCGAGGCCGCTATGTCCGGGAAACCTCCAGCCATCCAGCCAAGATGTTGCCTCACCTGGCCGCGCACGCGATCAGCGCGTACACCGTGCCGGGGGATGTGGTGTTCGATCCGATGTGCGGGTGCGGCACCACGTTGGTGGAAGCCATGCACCTCGGCCGGCAGGGCATCGGGATCGACATCGAGCCCCGCTACGCCGCACTCGCCGAGGCCAACGTCGCCCTCGCCGCGTCGCACGGCGCCGCCGGCGCAGCAACGGTGATCGCCGGGGACGCCACCGATTTGCTCGACTTGGTGCCCGCGTCGGCGGTCGGGAGAGTGAGTCTCGTGCTTACCTCGCCGCCGTACGGGCGCGGGACGCATGGCCTCGTGCAGACGTCGAGGACCGGGGTACGCAAGCGGGATCACCTGTATGGGGACCGAGGGCGTGGCAATCTCGCCTATGCGGGGTGGTCCCGCCTGCTGGACGGGTTCGCCTCCATTCTGTCGGCCAGCTACCGGCTGCTGCGTCCCGGCGGAATCGTGGTGATTACCTCCCGGCCGGTACGTCGCCAACGCGATGACCTGATTGACCTGCCCGGCGAGTTGCTCGCCGCCGCACGGTCGGCCGGGCTGGTCCCGGTGCAGCGGACGGCGGCGATGCTCGCCGCCGTCCGCGACGGGCAGGTCGTGCACCGGGCCAGCATGTTCGGGATGATGGCGGTCCGCCGCAGCCGTGACGACGGCATCCCCGTGCACTTGGTGGCGCACGAGGACGTGTTGGTCCTCCGCCGCCCTTGAGAGCCATGCCATCCCTAGGAGTTTCGGACCTGGCAAGGCCAGCGCCGGAGAGTGCTTGACCAAGCCGCTGACGAGATCAGCTTGTCGGGCCCCAGTCCCGTCGAGTCCTGCTGCTGTCAGCAGACCAGACACGAGGTCGGGGTCGCGGGGCTGTCAGGTTCTGCCAGGAGGCCGATCCTGACAGCCCCGTCGAGGGCGCTCCCGGACTGGCTAGGTTGAGAGCTCTCCTTACTTTTCACGTGCCTCTGATCTGATGCCTCGCGCGACGGCATCGCGCCCACCAGCAATGGTCGGCCGCCGCCGCCAGGCTCGGATCTGGCACGCACCGACCCCACGCCCTCGCCCATGCGCGACCAGGGCGCGGCTCATCTATCCCTTCAGGCGGCCACCAACCGGTGGCCGCTTTCTTGCTGTCCGACGGAGGACAACATGCCTCGTCCCACCCCGCACCTGACAGACGGTGAGGTCCAAGCCGACCTCCGTCACCCCACCTCGCCCGATCTCCTCCGCGGAACCCTCGCGGCCGTCGGCGAACACACCGACGTTCATCCGGCTCACGACATGCCCACCGTTCAGGTGGCTGCACGCGCCGGGTTGGTCACGGGCATGCCCTTGGCTCATACCGGCAGTCGGGCGGTGCAGCGATGACTGGCGGAAGCCCGGCGGACCGGGCCCGTGCTCTGCATGCCGACACGACGGCTGCCATCGAGCAGCGGGCCGCTTTGGCCGTCGAGGCCCGTTGCGCCCTCATCGCCGCGTTGCGCAGCAGGCTGATCTGTCGGCCCGGATGCGAGGACGCCCTCGCGACCTGGGGCCTGGACCCGCTGCCGCAACGGTGGACGATCTCCGCAGGGGCGCAGCTGTCGTATACGCGGTCGCACATCAACTATGACGAGGCCCGCGAGCAAGCGCGCTGGGGTGTACCGGACGAACTGCGCCTGTTGCAGCCGGCGGTGGCGGTCTACCCGCAACACGTCATCGACGTGGCACCCGCCCCCGATGGCGACGACGCGCCGGGGCCGCAGCGGTACGCGATCACTGTGCAGGTCATGCTTCAAACCTGGGCCACGGCGGTCCGGGAGGCGGACGCGCGCGAGATCGCTCGCACCACGACGGACACCCATCTGCGGGCGCTGGCAGAGGCCGGTATCACCCTGACCACGCCGATCTGGCAGCGCACCGACAACCCTGACGAGGCCACGCCGGACCCCATCGGCACCCATGCGCAGCCCGCGGCCGGCGCGGTACAGCTAACAGACGCCGATGAGCTCGCCGCTGCGACGGCGGCGCGTGATGCTGCCGTACAGGCCCTCGCGGGACTGCGACGCAGCATCAGGGCCCGCGCGATCCGCGCCCTGGTCGACGACGAGTTCGGCGGCGTACATCAGCATGCGGCACAGCGGGTCAACCAGTTCCTCGTCGACCTCGGGCTCGACCCCCTGCCTCAAGCACACCAAGTCACGGCGATCGCCGACCTCACGCTGCCCGTCGGCGACGGCACCGCCGAGGACGCCTGCGACGCCGCACGAGACAGGATGCGTGCCGTCACCACGATCAACCCGGACGTGGCACGGCCATGGACCTCGTACGGCTGGACCATCCCCGACAACGCAACCGTCGATCAGGACGGCTGGCGGATGCCGTGGCGACACGAGTACGAGATGTGGCTCCGTGGACACGCCTCCCGTGCCGACGCCACCACCGCAGCCGAAGCCCTCGTCCGCGCGGACTTGGCCCGGGCACTGCCCGAAGTCAACGACGACCTGGTCACGGTGACCGCCACCGTCGAGAGCCACGGCATCGATTTCCAGCTTAACCCCGACAGCGACTGAGTCGTCTGCCGCCGAATCTTTGCGTCCCTGAGCAGGTGCCAACTGACCCTGCCTCCCACAGGCCGCCCTCGGTTGGCACCTGCCCGTGGATCGGCGCTATGCGCGACGACTGCGCCGTCCCGCCGGCTTTCACTCCTCTACCGACCCCACTATGACGGGAGATCAATGTGTCGTCCTCCGAGAACAAACTGACAGTCCGATCCTCAGCCGACCTGGCGGCCGCGGTGCCGTACCTCATCGGCTTCCATCCCGGTGACGGCAGTATCGTGGTGATCGCCTGCCGAGACCGGCGGATCGTGTTCGCCGCCCGCAGCGACCTGCCGGCCCTCGGATCCCCCGCACATCACCTGCGCGAGCTCACCGCTCACCTCGTCCCGGTCGTGCAGCGGCAGCAGCCGATCACCGACCTCGTGATCGTCGGCTACGGCGCCCAGGGACACATCGACCCGGCACTGCATGTCGTCGGCGAAGCGTTCACCGCCACCGGCCTGACCGTGCGGGAACTGCTACGGGTCACCGACAGCCGCATCTTCAGCCTCACCTGCGACGACCCCGGCTGCTGCCCACCACAGGGAACCGCCGTCGACTCCACCACCTCGCTCCTCGCCGTGCACGCGACTGTCGCCGGGCTCGTTGCGAGGCCGGACCGGGCGGCTGTGGCCAGCCGTTTCACCGCCGTCGACAGCAGCGGCGACGGCATCAGACACGCCACGACCGAGGCGACCGCCCGCATGACGGCCTTGGAGACCGCAGGCAGCACCGCGGTGTTCGAGGCCGGCGTGCATGCGGTCCGCGGCGCGCTGCGACAGCACGACGACGGCGCACGTCTCACCGACGACGAGGTGGCCTGGCTGACCGTGCTGCTGACACACCGGCCCGTGCGGGACCTCGCCGTTGACCTCACTCAACCGCACGACCAGCACGTCACCTTCTGGGCAGAGATCACCCGCCGCGCCGGCGAGCCGCTCGTGCCGGCGCCCGCGACCGTACTCGCGCTCACCGCATGGCGCTGCGGTGACGGCGTCCTGGCCCTCATGGCCGCCGAGCGTGCCCTGCAGGTCGACCCCGACTACCAGCTCGCCGACCTGGTCCTGCAGACCCTGCACGCCGGACTGCCGCCCTCTGCCTTCGAGCAGGCGAACACCGGCACCCTCCCCAGCCCCTTCAGCCCGAACCCCAACATTCCCTCAGAACAGGAGTAACCACGGTGGATCCCATTCGCAGCATCCTGCTGTCCCTCGCCCGTATCGCAGAAGAAGCCCGACTGCTCTGGCACGCCGAACGCGCCGCCCTGCGCGCCCGCGGAGAAGCGCCCATCCGCACCGGGGCATTCGCCTACGACGTCCAGGCCACCCTCTGCCTAATCACCGCGATCACCGCCGCCGACCTTCCGGTGAACTTCCGCCTCTACGACACCACCCTGTCCCGAGACCCGCTCACGGCAGCCGCGCAACTTCGCCAGGTCACCTCCGCCTACGACCACAGCGGCCCGATTGAGGCCGCACACGAGGCAGCGCGCCTGGCCTACAAGGCGGGATTCGCCGAACCGCTCAACGCCCGTGAGCAGCACTACGTCGACCTCCTCGTCGACCTGCCCGCCGCACGACGCGACAAGATCATCGAAGAGGCGGAGGAACGCGCCCGCCATTTGCCGGCATGAGCATCGGCGCACCTGCCGGCGGCACCCCCACTGCCCTCCGAGCAGGGGCGCAGCAACACACGGTGCCTCCTCCTTGGCTGTCGAAAACCAGACCAGCCGGCGCCCGACAGCGTCGGACACGACGGGGAGTGAGCCACGACGACGCAACGCGCGCCGCCCGGCACATCCACCCAGGCCAGCCGCCCGCCGCTGCACGACCTCCTGAGGCGCACGGCGCGCCGGGCATGGGCAGCAACCCCAGGAAAGGAATTCATGAGCCTGTACACCCTCACACCCAAACCCGGGTTCGAGCGGTACACCATCCAGGTCGGCTGGAACCCGCACCGCACGTACTTCGCGACCGTCGTCGACTTCACCTGGGACCCGGTCACCGAACCCCACCGCCAGCCCGACACCATCCACTTCGGCCGGATCGAGACGCTTCTCGACCCGGCCGAGGTGCTTGTAGCCGTCGCGCCCTACGCCGAGATACCGGCTGACCTACCCGCCAGACTTCGCGCCGACCAGGCCGCCCATCCGGTGCGCCGCTGACACCAATTCCCGGTTGCCGGACGTCGCATCGCGCGCCAACGGCGGCAACCAACTCGCAGGCACGCCATCACGAGCACTGCTGATTGAACCGCCGCGATGACGCCTCCTCGGGGAGGTCGTCGTCATCACCGATGCCGTGAGCCCGAGCGGCACGAACCCGCAAATCCGGCCCGTCCCAGAGGCGGGCCGTCGTCGTATCAGGACCCGGGACGCGCCGCCTACGAAACGATCGCGTCCCGGGTTCTCCTGCAAAGGAGGAACCCAGTGTCCCTACCACTGATCATGATCGCCACCGCGGTGGTGGCGCTCGCCCTGGGCAGGCTCACTGCCTGGCCGACGATTCACCGCCTCCGCACCCAACTCGCCAACGCCACCTGGTCGCTGCTCCACGACCCGCTCACCGGCATGCTCAACCGCGCTGGCCTGCAGGCCGCACACGCGACCCTCGCCAAGACCGCCCCCGCGCAGCCCCTCATCGTCGCCCTGATCGACCTCGACGACTTCAAACGCGTCAACGACACCCACGGCCACGGCCGAGGAGACGACCTCCTCATCGAGATCGGCGACCGCATCACCGACATCGCCGCTCTTCACGGAGGCACCGCAGCACGGCTCGCCGGCGACGAATACGCCGCGCTCCTTCCGGCCCGCACCGACGACCTGGACCGCATCGCCGACACCATCGCCACGATCATCGCCCAGCCCGTCGCGCTTCCCGCAGATGGCAGCTCTGCCGCGGTCACCATCACCGCCAGCATGGGCCTGGCACTCGTCGACACCAGCGACCCCTTCACCGAAGTGGCCCTGCATCGTGCGGACATCGCCATGTACCACGCCAAGCGGAACGGCCGGAGCCGCCACGCTATCTACCAGCCGGGCATGACCATGCCGCCCGCACAGCACCGTCGCGGACCCCGCCTGCGCGACCGGCACCAGCCGACCGACGGGGCCACGGCATGACCGCCCCACACGACGAGATGGCCTGCCAGACCTGCCTCTCCCCGCTGAACACCCTCGGCATGCCGCCCACCTACGTACACCCGACCCACCTCGCCACCGACGGACACCAGCCAGCGCCCGTCCCGCTCAACCGGCTCGACACCGTCCGCCGCAGCTGCGACTTCTGCGGCGACCCGTACCCCATCTGGACACTGCGCGGCGGCGAGGTGACCGCCATTGCCATCGGCCCCACCGCAGGGCTGGTCCAAGACTTCGGCGACTCCTGGGCAGCATGCGCGGCCTGCCACACCCACATCGACGAGGGCCGCAACGACAAGGTCATAGACCGCGCGGTACGGGCACTCGGCCTCGCCAACCACCCACAGGCACGACAACGAATCGAGGAACTGCACCGGGCGTTCCTCAACGCCCGACTCCCCGGCCGAACGCTCATCACAACGACCGCCTGGCCGGCAACCACCATCACCGCCGCAGAACTGCCCAAGGTCCGTGACCGGCTCACCCGCTTCTACCGAAGCACCGACAACCTGCCCGCCATGCTCAGAATCACCGACACACGTCAGCAGATAGCTGCCGGTCTTGAGCGATCACACCTGTACTGGATCGACAACGACTTCACCGACCTGGCCGAGCACGCCGCAGCGCAACTGCCCGACGTACACGTCAGCCGCGACCTCATACCCTCGGCCGACGGAATGCTCATCTGGCCCCAGCCAGTCACGCACCGGCAGCTCACCGCCGCCTCCTGGACCGACACCATCCACGGCCGGACATTAGTCCTCTACCGCACCATCGGCGCCGGACTGCACGGCAAACCGCTGCAACGGCTACGAGAACAGGTCGGCTGGCTCGCACCGACGAGCGCAACCCACCTCCCCGAACAACACGTGATACCCGGTGACCATCCGGCGGCAGCACTGGTCGCGACGTGGCTGCTGATCGCCCAGCAAACCGCCGAAGTGACCACGGCACGAGTCGACAAATCCGTCGCCAAGACCTACGCCCGCACAAACCGACCCGTACCCGAACTGCGCATCGTGCACATCCGCGGCCACCGCACCACCCCAGGCCAGGACGGGGAATCGATACCAGGCAGCCAAGAGCGCTCTCCGGCCAGCCGGTTCTGGGTCTCCGGCCACTGGCGAAACCAAGCCCACGGCCCCGGCCGAGCCCTGCGCCGCCCCGTCTACATCCACCCCTTCCTCAGAGGCCCCGACGATGCGCCGATCAAGCTGAGCACCACCGTACGCATGCTCAGCAGCCACCAACCCAAGCCCCAAGACTGTCAGTAGATGGCGATGTCGGCGGTGGCACGGTTCCGTCCGTGCCACCGCCGACATCGACGCCTGCTCGTTCAGGAATGTGCCCCAGTCACTAATAGGAGAGGATGAGCCATGCTCGAGGCCTTCGTAGCAGAACCACCGTGCGCGGTGTGCGGGCGACCGGCAGCACACATCGAACTCGTCGCACCCGGTACCCGGCCCGCGGACTGGCCGCGCTGGTCACCGGCGCAGCGCGACGCCTACAACGCCGCCCGACAGCGCGACGGAGGCCAGCAGTGGTGGCTGCTGTTCTCTGGAATCGAGGCGGGCAACGGATCTGGTCGGCCGGTGGACATGGCGCATGCGGATCGGATCGCCGTCGCCTTCACCCAGCCGTACCGGTACGCCGCCGTTACCGGCGCAGGCTTCTACGACGATGCCGGATTCTGCGGTCAATGCGACGCCCCGTTCTGCTATCACCACTGGAACGTCTCCAGCACTGGCTACGGAACCTGCCCTCAAGGCCACGGCAAGAGCCTCGATCCACACTGGTGGCCTGACGATCTTTAGAGCCCTAGAGTCCGTCGGCTGACCTGGCCCACGATGACGATCCGTGGGGACAGCGCTCTACGACGTCGGCGACCGCACTGGTGCCAAGCTCCTCGTAGCGGCCGAACAGCCTGTCTGCGTGTGCTCGCCCTGGCACCCCGTCTGTCGACGCCGCGTGAAAACTGGTTCTGGCACACATCTTGTGAGTTGTGCTCTCTGAGGTTCGGGGTGCGGGGTGGAGATCATCTTGGCGTTGCTTTCGCGAGAGCATCCTCGCCCCGTTCCACCCCTACCTGCGGTAACGCCTCACCAACGGCGTCCAACGCGACGCCTGCGGATGACGGGGCGCGCGGAGCCGACGGCAGATGTGATAGCCCGACTACATCCCGAGTGTCCACGCGCGCCAGACTGGCGGAGTTGGTTTTGACCGCCGAGCAGTACTGCCGGAATTGCGGAGGATCCCGCGTCCATTCAGCCGAGTGGCCCCGGGATGTCGGACCCGACGCGGTAGTTCACCTTCCCCTCAAATTCCTCGAATCCGAGTCGTCGGTAGAAGGCGCGTGCGCCGTCGTTGTCTCGGTCGGTCATCCACTCCACTCGACTGCACCCCGGCGCGGCGGCCGCAATTGCCTGTATCTCCTGCATGAGTCGCGTTCCGGTGCCCAACCGCCGTCCGTCCGGCCGCACGTACAGCTCCTTGATGAACAGTGAGTGCGTCGATCCGGCAGCCGGCCATAAGAAGGAGTACGCCGCCAAACCGAGCACGTCATCGCCGCTAAGTGCGAGCACGCAGTACGCCAGGGGTGGCGTCCCGAACAGCGAGGCTTCGACCTGTGCCAGTCGTTCATCGAACGGCTGGATCGACGTGGAGCCGTAGTACCGCTCGATCTCTTCGATCATTCCGGCGACGGTCTTGGCGTCGCTGGGCTCGGCGCGGCGGACGACGAGGTGCTGCACTGTGCTTCTCCTTCAGGCCGGAAGCGAGGCTTGGACGTGCCGGATGAGGTGGGCGAGGTCCTGACAGTAGACGGACGGGTTGCGGTATCCGCGCTCAGCGCTCAGTCGATGCGGCAGATACCCGCCGCCGCAGACCGACACCAGTGGGCAGCCCTGGCACTCTTCTGCCAGTGCCGCCACGCCGACCTGCCGTCGCTGGATCGCTGGGTGGTTCGCCACCTCGTCGAAGGTGTGGTTGAAGACGTCGAGGCCGAGGCTTGCGGCGCCCGGGGAGGCGGCTTTGAGCGTGTCGACGTTCTCGATCGAGCCGTCGGATTCGACCACGACGATGTCGGCCGGTGCGAGTCCGAGCGATTCGACGGAGCCTTTCGCGCCGAGGCTGAGGGCCACGATGTCTTCGAGTATGCGCACCGAGTGCGTGTAGGAGTCGGCGTTGGTCCATGCGTCGTAGACGCGGCTCAGCCAGCGGCCGTACTCCGGCTCAGCGGGATTGGTGCGTGCCGGTGGGGCGTCGTGCGTGGCGTGCGGCAGGTTGAAATCAATGACCGCCGGCCCGAGTGACGCGAGATAGTCGTGAACGTCAGCTGGGTCGTTGTGGAGGTCGACCACGGCCAGGACACCGGCAAACAGGTGGGGCCGATTGCGGAGCAGTTCGATACCGCGGACCGCCGCATCCGACGTCGACCGACCGCGGTGGCTGACCCGGTGGCGGTCATTCGCCGTGGGCCGGCCGTCGATGCTCACGCCGACCCGGACGTCGAACCTATCGAAGAGGTCCAGCCAGTCGTCGTTGAGCAGCATGCCGTTGGTCTGCAACTCGAAGCGGACGGACGGGACTCTGTCGTTAAGTATCTGCAGGATGGCGCCGAGGTGGCGCGGCCCGGCGAGCAAGGGCTCGCCACCATGCAGCACGACGTCTACGTGGTCGAGGTCGTGGGCGGTGGCGTGCTCGGCGATTCGCTGCGCGACGGCGTGGGCCACCTCGACGCTCATCCGTACGGGCAGGTTCCGCCAGGACTGGTCTGGCCCGTTGAAGACATAGCAGTAGTCGCAGTTGATGTTGCAGCGGTTGACCACCTTGAGGATGAAGGTTCGCAGTGGTGGCATGCCCGCGCTCCGCGCGTGCTCAGGATTGCGCGGGAATCGACGCCGCGTGCGCGGCTCGAACAGCCTCGGGCTTGGCCTGCTCGGCCGCGATCCGGGCGTGGACCCTCTGGACCACCGTCGCCAGCACAGGCTGCACGTTCGACGTCGTCGACTGCTGCATGGTCGCCTCCTTCATGTCTGACGGTGACGATACCGGGACGCAGTGAAGTTACGTAGGTTGATTTCCGAGCCGTTCGTGGAGCATCTGGGCCGCGCTGTGGAGGTCGGCCGCTCGCTCAGGTCGCCCCAGAGCAAGTTCGCAGCGCGCGAGGCCGTCCAGCGCATGCGCCTCCTGCAGCGGCACGCCCAGTTCGCGGGCGAGGGACAGTGCGAGCTCGTATCGCTCATTCGCCCGGTCGAGTTCACCGGCGTCGAGGTGCAACGCGCCGATGTGGTTGTGCACTTCGAGTTGACCAGTACGGTCTCCGAGCTCGACGTACCACGCCGCAGCGCTGTCCAACCCGCTCCTGGCACCGACGAGATTGCCCGCGAGACGACGCAGGACGCCCAGCTCGGCCGTGGCGGCGGCCAGCCCACCCCGACTTTCCAATTCGGCGTAGAGGGTCAAGGCCCGCTCCTGGGCCTCAATCGCCGTTGCCTGGTCCCCTCGGAGCCGGTGCAGCACCCCGAGGTGCCGGATGGCGTTGGCCTCGCCGAATCGGTCACCGAGCTCGGCGTACTTGGCCAGTGCCTGTTCGTGCGATTCAGTCGCACCGTCGAGGTCTCCCTTCAGGCGACAGGCGACTCCCAGCTCGTTGAGCGCGTACGCCTGATGCACCGGATCACCGATCCTGGTGTAGATCGCCAGCGCCTCGCGGGCGTTGTGCTCGGCCTCGGCGTAGTCGCCCGTCAGGGATCGGACCAGTCCGAGGTCGCGGAGCGCGTTGGCCTCGCCGAAACGATCACCGATCAGCCGGTAGATCTCCAGCGCTTCCGTCGAAGCTTCGGCGGAAGGTCCCAGGTCACCGGTCATGCGCCGCACCATGCCCAGGTCGGCAAGTGCGTTGGCCTGGCCGAGCATGTCACCGGTCTCCCGGCAGATACTCAACGCTTCCGTCTGGGTGCGGGCCGCCTCGTCGTACATAGCGGTCAGGTAGTGCACAATGCCGAGCTGGTTGAGCACCGACGCCTGCCCATGCAGATCGCTGAGAGCCCGGTAGATCGCGAGCGACTCGTCCAGGGTCTCCACCGCTGCGCGGTAGCGGGCCATGAGGCGGGACACCATGCCGAGGTTCGCCAACGCGTTGGCCTCTGCCTTCCGGTCACCCGTGCGGCGTGCCGCCACGACCGCAGTGCGGTGCAGATCGGCGGCCTGGTCCCACGGACCCGCTTGGCGCAGGTACGGCGCCATCACGGCGGCGAGTCCCACGACCAGGGCGTGCTGCTCGCGACGCACGCACTCCTCGACGCAGGCGAGAACGTTCGCGCGCTCAGCGTCAAGCCACGCCGAGGCCGTGGCCAGCGAGTCGAATCGGGTCGTGGTGGTCGTGGATCCACGGTTGATATGGGTATTCGCCGCGCCAATGGTCTCCAGGTAGTGTCCCGCGAGATTCTCGATCGACATGGTCCCGTCCTGCCCGTCTTCTCCGAGGCTGCGTCCATAGTCCCTGACCAGGTCATGGAACCGGTACCGTCCGTGCTCGGTTTCATCCAGCAGGTGATCCCCGTACAGCGCCTCAAGCTCGGACCGCGCCACCTCCTGGGAGACCGAAGCCAGCGCAGCGGCGGCCTCTTCATCGACGTCGAGCCCTGGGAACCGGCTCAGTCGACGGAAGAACCGCTGACGTTCAGCTGGCAGATCCTGATACGACAGGTCGAATGCGGCTGCGACGGCGCGCTCGCCCGCCTGCATCTCCGACAGGCGGTGCTGCGTCGACAACAAGCGATCCTTGAGATCCTCGACGCTCCAGGACGGGTGGTGCCGTAGCCTCGCCGCAAGCAGGGCGACCGCCAACGGAAGGTAGCCGCAGGCAGCGACGAGCTCACCGACCGACTCCTTGCTGACCCGGCTACGACCAGCCAGACGCATGAACAATGCGGCGGCGTCCGTCGCAGACAAAGCGCTCATCTGCAGACTCGTCCCGTCTAGTGCGGCTAGCCGACGACGGCTGGTAACCAACACGAGGCTGCCGGCCGCGCCCGGCAGCAGCTGCTCCACCTGCGCGTACGTGGCGGCGTTGTCGAGGATGAGCAGCATCCGCCGATCAGCCACCCGAGTGCGCCACAGTGCGGCGCGGGCCTCGGTCATCGCCCACTGATCGTCGCTGTTCGGGATCTTCTGCGGGGCGACGCCGTCGGCGAGCAGCAGCGACGCGAGTGCCTCGGCCGGTCCGACCGGCTCGCGTCCAGGCGTGTGCCCGTTGAGGTTCAGGAAAAGCTGACCGTCCGGGAACTTCGGCGCCAGCAGATGGCCGACGTGGATGGCGAAGGCGGTCTTGCCGACGCCAGCCATGCCGTCGATGGTCCGGACCGGCATGATCAACTGATCCTTCGATGCGTCGTTCAGGATCTGCTCGATCTCGTCCCACCGGTTGGTGAAGCCGGCGACATCGCGCGGCAGGGTGCGCAAGACAGCAGCTGACCCCACCGAGGGCGTGGGCTCATCATCGGCCTGCCGTACGCCGACCTGGCCGGGGTCGGTAAGGCCCGGCAGCAAGGCGGCGAGGACCACGGCAACGACCGCAAGCAACAGGAACGACTGCCACGGGTGCCGTTGAACTAGGGACAACCAGCCGGGCCACTGCTGCTCATTGGAGGCGGCGTTTGTCACCAGGCCGGTCATTAGCGTCACGGCGGCAACGCCGGCAGCAACCAGTGCCGCAACGGTTACCCGGCGCAACTTCACGATCAGCACCGTAAGGCATATCGACAACAAGCACTATGGAGAATCCTTCATCGCGACGTACACCGTCGCCCGGCGCACGACTTATCGAGCCTGCCGCTGCGTCGCGGCGATCGGGTAACCGATGGCGGCGATGTCTTCCCGGAGGTCGGTGACGGCAAGCTGAGGGTTCAACGCCCGTATCACGGAGTCGGTCAGTGGCCGGTGGGCGACGACGTGCTCAACTGCGGACCGGTCCACCTCGATCTCGTAGTAGTCGCTGGCAAACTCGACGAACCTGTCAACGACGCCGTCGAGCAGGATGTCGAGCATGCCGGATCCGTCCGGCGCGGTCTCGTCGTAAGCCTCGTGCACCGTTGGGAACGTGATGCCTTCGCCGGCATGCCAGCGGTCGTCGCCGGCCAGCCGCCACAGCACCGCAGTGGCGATGAACTGTCCGCTCTCATCGCAGAAAGCGGGTTCCTCCACCTGCGGATGCATCACTTGGGGGATGCCGTCGAGCAGGCTTGGCCATAGCTCGTGGTCTGGATCGCGGTAGGGCGACATCGCGGACTCATGATCGAAGACCCGTATGAAAGCGCCTTCGGCGCTGAACACGACGGCCCACTCGTCGCCGCTGCCGTTGCTCATCAGCGCCGCCTCGTCCGCGCCCCATCTCGAGGTGTAGCCGTAGTAGGGCTCCCCGCCGTCGATAATGCGTTCCAGCACGGCCAACGCCTTGCAGCGCCGCCGCAACAGGTCGATGGTAGGCAGTCGGGCGGCGATCTCGTACGCGGTCACCTGGTGACCGTACTTGGGCAGGCAGCGACTCGATCTCCTACGTGACTCGGCGCTGGCGACGCACACGCGCCTGTATCGGCCGGGTGGCAGCCGTTGGATCACCGCTCTACTGATGGCCAGGGACCGCAGCAGGTGCTCGTGAGCGACGCGCGGTATGCGGCCGTAGCCCGTCCCACCTTCCTGCAGCATATTGCCAAGGTCAGCTTCGCGTTGGGTATCGATGACCGTACGCATGCCGCTGTGATCCAGTAGTTGCCGTGCGACGTGGGCGTCATCGAAGGCGAGTGCATGGTCGATCAGCTCTTCAGCGAGGCTTCGTACCTCCGGATGAGCTACTCCGCCGACCACATCAATGACTGAGAGCCCGAGTCGGGTGTGAAAGACGGCAAGGCTGTGCGTGGGCGTGAGCCGTCGATAGCTGTCGATCATCGCGTCGAGCAAGCTCTCTTCGCCGGCGGCCTTCGCGCACAGGTAGTCCAGGCATGCTGTGACGGCCTGCTCCCACGGCTCGCCACGGGCGGTCTCGGCGACGAGCGTACGGGCGTGCTTGATCTCGCCGGTGGTGGCGTGGGCGATGACCGCGACCTGGCGTCCGTCCATCATCCGTTGACCGATGCCGTTGTGCCGCTGGAGGTGGTCGTATGCCTCTTTCCACCGGCCAGCGCTGGTGAGCGCCCGAGCACCGTCGGCGAGGAGCACGCCCCACAGCCATTGCCGCACTTCACGATGATCGTCGTCGGTTCGGGTCAGCCTGCTCCCCGGCAGGGGTTGACCGTCGATCCGGGTGTCGATACGGGATGAGACAGCTTCGAAGAGGTCGCTGAGGAGCCGAAGAGCGGCGTCGCCGTTGCTGCCTCTGATGCGCAGCCGGGCGAGGTTCACCAGGGGCTCGAGGGCGTGCCGCGCGGCTTGCGCGCCTAAGGGGAGGGCGTTCAGGTACGCGTTTGCATGTTGGTGGCACCACTGCCGGGCCAGTTCGGGCTGGCCGCAGTCCGAGGCGATCAGCGCTGCTTGGTTGTAGACGGCAGACGCCGCCGCCAAGTCATTCTGTCGATCGGCGCGGTCGGCGAGGGCGCGCAGGTCGTCGACGCGGATCGTCAGAGCCTTGGCGGCGGGCCGCGGTCGGGCCACGAGGGGAAACCGTCGGAGGACGAGGTTGTTCGGGTCCATCGTCACTGCCAGGTGACGGTGATCGGGTGGTGCGGCCGGGTGAGGACGAAGCGTCCAGCCGACGGGTTCGGCTCGGCCGGGGCGTCGGGGATCTCGAAGCGCACGGTCCGGGCGCGGTATTCGGTGTCCCAGACGCGGATCTCGTTGGTGACGTGCTGGGCGAGGTCCTTGCCGGAAGGGCCGTGACCGATGACTCCGACCTCGTACAGCTTGCCGCCGTCTGTGGCCGGCGGGGCAGGTCGGATGGTGAGGTAGGCGAGGTTGGCGCCGCGGGTGGTGGCCATCGCTCCCCACGGGAACATTGGGGAGACGGTGCCGCGTTCGATGGCCTGGGGCTTGGCGTTCATCCGCATGATGGCGTTGTCGAGGCGGCAGGCCAACCACAGATCCAGCCACTCGTACGGCACCATCGGCGGGAAGAGCACGCCGGTCCATATCTCGTGCCGCTCGCTCTCGAAGACTCCGGCGAGTGCGGCTGCGTCGGCGCTCTGGTCCTTGTGCACCTGCAGGGTCACGTCCTGCTCGTCAGTGAGGGTGACGAGGCGTCGGGAGTCGTCGCCGATGCCGCGCAGGGGCATGAAGACGGCGAGTTCGCTGCCGTTGTCGCGCCATCCGCCGTCGTACCGTTCGAAGATGATCGAGCGGGATGCGGCGCCGCGGAGGCGGAGCGGTACGACCAGCCGGCCGTCCGGG
This sequence comes from Micromonospora sp. D93, assembly GCF_018070365.1. Lineage (NCBI taxonomy): Bacteria > Bacillati > Actinomycetota > Actinomycetes > Micromonosporales > Micromonosporaceae > Micromonospora > Micromonospora sp. D93. The sequence goes on along the minus strand of NZ_JAGPXW010000015.1, from coordinate 82,273 downwards.
GCGAGTTGCTCTAGCCAGGCGGCGGGCGTCTCCCAGGCGCCGACGGTGGCGATGATCCGGTCGTAGGGCGCGCCGTCGAGGTATCCGATCGCGCCGTCGCCGCGAACAACCTCGACGTTGGCGACGCCTGCGGCGGCGAGGTGTTTTCGAGCCCCGTCGACGAGGTCGTCGTCGACGTCGATGGTGACGACGCGTCCGGTGTCGCCGACGATGGCGGCCAGGAGAGCCGCGTTGTAGCCGGTACCGGCACCCGCTTCCATAATGCGGTGGCCTGGTTGTGCGTCGAGCTGCTCGAGCATCATGGCGACGATCCGGGGCTGTGAGGCAGCGCTGATCGAGGTGCCACGTCCGTCGGTCTTGGTGTAGACCGGCCCATCGGCGTACGCCTGTTCCAGCGGCACGCCGGGCAGGAACAGGTGCCGTGGCGCCTGCCGCATCGCGACCTCGACGCCCGGCGTTCGGATGATGTCTTCTGCCCGCAGTCGGTCGGCGAGTGCGGTCCGGAGGTCGACTGGTTCACGATGCGTGGCCATCTGCTCGACGCTAGCGGTCGGCGGAGTGGTTTCTGAGGCGGACACGGTGCTCCTCCTGATGGGGTCGAAGACGTTCCTCACCGCGAGAGCGGCGAGGGCGGACTGGTCGCGTACGGACAGGCCCATGCGGTTGGCGTGGAAGATGACCTGGTGGGCGATGACCGCGCGGAGGCCTCGTCGGAGGCGGCTGCGCCGCGCCAGATCGGCGAGAGCCTGCCCGGCTGTCTCGAACGCGTCGAGCCATGCGCCGTAGCCCGGAAGCGGGCCGCCCGAGGCGGGACGGCTCAGGCTGCGGATGTCTGTGGTCATGAGCCGGTTCATCGCCCGGCCCAGGGCAGCGGTCGCAGCGCCCTCGTCTGGCAGCGCGAGGGCGGGACGGAGCTCGGCGACCTTGGCCCAGACGTCACCTTGCTCGTACCAGTCCAGGCCGGCACTGCGCATCAGCACGCTGCACAGGAGGACAGAGAGTTCGCGTCTCCCGAGCGGGGCCGACTCGGCGAAGCCTGGTCCAAGGAGCAGCTGTCGGCAGTCTTGATGGAAGAGCCTGTGGGCGACGTGCATGCCGGCCGAGCCGCCGAAGGCCAGCCTCTCCGGCTCGTAGATGCCGTTGGTCCAGTTGACGATTCGTTCGTCAACGGCGAGCGTCTCCAGCAGGTCCTCGAAAAGGTGAGAGCTCGGATCGTCGGCGACGTACCGCCACCGCCACGAGGGGTACTTCCGGACGTACCACCATCCGTGCAGGACGCCTTGGTCCTGGGCAGCAGCCAGTGCTGGGGCGAGCACGGTGGCGGCAATCTGCTCGGCCGCGACTGGGTTAGAGAATTCGACGGTGTAGTGCCGCCATGCTGGTGTCGGCATCGGATTGGACGTCCTCACGTGAGGGGGTGGGCAGGTCGGACGGTGAGCAGGCATGAGTCCCAGGAGCTGTTCGGCGTCGACGCGGTGCTGCAGCTCAGCGCGGCCAGGGCCACTCCGGCGGCGCCGTCGAGCAACCCAGGGCCTGGCGCGTCGCCGATCAGAGCGGCAGCCGTACGCCGAGGGCCGCCACCCGCTGAGTCGATCAGGCTGAGCAGGTGGGGGACCCGGGCGTCGAGGCGGGCGGTGTTTCCAGGGACAGCGTCGGCGGCGACCCGGTGAGCGATGTGGGCCAGGCCGGCGTACCCGTGACACAGGGAGGAGTCCGTGGTCGCGGCGAGCTGGCGCGGATCGGTCAGGGCGCGGGTGAGTGTGTCTTCGGCAGCCACGCGACGGGCCGCGTCATCGGTCGCGAGAGCGGCGAGCTGCTGGGCCCGCGCGACGCCCGCGGTGCCGTAGCACCATGACGGCCGTTGGGTGCCCGGCGCCGGCGCGCGGCCGGCGCGCAGCTGCGGTCTGGTGATCCAGTACGGCCAGCTCCGGCCGGCGTCGGTCTTGCTGCGCCACCGGTCGAGCCAGGAGCAGACGGTCGCGATCGCCGCGAGTTGACCCTCAACGACGACGCCTTGGAGGGCGGCGAGTGCCAGAAGCGCCAGGGGCCCGGCGATGCCGTGGGCCATTCCGGTGTTGCCGTGCCCGCCGGGGAACCGGGCGTCGGTGCGTCCGTTGGGGCCGGTGCCGGTCCACCAGCCGGGCAGCATTTCGCCGTCGCGGTGCAGGGGAGTGGTCAGACGAACCAGATATCCGAGTACGTCGCGAAGCTCCTCCCCGCCGGAGGGTCGGCGCAGCAGGTACACCCCGATTCCGGTGAGCCCTCGGATCGCGTCGAACTCGGCAAGAGCCGGCAGCTCGCCGGCATCGATGCGAGCGTGTGCGGCGGCTACGCGGCGTCGCGTGTCGGCGGCGATCGCTGTGTCGAGGCCGTCCAGCGCGCGGGCGTACGAGCCGGGCTGGTGGGTAGCCGCGCATGCCAGGACGTGCGCCAACGCGGGTGCGCCGTGGAAGGAGTGACTGTCTGCGCCCGCCGTTACCGGGCCGCCGGTAGCGGCGGTGAGCCAGTGCCGGGCGCGTTGCCATGGTCTTAGCCCCGCCGCTGCCAGCTCCACGTGCAGCAGCGCGATGCCCGGTACGCCGAGGGCGAGCGACTGCCGCCACCAAGGTTGGTGGATCGGCAGGCTGGGATCGTCGGGATCGGCAAGTAGGTCGGCGACCGCGACGGCAAGCTCGTGGCTCTCGTACGCCAGGCTCATGACCGGCTCCGGGCGAAGTAAGCCAGGGCGGCGGCTCGGGCGAGGTAGCGGCATTGGTCCTCGTCGTCGAAGTCGATGCCGACCGCCCGGATGTAGTGCGCGTGCATGAGCGAGCCGAGAACGTCGTCGGGGGCGATGCCGTCGGTGTCTGGGCCGGGCAGGTGGGTCCGGTAGACGGCGAGGGCCACGTCTCGGGTCTTCCAGGCGTCGACGATCTCTGTGCCGCCAGCGACCGCGCGGAGGGCTGCCCAATCGCCACCGGGATGAGCGAGGCGGACGGCTTCGCCGAACAGCGTCCTGGCGACCGACTGTGGTGCCGCCGCGGGCACGTGATCGATCAGCCAGCGCATGCCGGCCTCGACGCTGTCGGTGTAGGCGACGGCGATGGCTGCGATTTGCGCGGCGACGAGCGCCTGCCGGCTGGGGCGTACGGGTTGGCGCAGCTGCGTCAGTACGGCGTGGGAGTCGGCGATGAAGACCGCTTCGGCGGCCTGCATGGCGGAGCCGGATCCCCACCGGCCGGTCTCCGGGTAGGAGGTGGCGTACTGCACCTCTCGCAGCAGGCCGCGCCGGCGTAGGTCGTCCGCCCAGGCACTGACCCGTTCGGCTGTCGGCCCGAACGCCGACGGGTCGGGTAGGGCGATCCGCAGACGCAGGTGCTGCTCCGGGTCGCGGAACCGCAGAAACCACCAGTCGGGCGGGGCGTCCCAACCGGCCAACAGCCGAGGGAGGTGTTCAGCCAAAAGCAAATCCTGGCGGCGGATGTCTCCGTACAGCTTGGCGAGCAGGATCCGTGAGGTGGCCGGTGTTTGTCCCTGGTCGCGCCCGATGACGCGAGCCGGGGTCGGTGTGGGCAGCGGTGGCCAGGGTGGTGGTTCGGTGGCGTGCAGCGCGACGATGACCTCGTGCGGACGGCCGCCGCACCACCCGAGATCCTCCGGAGTGGGTGCCTCCACCAGGACCGCTCGCGGCGCCGTGAGCAGGTGGGTACGCAGGAGGACGCGGTGCGCCGACTCGTCGAGATCCAGCGGCAGGCGTCGGTCGGCCTCGACCAGGTGCACCAGGCGCGGCAGCCGCCGGCGTGCCCGCCATTCGTCGAAGGCGTCGTCCCAGGCGTACCAGGGTTGGTGTCGGTCGGGTAGCTCGGCGGCCTCCAGGCGCCACGTAGCTGGGGCCAGGATCGCTCGTCCGTACCGCACCCGGGGGAGGAAGGGCAGCTTCGCCCGGGCGGCGGCGCCCCAATTGAAAGCCGTGACCTGCGCGCACTGGGCGCGCCCGAGGTCGATGAGGAAGCGGGCCAGCGGAGGAGTGTGGGTGCGCAGGTTCAGCGCGTGCATGCCGACGGCCTCGATCCGATGGCCGCTGTCGGGCACCGCGAGGTACATGCGTCGGCCGTCGCACCCCACCGCCAGGTCGTCGATGGTGAGCACCGATCGACTCGGCCATCGGTGCTCGGCCAGGCTGATCACCGTTGGCAGCACCCGGACGGCACGCGCGACGTGCGCGGTCGCGGGGTCGAGCGGCGGGAATGACACCTGCGTCGGTTTGGTGGCCCGGTCGCTGGCGGGTAGATCGGCCAAGCTGGCGACGAACCTTCCCGCGTCGGTCGGTCGCAGCACACTGAGGAAGCGTCCGGTGAGTCCGCCGGCGGCTCGGGACACGGAGGTGACCTCGACAGTGAATTTGCCGCGTGTCAGGTCCTTCTCGTGGGCGGCCTGCACGCGTACGCACGCTTCGAGGTGCGGAGGTAGGCGTAGCCGCCGCGGCCCCAGGTCCAACTGCTGAATCAGCGCGTCGTCGAGGACGACCTCGGTCGCGCCGTCCAGTGCCGCGCGTTGCGCCACGCTGAGCAGCACCTCGTCCCGACGGGACATTGGCGAGCGAGGCTCAGGGGCGGGGCTGCCCGGGTAGCCGTCCGGCAGGCCAATGCCGCTGTCCGGGTCAACCACCTCCCGCACCGGCACCAGCGAGCCGATCCCGTAGCGCTCGTAGAAGCGCTGGTGGTAGGCCCTCCACGCTGCGGTGCCGTACGGATGCGCGCTCAACCGGGTCAGCGCCAGCGCGGCACGTTCCACCTCCCTGGCTACCTGATCGGGGAGCGTCACCGAGGCGTCCAACCGGAGATCCACGGCGAGCGGCTCCTGCTCGGAGATCGCGAGACTCCGCATCTGCAAGGCCACCAGCCGCCGGGCCGCCGCGGCGTGGCCCGGCTGCGCTGTGTTGTGACGGTGCAGCCCCACATGGATCTCCTTCAGGGCGTCAACGACGTCAGCGACGGACGTGCCGATTCCGGCGCCGGCCTCGTCGAGCTGGCGCAGCAGGTACCCGAGCGCGTCCGGCTCGGTGCTGGGAGCGTGCAGGCTCGTGATGAGGGCGTGGTGCGCGATCAGCTGGTTGAGCATCGCCACGACGACTGCCGCCGATGCCTGCGGAAACGCGCCACCGAGCTGCGAGCTGAGGACCTCCACCCGGATCGGGTTGCGGGCTGCCTCAATGGCAGCCCGTACCGGTGCTGAATGCCGCAGGGATACCTCCGTCGCTCCCACCTCGCCGTTGAGCCCAGGACGCGGCTGGTAGGGGACGATCAGCCGGTTGTCACGCACCGTCAGCGTGTTGTTCGCGACCACCGGCAGGCGGGAGACCAGCTCCGGGCAGCGTTCGAGATGGGCGATCACATCGGTCAGCCAGCCAGCGTTTGCCCGAGCGATCGCCTGATGGGTTGTGCCCCAGCGGGTAGGCGCTGTCGAGCCGAATACGGCGGGTGCCACGCCGGCGAGCAGTCCGAACGGCGTGGGTCGACCCAGTAGACGCTGCAGGTACCGGGCGACGGCGTGGACCGTCCGCCGCGTCTCGCGTACCGAAGCAGTCTCGCCCGCACAGAGCTTGCTGACCTTCTCCGTGAGCACCGGGCTCGAGAGCGTGACCGCCTCGGCCACAGCGTCGATGGCCCAAGCCTGCCGTAGCCAGCCGACCCAGGTCGGCACGAGGTCGGGGCGAGACTCGGTCAGGTCTGGCCACGGGGGCAGGTCGACCGCCGGGTGGGCGACGGCGCGGACAAGTGCGTTGCTCATTGACCGGTAGGCGGGGGACTGAATGGAGCGGCTCACGTGATCACCTCGGTGTGACAGGGATAGCCGGCCAGCACCGACGGTTGTGGCGGTGCCAGCCGGCCTTGCAGAGCCCGTTGATCAGGCGACGTTGGTGGTGCACGCGGTGCAGGTACTGCCGCAGCCGTCGTCGGTCAGGTTGACCAGACCGGCGAGGTCCGCCACCTCCAGCAGGCTGACGTCGAGGTCGAACTCGTCGTCGTTGCCGGTCGCGCTGAGCTCCAGCGTTCCGCTTGCCATGTGTTTCTCCTTCTCGGTTCCGCAGGTCTCCCTGACCCGCCATGAAGCTCGGCTTCCGTGCCTTTGGAACGGTCGCCGCTACCGCCGTCACCGGCGGAGATTGAGAGCGTTACCTCAGGCGCATGACCACCGTCTCGTCGGTGGCAGAAACGGTCGACACCAGCTGCAGGGCTGGGGCGCTCCGGTCGCTTTCGGACCGACGATCTTGAGTAGGGGTTCCGCCAGCCATGGGTGCAGGGCTGCGATACGTGGCGATGACTCGTGCAGCCCAAAGGTTGTACTCGCACGGGAAGGGCTTGAGCTGGCGGAAGTAGACATAGCAGCCGAGACAGAAGCCGTCGTCGTCTCGATGGATGTCCAGGACGAGGCGCGCGGTCGCACGGAACTTGCTGTCCGGTGAGGCCTGCGAGGCCTGGATCCCGGCCACGCCAGCGGTCTTCACGGCGACCTCTCCTTCTCGAGGTCACCGATCTCGCCATCGATCCAGACCAGCTCGCCGCCGTGGATGCGTTCGCAATGGGCAGCTCTACTGCAGAGGGCGACCGCCTGGCTGTCGAGGCTCAGCGAGACGGCGGAACCGTCGGGCAGTTCGATACCCCACCCGATGACCACTCGGCCGTCATCGCCGTTCGGGTAACGCACCAAGGCGAAACGACGGGGAACCAGGATCTGCTCGCCGATCATGAATCGCTCCTGTCAGGCGTCGGTGTGCGATCTCGGGTGGGATGCGGCCCCTGGAAGTGGCTGTGCGCGGAGTGGTCCGCCCGGTGGTCCGGAGCGGGGGTCGCACGGGGGACGGCGCTCCCGCGCAGCACAGACCTCCGGTGTACGCGGGCTGGAAAGTTGCCGACGTCTCGGGTCAACGCCTGCGTGCTTTCCTGCCGCGCGCTGGTTCGAGGCGAGCGGGCCTCCTGCACAGCACCCACCCCGAACCCGTCCACGCCAGCCTCGTGACGGCCGTCCTCACCGACCGGAGACTCGTCCGCTCCGGTAGCCAGCCCCTGAGCGGGAACCCGGAGCTGGCGGTGGCGTCTGGCTGGCATGGCAACGACCTTGGCCGATGCCGACTGCCACCAGCTAGCCACCGGTGAGCGCCTCACGGTGGGCATCTCACCGTGAGATGGCCAGCTACGGGACGGGCGGCAGGGCGGATATGTTGCCAGGGGACGACTACTCTGCGCAGTATCCGCAGCCGGAGGAGGTGACATCCATGCAGCGGGTCGTCAGACCGCAGTGGTGGCATGAGGGCGCCTATCGCGGCGTCGCCATGCGCGTACACCTCGCCCGCCATGACATCGGAGCCGTCTTCGGCTTTCTCAAGGAACGGGGCTTCAGCTGGTCCTCGGTCGCGACCGCGACGGGCTTGGGCGCTAGCCGAGTCTCAGAGATCGCCGCAGGTCGGCGCATCGTCAACGACTACGCCGTACTGGAGCGCATCGCCGAAGGGCTGCTTATCCCGCGCCACTACATGGGGCTCGCCCTCGACGACCACGCTCATCACTACCGGCAGAGAGCGCCGATCGAGCCGGTCGGTGTCGTTGCCCCACTCGATCCTCGCGAGTTGCTCGGCGTCGTCGCGAGCATCGCGGTAGGCGCCATACCCGCCGACGTAGAGCGGTATTTGCCCAGCTCCCATGATGTCGCGGTCCCTGGTGCGGTCGGCCATGACGAGGTCGCCACCGTTCGAGCCGTGACCGCCTTTCACCGCCGGCTCGACGCTGCCGCCGGGGGAGGTCGGTGCCTGCAGTCCGCACGTGGGTACGTGGCATGGGCGACGCAACTACTGCAGGTGAGGTGCACCGAGGTGGTGGCTGCCGACCTGCACGACGCACTCGCCGAACTGCACAACCTCGTCGGCTGGGTGGCGCACGATCTCGACGATCACGACATGGCGCGCCGGCACCTCACCCAGAGCCTCGTCCTAGCCCGACGGACTGACTCGCTACCGCTGCTGGCCAACACGCTGTATCGCCTCGGGCGGGTCAGTCTGCACCAGGAACAGCCGGCGGAAGCGTTGCAACTCTTCGGCCTTGGGCAGCTCGCGGCGCAGCAAGCCGCCTGTCATGCCAGCGTCGCCATGCTGCACGCCAACACCGCTTGGGCCTACGCGCTCCTCGGCGCTGACCGCCAGGTCGTCGACAGCCTGGCCCGCGCACGACGCGAACTCGATCAGGCAGACCTGGACACCGCGCCGGCCTGGACTCACTTCGCGCTGACCGAGGCGGACGTCCATGGAATGTCCGCCGTCGTCTACTCCGCCCTGGCCCGTCACCCAGAGCATGTGCGGTACGTCGACCGTGCTGCCGAGCACTCGCATCAGGCAGTGCGGCTTCGCCGCCCGCAAGATCGTCGGTCGTTCATCTTCGACACGATCTCGGTCGCCACGGCGAGTACTCTGGCCGGTGATCTCGCAACCGCTGGCGAGTACGGGATGAAGGCGGTGGGCCTGGTGGCGGATGGGATGCGATCAGCTCGTGTGAACGATCGTCTGAATGCACTGTGGGAGCTTGCCGCGCCGCAGGCCGCGCGGGAACCGGCGCTTGCTGCTCTCGGAGGTCGGATCGCGGAGCTACAGGCGGACTGATGACTACCGCACTCAGCGATGCGGTCGCCGCTGAGCTCCATGGCCATCTGAGCGATGTCTGTGCTCAGATCGGCGTGGACGCGGATGGTGCCAGGCTCGTCAAGTACACGATGAACGCGGTGTTCGTGGCGCCGCCGTTCGTGATCCGACTTGCTGCCGGACCCCATGCTGCGACGCTCGCCCGCCGGGTGGTGTCGGTGGCGGCCTGCCTTGAGGAGGCTGGCATGCCTACCGTGCGGCTGGCCCCCGGCGTGCTGTCTCAGCCGATCTTCAGTGGGGACTGGGTTGCCACGGCATGGCAGTACGTTCCCGCCGCCGACGAGCCCAAGCCGGTCGACCTCGCTGCGCCGCTGCGTGCGCTCCACAGCCTTGACGGGCTCGATGTAGCGCTGCCGATCTGGTCGCCGATCGAGAAGTTTCGTCGGCGTCTCAACGCTGCCGCGACGCTACCACCCGAGGAAGCCGATGAGCTGGAGCGCTGGTCATGGTCAGAACTGGGGATCCCGGCAGCCGACTTGCTGCACAATCTTCACCGGCGCTGCGACGAGGCTGAAGAGGATCTCGATCGGGTCGCGTGGCGGCTGCCGCCGGGGGTCATCCACGGGGACGCGCACACGGGGAACATCCTCTTGCCGGCACCAAATGACGGTGCGATCGCTTGCTCGGAGCCTCTGCTCTGCGACTTGGACGGGATCTGCATCGGCCCGCGGGAGTGGGATCTCGTGCCGACAGCCCACGGTGCTACCCGGTTCGGGCGCTCAGCCGCGGAGTATCGGGGGTTTGTCGACGCCTACGGGGTCGACATCACTGTCTGGGCGGGTTGGTCGGTCCTGCGCCGCGTTCGAGAGCTGCAGCTGGTTACCAGCACCATCGACGCCCTTGCTGGCCGACCCGACGTAGCCCGCGAACTGGCTCACAGACTTCGATCGCTCTTCTCGGACGATCTCAAGGCCACGTGGCGTCGGTATCGGTAGAGCTTGGGTGGCTGACCACCGGCGCGGCAGATCTTCGCGATCGCCGAACGGTGGCAGGCCGCTTGACAGCGACACTGTGTGCATCAACGGCCACGCGGAGACGTACTCCTCGGCAACGACGACGCGTTGCCACGCCTCGACCTGGACGATGCCATCCACCTGGCGCTGCTGCGCGGTCACCTTGATAGGCACAGACGGCTCCGCGGCCCCCGCGCACGCGGCACCACTGCTCCCCGCGCACACGGGCACAGTGGTCGGCCCACCTTCGCCGTCTTCTCCAGCCAAGGATCGCCCCCGCGTCAGCGGCAAGTTGCCTATGAACTACCGGGACATTGTTCGGGTTCTGCCAGATTGGTGCAAGGCCGAATCATCGTGCACCCGTGCCCGAAGCGCCGGCACATGACACGTCGGCGGGCATGCTCACTCGGGCCTTCGTCACGGAGACGAGCTTAATGCCGAGATAAGGTCGGTTTCGGCCTGCTTCCGCAGTCGTCCCGCGTCAATGAGAGCCGCATGAGCCTCAGCGAGGCCCTCTCGCAAGTCGGCGATGAGCCGAGCTTGATCTCCTATCGGCGGAACGGGGACGGGTGCGGTCGCGAGGACACTGACGGGGATCGTGTATAGCGTGCCGCTGGTCGTGCGGGCCCGGGCTCGGACGTGAGATCCACCCGGTGGGGAGTTGAACCAGGCTTCCACGTACTCAGGCAACAGGTCCGATGTGACCAAACGGGCCCGGATTACGTGGTTCTGGTGGATACACAGAGGAATCTGTCCGTCCCACCGTGCGCAGCGTCCAACTTCCTCAAGCGAGTTGGCTTCAAGGAACAGTAGGTCGTGGCGCTCCAGTGCGAGCCGGGCGACGGTGTCGGCGCTAACGTTCATCGTCTTCACGTGGGCTAGGTCGAGATAGCCGCGTTGAACATTGGCGACCCGGAGGTAGGGCACGTCCTGCCCTCCGGTGTTCGACCGCTGCAACTGGACGCCAAGCCGTACGTCGGCGACCGCGTCGAGGCGAACCAGCGGATACGGACTGGTGGTCCCGACGGGAGTGACGTCGGTATCCCAGCGGTCGAGCGCGGAAAACCGGGTCACGGTTACCATGCCTGCAGTCGCGGCTGCCGCCGGTTCGTGGATCAGGTGTGAGCCGAAGCGATCCCACGCGGCGCGAGTGAGAGCGGCCGACTTTCGCTTAGCCTCTCCGGCGCGCTGCAGCGTCTGCCGGTGGGCGGCGACGATTTGCCGCTGGACGTTGATCGGCGGAAGGGGGATCGGAGCGTTCGCGAGCTTGCCGGCGCCGATATGCCAAAGAGATCCAGATGTGGTAGTAGCGTGGCGACGGATGTACCCGTTTCCGGCGCTAGTATTAAACCACAACATGACGAAGTCTCGATCAAGCCGGTCGGTGGCTAGTCGAACCCTGATGAGGGCGTTCTGAATGATTGTCGGGTTGTCCCCATGCCACGCAGCGACCCGACCAACCTCCTCTAGAGAATTCCCTTCGACGAATAGGAGATCACCCCCGATCAACTGGAGACGTTCGGCTTGCTCCTTTGTAACGAACATCGTCTTAACATTCTTCAGATCGAGAAATCCGCGCTGGACGTTAGCGGCCCGAAGATAGGGCAGTCTGATGCCGTCCGTGATCCTGCTTTGGAGTTGCGTGCCGAGGCGGATATCGGCAACATCCTTCAGAACTGTCATCGGCCAGCACCATTTGTGACCCGATGGAGAGCCGCCGAAGCCAGGATCCCACCGGTCGAGCTCGGCGAAGCGTACGACGCTTGTCATCGTGGCGGTCACCAGGTGCCCTCAGGAAGGTTCTCCGCATTGAACTGCTGCCAGGCAGTGAGGATGGCTGGAAGGTCGTTGGGCACGTTGTCCCCGGTTTCTCCTGTGGCGGTGATCCCGACTGCCTTCGGCGTCGCGGTGAATACCGGGTAGTCGAATGCCTGGCGGACGTGCTGCCACATGCTGGTCGTCTGCTGCTCATCGAGATCCTTCAGCGCTGCCCGCAACGACGCCAGGGACTTCGTCAGGCCGGGGACCTTGGCAGCACGGTCGGTGTATGCCTTCTTCAAATCTCGCGTGGCTGTGGTCGCGCTGCCGTGCCAGATGGGGCTCCGCAGCGTGGTGGTGGGCGCGGCTCGGACAAGGCCCTCCTTCCGCGTCCGTGTGGGCTCCGGAAGAACTCGCGTGACTCCGAGTGCAAAGAGCAGGTCGAGCAGTTCGCGAAGCTCGGTGTCGTCGCTGTGTAGCAGCGCGTCGGAAGCGTTGCTCAGCAGTCCATCGCGCCGAGGCCCGAACTCATGCTCGGTGGCTTCGAAGGCGTCAGTCCAGCACTGTTCCCACCGCTGGGCGTCTTCCTCGGTGAATTTTTGCATGAACACGACCGAGGCCGTGACAGAGGCGCCTGAGAACTTGAAGGTCTCCGGCGCCAAAGCGACGACGGCTCGGAGGAGCGCCTTCCCCTCGGCCCAGCGGCGTAGCCACGCCTGCGACGATGCGTTCAGGTTTCCGTTGGGCAGGACGATGCCCAGTCGCCCTCCCGGCTCGAGCAAGCGGAGGCATCGTTCGAGGAACATCTGCTCCGTCTTGCGGGACGTGGTGCCCGTGCCGATCTCGAACTGGTCGAGGACCTTCTGTCCGCGAGAGTTGACTACACGATTGTGCGCATCCAGCCAGTCCTTGCCGTAACGCTGCTGCTGGCGCCGGCGGTAGTCAAGGTCGTCTGGCACATTCGTCTCCGGGCCGGAACCGATGCGCTGTGAGGAGGTGACGGTGGCACCGAAGGGTGGGTTGGTGACAACGACGCGGAACCGGCCCTCGAAGATCCCGTTGATGTCCACTAAGCCGTCGTGCCAGTGAATCCCGCCATGCCCGTCGCCATGCATGATCATGTTCATCTTGGCAGTGCGAGCGGCTCGCGGTTCCTTATCGGTGCCATAGATGCACTGCCAGGCGAGCTGGCCGACGCGGGTATCCGTCGGACCGCCGTCCGTTCTGCTCGGGGCGAGTTGCCTGTTCAGCTCTTCCACGGCGGATTCGATGCGCTTGTCACGTTCGTCGAGAGCTGCGTCATCGGCGTCATCGGGGTACTCCCCAGTGATCGTGTCGATGAGCTGTTGCCGTTCGGCGGCGATGTCCGCGGAGATCTGGTCACGGACATGGTCGAACACCCGGATGAGGAACCCGCCGGAGCCGGCGGCTGGGTCGCAGATGACCTCACCCTCCTTCGGGTTGAGGACACTGACGATAAATTCCACGACCGGGCGGGGTGTGAAGAACTGGCCGAGCTCACCACGGAATGTGCGCCCAAGGAACCTCTCGAACGCGATTCCTTTTATGTCCTCGCCGGTTTTCGAGAGGTTAAAACGTTCGAGCTTGGCGACCAGGTCGCGGAAAGTGTCCGCCGAGATGTCCAGGCGGTCGTCTTTCGCGAATAGGTCGTCAGCCGAATAGGCTTCCTTCGTCTGGTCGAACATCTGCTCGTGCAGAGCGAGCCTCGGATTATTAAGGAACCGCGCTGCGTCGGCAAGGTACTTCGTCGTGAACGTATCGTGCGTCCTTGTCCGTTCCACATGGAGCTTGATGAAAAGCACCTTTGAGATTGTGTCGAAAGCGCGATCGGGAGTCATCGCATGATTGTCCCGCAGTAGGCTATGGCATTCGAAAAGCACCCGCTGGAATTGTTCGCGGTCGAATACCTCAAGCCGGTTAACCAACGCATTGAGGCGCTTCTCGTCTTCGATGTCGACCAACTTTGGCCAGTCGTTGATCTGACGGGCGCGCCCCGGTATGCCCTTGGTCAATTCGAAGACGACGTGGTTGCTGGCGTTAGCGAGAACAAGAAACCGCGCCCCAGCCGACCGCGCGTAAGATTCGCCCTGCCAGAAGTCGGCCGGCCGAACCACGCCCGCACCGGCCTTGGTCTCAACGACTAATACTGGCTCGCAGCCGGCCTGTTTTTCGGCCGGGTTACGCCACACCACGATGTCAGCACGCGGAGAGCGCCGGCCTGAATACGTGCGACGCTCCTGATCCATCTGCCTCAGCGAAAACCCGCCGTCGATGTGGAGACGTCGAATCCACTGCTGCCGTACAAGTTCCTCCGGCTTGTGTGACACATCCACCCAACCACGCAGCGGGGCCCATGCCATGGATCCTTCTTGATGAATCCCTTCTGCGGGAAACGGCGTGCTGGGGGTGCTGAGGAGCGGGCCTGTCATGCCGAGAAGGCTAACGGCTCCCGCTCGCGGGACGGTGCACCCCCTCGCCGCCCGCGCCAACCTGCATGACCAGCCGGGCCGGGGCGGGGAGCGAGCTAGGAGCATGCGGTGCCATCGCGCACTTGAGCGGTACTCCGCCCATCGATGGTCAGGCAGGGTTGTCAGGTGGAGTTCTCGCTTCACGGACTGCATCCGGGCTGCGGAGAATGATCGACATAGCAACTATGCCGCTTACGGACGTCTCGTCGATGCCGAGTCACCCTAAGTGATCTTGAAACTGCGATGCTGGTTGCGTTGGGCGCACGCTCAACCTCCGCTGCATCATCGACGCGGTGAACAGCGTTGACGTGATGCCATTCGCCGACAGCGGCCCCCGGCGCGCTGGAGGCTGCCTACGAACGCTGTTCAAGCGGCGGCGCGCTTCCGGCGAAGCGGTCACGATTGCAGACGACGGTCAAGTTTTCGCACACGAGCTCGTGCTCATGGCGAACGAGCCACCGCCACGCTCAAGACTTAGAAGATCCTGGCCAAGCTGCGCTGATGCCCACGCCGCGTCCTGCACCACGTCGAAGCGAAGCGCAACCCCGGAGCAACGTGCCTCATAGATCGTCGAAGTGCCCTACGCCCTCCGCCGGCACTGTCAGTTTAGTGCGTGTTTGAGAAGGTAGAATGTGGACGAAGTGGCGGCGTGACGATGGCCGCCGGGGCGGGCAGGGTGTCCGGGTGTCGTCGCCTCGTCGTGGTTACCCGTCGGACCTGACCGATGCCCAGTGGGCGTTGATCGAAGGGTTGTTGCCGGAGCCCAGCACGGACGGGCGGCGGGAGAAACACCCTCTTAGGGCCGCTTCGGGCGGTGAGTCTCCGTAGACCTCTTCATGTCAGGTGTCATCTTGCAGGTGCCGCCACCGCCGGGCCCGCGCGTAGGATGACGCCGTCCATTTTGATCTCGAGTACCGGGGGCGTAAGGGGTGGGGGACGTTTGAGCTCGGTCAGGCGTAGGTCTGGTCATGTGGACGTGGCTGTCCAGGTGCGGCAAGTGGAAGCGGCTCTTCGGTCAGTTTATGTGGAGTCCGGTCTTCTTGACCTCAGTGATCTCGAGGACAAGCCTGAGGAGGAGCGCACGCCTCGCGAGCTTTCGCGAGCGCTTGCGGCGCAGGCGGTGCGGATCGTGACGGGTTGGAGCCCAAGGGACGCGGCTGCTTCGGTCATCGATGGCGATGCGGATCAGGGCATTGACGCGATCGCCGTGATCGAGGGCACCAATCCCCACATCTTCCTCGTTCAGGCGAAATGGAGCAAGAACGGAAACGCCAAGTCCGAACGGTCCGCGGTGATGGAGTTGCTCGCCGGACTTCGGCTTATTGACGACGAGGACTTTACTCCATTCAACTTCCGCGGCCGTCCCCTCGCCGAGCTGGCGAAGACCGTCATGTCCCAAGGGCCGGTTGCCGTGACGCAGGTGATCGTGCTGATGCGTGCCGAGCCGGTAACCGCCGGCTTCTTAGCCGCCATCGAAGGCGGGGAGGACGAGTTCAATCGTCATGGCAGCGTGTTGGGCAACCGTATCATTCTGTGCGCCGAGGTATGGACCTCCGTGCGTGAGGACATGGTGCCGCGACCCGTCGATTTGGAAGCGGAGCTGTTTCCGTGGTTCCCCATCACCGTGCCCTACGAGTCCTATCAAGGTGTGGTTCAGGCGGACCAGGTCGCCGATTGGGTCGTACACGGTTCCGGTCTCTTTAATCTAAACATTCGCAACCCTCTTGGTCGTACGCCCATTAACAATGAGATGATCGAGACGCTGATCGGCGAGCCTGCAAACTTCTGGTACTTCAACAATGGAGTCACGATTCTTTGTGAATCGGTTGAACGCGTTCAGCAATCGATGCGTTCGCCACAGTCTCGCCCGCTGCGGCTGACGTTGAAGAACGCAAGCGTGGTGAACGGTGCCCAGACAGTCAGGTCGGTAGCGGAAGCTCTCGAGACCGACGAGGACGCCGCCTCGGCGCAGGTGGGCGTACGTATCATCGTGACTGGCAAGGCTGTTGAATTTGCAAAGCAGGCCACCCAAGCGACCAACCGGCAGAATAGAGTCGAGTCTCGAGACTTCATTGCGCTAGACCCAGTGCAGGCGGCGATTCTAGAGGAAATGCGCGCCGAATTAGGGCTCGACTATAGCGTTCGCCGTGGCGAACTCGAGCCGGAGCCCGACACCGGGTGTTCCGTAGTGGAAGCTGCCTGTGCCCTCGCTTGCGCTCATCCTGACAGCCAATATGCGGCCCGCATGTCGACGACCCTCGACGTGCTGTGGGAACGAGGCGCGCAAGGAATTTACGATATTCTCTTCCGGCCACAGCCGGGGGTTTACCTCCTCTGGAATGCGGTTCAAATCCTACGCCAAGTGCGCCGGACACTGCACGACCTGCGGCCCCGTTACGAGGGCCGCGGTGCCGCGTTGGCAGACCACGGTGTTTATCTACTGACCCATCTGGTCTTCCAGCAACTCGACACCGAAGCCATCGACGAGCCGGATCCCCGGCTCGAATGGGCTGCACAGGCATGTAGTCAAGTCGGATCCCTAGTGGAGACACTGCTGCCGACGGTTGCTGCGGTGATCGATGCTCTCTATTCGGACCGCTCTCAGATCCGATCAGTCTGCGCGGATGTCGACCGCTGCCGCGAATTGACCGAGAAGGTGCTTACCGGCGCAGGGGCGGAGGACAGCACGGTCCGCGCCAAGTACCGGCGCGTACCACCCACTAAACGCAAGCGCCGTCCTAACGCGGTCTCTGTCATCATCGACCGAGGTCTCCTGGACGAAGGCGCGGCACTAACACTGGTTACCCCGTTGGCCGCTGAAATCGAGGCCACGCGGGACTGGTTGGCCGCAGACCCTCGACGAGCGCGGGGCACATGGGTATCGCATCGTTCCAGGCCGATCTTGTGGTCAGCGGACGGCCAGCAATACTCACCATCGGGCCTAATCATGAAGATCTGGGAGCAGGCTGGCTGGGAAAAACACCCGGTTGCCGTCCAAGGAACTGCACGTTGGACTGTGGAGTCGGGCGAGACGCTCACTGACCTAGCCTGGCGTGACCTCCTAGATCAGTGAAGGTCTCTGCGGCTCCCGAGCGATGCCAGGGCCATGACGATCGTGTGGGTGGTCGGTCCCGTCGGGTACGGAGCGATTCGCCACTACGCCGCTTCGCCCTGCTCGCCGCCGAAGTACCTGGTCCAAGCGCGCCATAAATCAGCGCTAGGCATGCGGACCGAGTGCAGTGTCGGCTCCGCCTGCTGCGTCGCTGACCACATGGTGCTGTCGTCGATCGCCGCGGGTTGACGACTGGGGTCGGTATAGGCCTGGCCATGGGGCGTACCCAGACGCGGATAACAGGATGAGGCGGGGTCGCCGCACGCCGCGTTACTCTGTCCGCCGCTAGTGCAAACGGACCAGGCGCTCCGGGCGCGGGCGACGGCACGGGGGTCTCTCGTCAGAGTGGTGTCACGACGATTCCCCGAAGCAACACTTCCCGGCAGGGTCTGTCGCCGAGGTGTACTCACGGCCGTCGGAGCTTAGGAGCGTTCCGGTCCCCCTTCGTCTCAGAGGAGGACTGTGGAGATCGCCTGCGCGAAGACCTCCAGTAATCACCCAATCTGCCGCCCACATGAAACCGGCATCGCTCCAGGCCTCGGGCGGTAGATCGTGCGCATCAGCCGACTCGCCATCAGGAACTTCCGGAACTTCCGAGACCTCGTCATCGACCCGTTCCCCGACAACGCTGTCATCGTTGGCGAGAATGGCATCGGCAAATCGAACCTGCTGCACGCGCTGCGACTGCTCCTCGACCCGGATCTGCCGTACAGCGCCCGAAAGCTGCGGGCGGAGGACATCTGCGAGTTCAGTGACCGGAGCCTCGCCGACGGGGTCGAGGTGCGCATCGAGGTCGACCTGGTCGACATCGACGAGAGCATCGGCGAGGATGGGACATGCGACGGTTGCTTCGTCAACCTGAACCCCTTGACAGCCCGCCTCACGTACGTTTTCCGGCCGCGACTCGGCCTTGCCGGCGCAATCGAGCCACTCGGCCGGGACGACTACGAAATCAGGATCTTCGGTGGCTCAAACGAGCAAGACGCGCCGCGGCGATTCAGCGACGACGTGTCATTGACGGTCCTTCCGCCACTGCGGGATGCCGTCAACGAGTTATCGCGTTGGCGCGGTTCGCCGCTACAGGACCTTCTTGAGGCCCGCCCACCATCGCGGTCGGCGCTGGACACTGCCGCCACCGACGTGCGGGACGCGATGGACACCTTGGCTGCCGATCCTGCGATCACCGGCCTGGCCGGCGACCTGGATACCCGCCTAACCGACATGGCTGGCCCTCGGCTCGCCGTGGTGCCTACCCTCGGATTCGCCTCAAGCATCCCAGACAGACTCCTACGATCCATCCGGCTGTTCGTCGATACAAACCGAACCCGGAGCGTCGGGGAGACCTCCACCGGCAACGCCAACGTCGTCTACCTCGGCCTCCTTCTGGAACGGCTCGCCTCCCGGAAGGCACGCGATCTCATCGTGGCGGGGCTACTTGCCGTCGAAGAACCCGAGGCGCACCTCCACCCGGTGCTTCAGCGGCAACTCTTTCGCTACCTGCTGCGCAACGAGACCTCGCTCGTAGTGACCACCCACAGCCCGCACATTGCTGCGGTTACCGACCTCGAATCCCTTATTCTGCTGCGTGCCGACTCCAGCGGCGCGACGGTCGCCGCGTGCGCCGGGCACGCCAACCTGTCGAAGGATGAGGTGGCCGACCTCGAGCGTTACCTCGACGCGAACCGGGCGGAGCTGCTGTTCTGCTCGATGGCAATACTTGTCGAAGGGCCGTCCGAGACCTACCTGCTGCCCGCGATAGCGTCGACGCTCGGGTTCGACCTCGACGCACACGGTGTCATCGTCGCGGACATCTCCGGTACGAACTTTGGCCCGTATCGTCTCCTGCTCGGTCAACCTGCCCTCAACATCCCCAACGTCGTTGTCACCGATGGTGACCCAATCTCCGGCAAGAGGTACGTTGCCGCAGGCCTCACCCGAGCGGCGAAGTTCGCTTACACCCCCGCGCTCGGGCAGGAAATGACAGCCCAAGTCACCATCCTGGTGGCGGCCGGCGGCGAAACCGACCCTACCGATGTCCGCTTGGCCGCCATGAAGAGCAACGTGTTCGTCGGGGTAGACACGCTTGAACCCGACCTCGCACCGCTGCTGGCCGACGAGATGATCGCCGCATACCAAGAATTGGATGACTCGGACAGCCTGGTAGGGCAGTTCACCGCAGCCGTGGAGTCCTTCCGCGTCGGGACCAGTGACGACGAGCACCGGGCCGAACTTCTACGGCGCATCAAATCGGTAAGCAAGGGCCGCTACAGCCAGCGGCTTGCCGACCACGTCCACGGCAGCAAGCCGCAGTCCCTCCTCGGTGACCTCGAGCTATCCGACGAAGAGGAAATCAATAACCTCGACCAGGTCGAGACAGCAAACTTGCTGCTATCAGCGGGGACCTACGGCTACGTGCTCGCCGCGCTGGACCGAGCATCGTGGATGATCCGCGGTCACAGCATCCTGCAGATCCTCAACAAGCCGGAGTCCGAGCCGGAGAACCCTGAGTGAGCGTCCCGGCTGGGTTAACACGGCGCCTGACAGCGGAACTCGCTGCACTCAACGACTCTCAATTAGCAGCGGCGATCTATCCGGGCAGCCTGGTCGTCCGGGCCGGACCCGGGTCCGGCAAGACTCGAACCCTCGTCGCGAAAGCCGCGTACGCACTCGAAACGGTGATCCCGCCCCGGCGCGGACTCGCCGCCATCACCTACACGCGACACGCCGCCCAGGAGATCGCCCGCCGGCTCGATGCCCTCGACGTGCAAGCCGATGACCGCCTCGCCGCCGGAACCCTACACAGCTGGTGCCTGCGCCGTATTCTGCGCCCGTTCGGCCCGCTCGTCGGTGTCACCCCACCCGGAACTGGCGACATCATCGGCGACCAGAGCGACGAGTGGATTGGGCTCCTGCAGCAGTGCCTAGACGACGTGGCGGGCGGCGCAATCGCCGGTCATGTCAGAGTCGAGCTCTGTAGGATTCGACGCCGGATGGCTGCCGGCGTGTCCCAGGATCCACGCGACCCGCTGGTGCGCGCCGCCGTAGAGATGGAAAGGCGCATGCTGGCACGGCACTGGTACGACTTCGACCTCATGATCTCGGAGTCGCTCGCGCTGCTGCGTCGCAACCCTCGCGTCACGCAACTACTTGCAGCACGGTTTCCATTACTTATCGTTGACGAATATCAAGACCTTGGACCGGTACTCCACCAGGTCGTCATCCATCTGCGCGACCACGGCGGCGTGCAGGTCGCCGCCTTCGGCGACCCCGACCAAACCATCATGGGCTTCACAGGCGCGGACCCCGCCTACCTCCTAGAGCTAGCCGGCAGGGCCGACTTCTTCGACACGACCCTGAACATCAACTATCGATGCGGCACCGCGATCATCACCGCAAGCCACGCCACTGTCGACGGTGAACGAACGCACCAGGCTGACCCGCTGCGCAGCGATCCTGGCATCGTCGAACTGGTCTCCGTGCACGGCGCCGTACCAGATCACGCGGCGATGACGCTCATGAAGATCGACGAGCTCGTCGCTCAGGACGTCGACGAACATCACATCGCGGTGCTGTACCCGAGCAAAGGCCCCCTGCTTGACGCACTCATCGAGGCTCTAAGCAACAGCATCTATGAGTTCGTCCACGAAAATGATCAACGGTTGCCTGATGGTGACATCGTCGAATTCGTCCGCGGATGCGCAGCGCGCGCTATCGCGGGGCCGCAGCCGGTCGGCTACCCCGACGTCGGGCACGCCTCCGCGGTACCGACTATCCGGCAGATGACAGCGAACTACCGCGAACTACATGAGACCTTCGGCCAGCCGGCACCCCTCCGCCGACCCGCAAGTCGCCTCCTGTCCACTGCGCTGCGCACCATCACGCCGGATGTCAAGCTGAACAGCTGGCTTGAGCAGCTCGACACCAAGATGGGTCTCAGTGACCTTGCCGGACACAGTCCGCAGCGGCGGGACCGCAACGCAATCGCGTCACTGCAGGAAGTGGCCACACGTACAGAGTTGTCCGTGGGTGACATTGCCGGCGCCCTGCGGACCGGCAAAATAACTCTGACCACGTACCATGCAGCTAAGGGTCGGGAATGGGACTACGTCATCCTGCCTGGCCTCATCGACGGAGTGATGCCCAGGCGTCGCTTGGACAAAGCGACCTGGCAATGGCTGCCCGCTCCGGCTAATGAGTTCGAGCAATCCCGACGAGCTTTTTACGTCGGTCTGACCCGCGCCAAGCGGGCCGCCATTCTAATCGAAGGCGACCACTGGCTCAGCCCGCGCGGGATCCCGAACCGTTATGGGATCTCTCCGTTCGCCCGCATGGTCCGCACGCAGCTCGAGCCCCGCAGGGGTGGGCCGCGAGCCCGAGGTGTAGGCGAGCCGTTGTAGCACAGTCGCGTATACCCAAATTTGCCCGGAGCGCTCAGGCCTGCCCTCTACACCTTGCCCACCCCGTTGACTCCGGCGAAGCGGAGTAAGCTCACATTACAGAGTAGCCCGCGCCGTAATGACCCTTATGCAGGCTGATTTGCTGAAGTTGGGTCCATGAACTCGGGCGCAGCGGTGAATCCTTCGGTGAGGGGCTGTCGTCGTCGAACATCAGCAGGCCGTGATCTCGATCTCAGACCTCGCCCGGCTCCGCATTCCCTGTGCGACAGGAGCACGAGCGCCTGCCGGAAGTTGGCCCTGGCTGGCCAAGATGGGTGTGACGGCGGCCTCCCGCATCCTTCAACGGGTCATTCGGCCGGCAGATCGATCGAGTACAGGGCGTCGGCGGTAATCATGTACAGGGTCCGCTCGATGACGAACAGCTTTCCGTAGATCGACGGGGGCTCTATCGGTGATTGTGCGACGCCATCAGCTATCCGCCAGCGCCACACACCGCCGACCTGGTCTTCCCACCGTCGCATATAGACGACGCCGTCATGCGCGACCGGAGTGGCGGGATGGGAGAACTCCGGTACGGTCGCGTGCCAGCGTTCTATGCCTGTATCGACGGAGAGCGCAACCAGGCCGCAGACCCCGCCTACACAGACAACTCCTGAGTCCGCCGCAAAATGATGGTCCCGGTCGTCGCCGAGGATCTTCGCTGCCTCGCCGACGGGACGGTAGATCCACTTTTCCCGACCCGTACGTGCGTCCAGTGCCTGAATTCGCGCCGGGCCGCCCAGTCGTTCGCGGCTCATGAGATACAGCGTGCCGTCGTGCAGTAACGGGTCGTGTTCCATGCGGTGCGCCACGGTTCCCCAGAGAGGCTTCCCGGCGTTGACGTCGAACGCGGCCAGGTCGTACCTGATGTTGTCGGGTGGGTCGTCGGCGGCGATTACCACCCGTTGCCGGATCAGGTGCACGATGCCGTCCGAGGCGGTGCTGAGCCAGGCCAGCCGCCATGCTCTCACCGGTGGCTGTGGAGCGGCTCCGGGACCGACCGCTCGCCATCGTGCGGCTCCGACCTCTGCGTGCCACCGCAGTTCCCCGCTCGCACCGTTTACGGCGCAAAACGTCGCGGTCTGTCCGCGCGCGAAACTCCGGACTCCTTCGACGAGGACCGTTTCCCCGACAGTGGCCAGATGGTGGATGCCCCAGTCGCCGCCTGGGACGGTTGTGCTCCACCGGGGTTGTCCGGTGACGGGGTCGAGGCCGTACAGCATCCCGTCGGAGTCACCAACGATCACATTGCCCGCCGCGAGAGTCGATGCGACATTCACGTTGCTGGGCATCGGCGTGCGCCAGCGCTGCCTGCCTGCGGGGTCAAGGCCCACCACAGCGCCCGACAGTTCCGGATCGTCTATCAGTGCGCCGCCGACAACCAGAACGCCGTCAAACGACCTGACTCCGGCGTGCACGGCCAACCCGGTGTTGACCTGCCAGCGGGTTGCTCCGGTGCTGACGTCGAGTGCGTACACGACGCCCCCTGGGCCGATCACGTACAGATCGGTGTCCCCCCGCAGCGGCGTGGCGAGTACGGAAGCCTCGACCGCAGCACGCCACCTGCCCTTGGTCGCCGGGGTCGCTGAAGGTCGTACGAATCCACCCGGTCCGTCAGATGGGGACTCGGCCGGGGTCTTCCGCGATCCCAGGAACAGCCATCCGAGCCCGGCGCCTGACAGTCCAAGCGCTGAGCCGGCGAGGAGTACTGTCCGCCGGCGCATTAACCGGTTGCCATTCGGCGATATGCCGCGATCAGCCGATCGACTCCGGGATGCACAACGGTGGCTGGTGGGTCGCCGTCGGAGACGAACTCCTGCAACTCCTCGGCCGCCTCTGCGGCGCAGCGGCGCACCCGGTCGGTGTCCGAGGCTGGCTGAGGTCCCGCCCAGATGAAGCTGCGGTAGACCTCGTCATCGAGCGGGGGGTACTCGGTCGCGACGCCGTCCACCCAGTGCGCCTCCTTGCCGTCCTTCGATACCGCGTAGATGGAGAACCGCCAGACCAGGCCGAGGTCCCCGCCGATGCGCGGGCCCATCGTGATGGAGAGTGCGTCCACGCTCCGCGGAGCGACGGTGAAGTTTTGTGGATTGACCTGCGACCACTCTGCACTCAGTGCTTCTGGGAAGTGGAAGTCGTAGTTGAGGCTGGGGTTGACTCCACCACCCATTGGATCACCACAGACAGGCGTCCGGAAAGTCCGATGCACGACCAGTTTGACGCCGGTCAGCACCGCTGGATCATCGCTCGGATTCCGCTGCGTCAGAACCAACTTCAACCGCTGTAGGGTATTTGCGCCCGGGGCCGGCGAAGTCTCAGGATAGGGCGATACTTCGAAAGGATGCCCCGGGAACACGTCTTCCAGCACGGTGACGGGCTTGGGAGTGGGATCAAACTCCGCATCGACAAGTTCCAGACGTTCGTCCGCGGGTGGCGCCTTACTCTCCGGCTGGTTCGCACCAGGTGGGGCGATCCACTGAAGGAAGCCGAGCACAATACCTACGACCAAGGCGGCAACTCCAGTGATGCCGGTGACCGCGTTCCAGGACACTCGTCGGCGAGTCCTCGTGGGGACACCGCTTGGGACCTCGGACTCGGCGGTCGGCACCGGAGCCGGTTGGACTGGCTCATCTGCCGGATCTGCCGGATCTGACGGATCCGCCGGGCCAGACAGGTCGGAACTGTTGCCGTTGTGCGACGCCGACATCGGCTCCCTCACTGATGGAGGACTGGTGCCGTGAGCCTAGAGATACGGGTTTGCGACGTGATCTCGCTGTCACTTATGCGACACGGGCCAGCATATTCGCCCGGCTGCTGCCCCTGTCAGTTCCCCGCCCAGGCCCCGGGCAGCTTGCCCACTCGTCCTTCACAGCCATCCAACCCGGCTTGGCCGCCTCAGACAGATCTGATGGCTGGGGGTCTATGGCCTTGCCAGCATCGCGGTGGCTGAGGCTAGCCGAATGCAGGCCGCGTCGGCGGCGCGGGACGAGTTGGCGCCGTGTCCCGCGCGCACGCTGAGACGCCAGCGACGCTCAAGCTCCTCGAAGATTGGTAGCTGCTTCCTCGCCTCTTCACAAACACGCCCTTCGATGGACATGCTCGTCAGAGACGGTTACTGCCCACCCAGTGCTGAGGAGGCCCCCATGCGGGCAACCCGAGTCTCTGCCTACTTCCCACGCGTCACGCGCTATGCCGCCGCAGTCGTCCTCGCCGCCGTCGCCGCCCTGGTCGGCGTCAGCCCGCAGCCAGCGTCGGCCACACCTCCCGGGATTCCGTCGAAGGCGACAGCCCAGTCACAGCTCAACGCCCTGACCGTGGCATCCCAAGGCTCGACCAGCGGCTACTCCCGTGACCTGTTCCCGCACTGGGTCACGATCAGCGGAAGCTGCAACACCCGCGAGCAGGTCCTCAAACGCGACGGCACCTCCGTCGTCGTCAACAGCGCCTGCGCCGCCACCTCCGGCCGCTGGTACAGCCCCTACGACGGCGCCACCTGGACGGCAGCATCCGACGTCGACATCGACCACGTCGTCCCCTTGGCCGAGGCCTGGCGTTCCGGCGCCAACTCCTGGACGACCAGCCGCCGGCAGAGCTTCGCCAACGACCTCACCCGCCCCCAGTTGATCGCGGTGACGGACAACGTCAACCAGTCCAAGGGCGACCAGGACCCCTCCACCTGGCAGCCGCCCCTGTCGTCGTACCGGTGCACCTACAGCAAGATGTGGATCACCGTGAAGTACAACTGGGGCCTGACCCTGCAGTCGTCGGAGAAGTCCGCCCTGCAAAGCATGCTCAACACCTGCAGCTCCTGACCACGACCCTGGCTCGCGGTCCGCGGCCCTGCAGGCTTGCGGACCGCAAGCCAGGCGCTATGCCTGCTGGGGCGGCTGGCCGTCGGGCTGCTTGCGCCACTGGCCGCCCGCATCAGCGGCGAGAAGGCGTTTGACCATGGCGAGGGCCTCGTCCTCGGTGGCGAACTCCCACCGCAGCACCCTGCCGGTTTCGCTATCTCCGGCACGGGCGGTGACCTTCCACCTGACCTCCCGGGTCAACCACACATCCCGGCGGCCCAGACGCCCCCAAATGCCGTTCCACCAGCGCCCCGCCACGTCCGCCACCAACGCATCGTACAAACGTTCGAATCGCGGCCGGCGTGGGGTAGCCGGTTGACCCGGATGAGGCTGCGCCGACCGTTCCGTGGTCCGAAACGGCCAAACCCTTCGGCCTGCTGGCTATCCTCGCCGACGTCACTCGTCGTGGGGGAGCGGCCCGTCGTACTGGAAGGTTGGCGGATCGGCCTCGCCGTCACAACGAACATAGCGGTACTGCACGGGTGGGCTGGGGTGCTCGCGGGCGCCGAGATACGCGCCGCTCTGCGGCAGGATGATGACCTGCGGAAGGAACCCGTCCTCGTCGACCTCGATCGGGGTGATACGGCCGTCGGCCGGTCCACCGAGCAGCCATGCCTCGACCGCGGGCATCAGCGATCCACCAGCAGCGCGGCGGCAGCCGTCAGCAGCCCCGCGACGGCCGCGACGAGAGCCGCCACCGCGCCGACGAGACCAGTCACACCGGCAAGGTCGACTGGTGCCGTCTGCCAGTGCCTGCGCCGTGATCGGCTGCGTCCACCCCGGGTCATGGCTGCTCTCCCTCACCAGTCGATGGGACGTCGCGTCGTCCCTGCGGAGGTACTTCAGCAGGCACAGTTCAGCCGTTCAACCCGCAGCAGCGCCATCTGTGGATAACTCAGCGCCTGTGGATAACAGAATGATCATCACGATCTTCAGGGATCGTCTCGCGCGCCGTCGACCCGAAACGCGCGGTGCGAATGAAAGCGCCCTCACTCGCCCGCATGTGATGACCGGCGGCCCATGGATAGCTGGTCCAGCGTCACTGTGGAGGCGGCCGCCCCGATCCTCGAGTGTGAGCAGGATGGGTCGTTCGCCCATCACGGCGGTGCTGGCAAAGGGTCACCAGGGTCCGCTGGTAAGCGCCATGTCCCGGCATCCCTGCCAAGCAGGATCGAGTCCGGCGCCAAGGCGGCTGCGGTAAATGTCGATGGTGGCCAGGACCATGAGGTCGGGGTTGTAGCACCAGGCCGGGTCGAAGAGTCGGTCGTTCAGATCGGGTGTGCTGTAGCGGACGACGGCAGGCGCCTCGTCCTGGTCGACGAGCCCCTGTTCCTCGGGCCAGTACCAGGCCGGTCGGAGCGCGTAGCGGGCGGCGATCAAACGGCGGATCGCCGCCACATGGGGTTGAGGACGTGCTGGCAGGTCTGGTGCCCAGTGTGGAGGACGGTCGCAGCACCGATCGTTCAGACAGCAGGACCGGTGGGCACCGGTAGGGCCTTCCATCAGGTCGTACCGCTCGTCCATGCCGTCGTAGCGGTGTTCGCCGTAGAACCACTTCCGTTCGAAGTAGGAGTGGACTCACCGAAGGCGCTCAACCGCTCGGTGTCGCTGGCCCGATCGACGCGTGGGGCGAGGGCCACGGACCGGGCCTGGTGCAGCTGGTCTGCAAGGTCGCTGACGAGGACGAGCCCGACCAGCCTCGGCGCCCACCGGCCCCAACTTCCCGGAAGGCGATCTCCGAACCACCCACGGATGCATCAGGAAACCCGCAGAAGGTCCGGGCAGCCCCACCGCTGGCGATCATTGATGCGCTACATGCAAGCGACCGCGGCGGACTGTCGCCGATCCGTCGCTCAGCGGCTGTCGCAACGTCGAGCCGGAAGGTAGCCTTACGCCCTGCCCGCCGACCGCTCCTGCTTGTCTTCCTGCGAGGTCTGATGCCGAGCAAGCTTGTCCAAGTCGAGCTGCCGACCGGGGACCTCATCTGGGCTTGGGTGGCCGTCGACGGGCCGACCAACGTCGCATCTGGGGTGCTCCAGAAGCTCGACGTCGAGGACCTGCGGAAAACCGTCAGGGGCGTGTCGACGAGCCTCCCTGAGGCGGTCAACGATCTAGTGCCCGACGCAGTGCAGGTCGAGTTCGGACTCGAGCTAGCGCTGAAGTCGGGAAAACTCACTAGCGTGCTGGCGGAGGCTGGCGCCACGGCGAGCGTCAAGGTGACGCTCACCTGGAACGGCGCAGACCTGCAGTCGACGGGCGTGGCCCTCGGTTCAGTGCCCGTCCAGGGAGATTGACGAGTTCGTCATTGAATAATCCCCTGGGGAAGCTGACCGAATTGGCCGCTGCCTGCCTCGTGCGGATCGGCACTAGCCTGCGCGAGGCTCATGACGAGGGAGGATCCGGTGTCTGGATCGCCCCCGGAGTCGTGCTGACCTGCGCACACGTGGTGCGCGGCGGCCTGGCGACCGACGTCGAGGTCGGCTGGGGCGCTCATATCCTCCGAGGCCGGGTCACCGATCACACGCCGAACGAGTCGGTGACCGACCTGTGGTCGTACCCCGACCTCGCGGTGATTGAGGTCGCCGATGCGCCGTCTCATCCCTGCGCCTGGCTCACTGAGACACCC
The DNA here is from genome assembly GCF_018070365.1 of Micromonospora sp. D93. Taxonomy (NCBI): domain Bacteria; kingdom Bacillati; phylum Actinomycetota; class Actinomycetes; order Micromonosporales; family Micromonosporaceae; genus Micromonospora; species Micromonospora sp. D93. Next base: position 54,380 of record NZ_JAGPXW010000015.1, on the reverse strand, counting down.
CCGATCGAACAACTCACTGCCTTCGGACACGCGGCCTCGCTCGGGGATGGCCTGAAGCCGCTCTCGGTCATTGGACGGTGCGGTGGTACTTACTTCTTCGGCTCCGGACAGTTCGCCAAGTTCAGTGGCAACGAGGTAGTGCCGGGCATGTCAGGCGGCCCGGTGCTGGACCTGCAACAGGGCGCGGTCTGCGGCATCATGAGCAGCACCCTGGGCGAGGGCGCGGACCGGGGTGGATACCTCGTGCCGGTGTCTGCCCTGCGGTGCCTGGGTCAACGGCGACGACGTGATCTCCTGAACGCGCACGATCGGTTTCACGGAGCTAATCCGGAGTGGACCGACATTCGTGCACAGATGCCGCCTAGCATGCTTCTGAGTAGCCCCGTCAAGCCAGCCGAGGAGGTGGAACTCCTCGCGCTCCTAGCCCAGCTCGACGCGCCAGAGCCCGATGAACTGCTCAGCTTCGTCGCGCTCAACTCGGCGACCGGTCGTCTGCCCGACCCACCGGCCGGCTGCCTCCGGGACGTCGTGTGCAGCCTGCTAGACAGCGTCGATTCCGCCTCGGGCGAGGTGCTCGCCCTGCTGCGCCTGATCCACGAATTGATCGGCTCCGCCCCGCGGACCGAGCATGTGGGTCTGTACCACTGGGCGACCGCGTTTGCCGCACAACACCATCGCCTGCCCGACCTACGCCGGCTCCGCACCGAGCCAGCGAGGTCGAGCGTGCCGCCGGGCGGGACGGTGTCGGTCGAAATCGCCTACGGCGCGGCCCAAGTCGACCGGTTCCGGTTGGCTGTATCGGTGCACCCCGCGCGCCAGGCCGCCCGGCTGATCTATCAGGACAAGGAGCCGGTGCATCGGCTCAACGACTTGATGCAGATCGTTTCCGATCAGCTGCGCACGGCGCTAACCCTGCTGGGCGGTAACGCGCAGGTTGAGTTCGTCGTACCCATCGAACTCTTCGACGTGCCCTTCGACGACCTTCAGCCGCTGCATCGATTCACCACCCTCGGCCGTAAGTTCCGGGTGGTGCTGCGTGACTACGACCGGCAGTCCAACCCGCTCGTACGCTACGACTGGGAACGCCGTTGGAACCACGCCCGGTCCACCTCGTGGCGTTCACACTGGATTACCTGCACCGACAACCTCAGCGCCGATGAGTTCTCGGCGGAACTCGAACAGCATGCTGACACCGCGCTCGTCGCTCTGGGCCGGCGGCCGTCATCCGCCCGCCATGTTCGCGAGTTGCTCCAGGTCGCCCTTGAGTCGGGAGTCCCGGTGGCCGTCTGGCGCCGGGACGCGTGCGCCGAACACGACCGCGAGGCGGCCGACTCGGACTGCTCCGGGGCGCGCTTCCTGACGTCCGTCCGCCCAGTCCTTGACGAGACGGCCATCGACGAACTCCCGGAGACGGTCCGCCAGCTACGCAACCGGGCCGTGGGCCAATCGCCCAGCCCAGCGGACGTCTCCTGTCAGTGCACTGTCCTGCTATACGACAAGCCGGCCCGCATGACCTACCAGACCGCGTCGGTCCGGGAGCCCTCGTTCGAGTCCTTGGAGAGCGATCGATGACTGCACGGATCTACCGCGGCGATGGCGAGCACCGCGAGTGGGAGATGCCTCTCGCACCACCGTGGCGGCAATTCGAGGGCGAGCCGGTGATATGCGGCCCGGGCGACGACGATTGGGATTCCGGGCACCCCAACCACCTGGAACGAGCTCGCACGTACCGCCCGCAGGAGCGGGAGATCGAGCTCATAAACGTGGCGATGATGCTTCGCCGGCCGCTGCTGATCACCGGTCAGCCGGGCACCGGCAAGTCCACGCTCGCTTACGCGGTGGCGCACGAGCTACAGCTCGGCCCGGTGCTCCGCTGGCCCATCACCAGCCGTACTACGTTGCAGGACGGGCTCTACCGGTACGACGCTATCGCCCGGCTGCAGGACTCCAACTTGGCCAAGCGGAACGATGAGGGTGCCGGCGAGTCGGCTGGCATCGGGCGGTACATCCAGCTCGGTCCGCTCGGCACCGCGCTTCTGCCCTACGAGCGGCCGCGTGTCCTGCTTATCGACGAGGTGGACAAGAGCGACGTCGACCTGCCGAACGACCTGCTCAATGTGCTGGAGGAGGGCGAGTTCCGGATCCCGGAACTGGTCCGGATTGCGGAGGCCATCGAGGAGGTGCAGATCGGCGTCGAAGACTCGCGGAATCCGGTGCCAATCCGGCACGGGCGGGTGCGGTGCCGGGCCTTCCCGATCGTCGTGATGACCAGCAACGGGGAGCGTGACTTCCCGCCGGCCTTCCTCCGCCGGTGCCTGCGGCTGGAGGTTGCCGAACCGGACGTACAGCGTGTGGCGGACATCGTCCGGGCGCACCTGGGCGACGACGCCCTCGTAGCCAGCGCCGACATCATCGAACTTTTCCTGCAGAGGCGCACCGGCGGCGAACTGGCGACTGACCAGCTCCTCAACGCCATCTTCGTCACGCTGCACGCGGACACTACGCACGCCGACGATCGCCGTCACCTCGCCGATCTGATCTTGCGCCACTTGAGCGTTGCGTACTGACCGATCATGTCCGTCACCGACGTCATCAAGGTCCTGCAGGACGCCGGTATCCAGGCCACCGGGCGGGAGATCGCCGAGGTGATTTGGCTCGCTCAGCACCTCACCCCGCCCACGGCGCCCGCCCCCGAGCAGTCGCCCGAGGCAACCCGCAGCGAGCACCGGGACGAGGCAATCGAAACCGCCACCCCCGCGGACCCTCCCGATTCAGTCCCGCTCGCCGTGCCGAGGCCGGCGAGCCCGCAGGCCGGCTTCCTCGGGCACCCGGTCCGGGTCCCTGAGCTGCCTGGCATGGCTGAACAGCCAGCCGTCCAGCGCGCGCTTCGGCCGCTACGCCGACGTGGCCCATCGCACACCCGTCGGTTGATCGATGAGGACGCAACAGCGACGTTCATCGCAGCCACCGGGATATGGTCACCGGTCATGCGGCCGGCCCAGGAGCGCTGGTTCGATGTCATCCTCGCGGTAGACAGCTCATCGTCGATGGACCTGTGGCGTCCGCTCGTGGAGGATCTGCGGCAGGTGCTCACGCGAACCGGCGCCTTCCGGGACGTTCGCGTGTGGCAGCTGACGCCCCGTCCGCGGGAGAGCATCGTGCGGCCCAGTTCGGCGTCGGCCGCCCGGAGCCCGCGGGAGCTCGTCAACACCGCCGGTCGGCGGCTGTTCTTCGTTGTCACCGATGGCGCAGCCGAGGCATGGCACGCCGGTCACGCCATGCCGGTGTTGTCCCATTGGGCATCTACCGGTCCGGTTGCGGTGTTGCAACCCCTGCCCGAAGAGATGTGGAACCGGACCGGCTTGACCTCGACCCCGGCACGGCTCGGCGCCCACCTGCCGGGCACGCCAAACAGCAAGTTCCGGGTGGCGTACCGCCATCGGCGACACGCCGACGGCGTACCTATTCCGATCCTCGGGATCGAACCGGTCGCGCTGCACACCTGGGCACAGCTGGTCGCTGGGTCGGCAATGGGCTTGCCGCTCGCGGTGATGCCCACCGGCACCGAGCCGTCGAGCCTTCCGCCGATGCCCGGCACGGATGACGCCGGCAGCTCCCTCGACCGCTTCCTCGCCAGCGCCTCACCGCAGGCGTACCGGCTCGCGGTGCTGCTGTCGGCCGTGCCGCTGACCCTGTCGATCATGCGGCTGGTACAGCATGTGCTGTCGCCGGTCGCACCGTCCTCGGCGCTCGCCGAGGTGGTGTTAGGTGGTCTTCTGTCGCGCACCGGGCCGGATACCTACGAGTTCCGTCCGGGCGTACGCGACCTGCTCTTCTCGGAACTGCGCCGCTCCGAAGCGGCGATCGTGTTCTCGGCCGTGGGCCGGTACATCACTCAGCGGGCGAGCGCGGTGGACGACACCTTCCCTGCCATCGCCGGTCGCCCTGACGGGCCGGTCGCGGCCGACGCAGATGCGTTCGGCTGGGTACCACCGGAGATCGCCGCCCGGCTTGGGCTGCCCGTTGGTCCGAACGGCGACCGGCAGCCCAGTATTGCAGTGGCTACCGATCCCATCCCAGGGCTCGATGCGCCCTCAGCCGCCACCGCATCGCCCTCGGGATCGACTACAGAGGTCAACGCGACCCGGATCACCAGTGTGTCCGTCGTCGGAGGCGACGGAACGGTCCGGGCCGGCTCGGGCTGTCATGTGACCCGCGGCGTGGTGCTGACCTCGGCGCAGCTCGTCGACGGCGCCGATCAGATCAGGCTGCGCCTCGGCTCCGACCGATTCCGAGACGTGACGATCCGCGGGTACGTGGCCTGGACCGATGACGAGGCCGACCTCGCCGTCGTGCACTTCACGCCCCCACCGGAGGTACGGCCGATGGCACCGGTGCGGTGCGGCGCGGTGTCAGAAGACCTGCCGGGTGCACTCGTCGACATTCTTGCCTTCGGTAAAGAGGATACGCGCTCCGCCCAGCCACATATCCTGGCAGCAGGGGAAGTCCTCCCGACAATGGATGGCGAGCGCGCGAGTTTCGATGTCTATGGTGTTCTGCCGCCCGGCGTACCCGCCCCGGCCAGCCTCGCCGGAGCGTCCGTCTGGTACGAAGGCCACCTCATCGGCATCCTGTGCTCCAGGAGCGCGGCCGAGAAAAACGATCGATGGACAGCGACGTCGGTTATTCAACCTGCGGGTGGCATGCTGGCGCAGCGGCTCGATGAGGCGTTGGGCATAGTCGATCGGCGCACGGTCGAAACGGTCCCCACCACCGATCGGGCAGCGGGCCATGCCGCTCGTCGAAACCGCCTGCACGGTCTGGTCCCGGCGGATCTGGCCGAACGCCAGAGCGAACTCGACGAGCTGCTTGAGTTCTGCTCCGGCTCAGAGCCCTACGTTTGGTGGCAGGGCGAGGCTGGGGCTGGCAAGACGGCCCTGATGGCCGCGTTCGTCGAGCGCGCCCCGGAACATATCGAAGTGGTGTCGTTCTTCGCCGATGTCGACGCTGGCGCTGGGCCCGGACAACGGGCGGATGGTGCAACCTTCGCCGAGGTAATGGCGGTGCAGCTCGCGGCGGTTATAGCGGAAAGGACGGTTACCTCACGAACATTGCGTCCTGGAGAATGGCCGACGCTGCTCGCCCGCGCCGTCGAACGGCTACGCGCCAAGGGGCGGAGCGTCCTTGTGCTGGTCGACGGCATCGACCAAGATCAGGCGTTCGACCCGGACCACGGAGCGATGAGCATCGCCGCACTATTGCCGGCCGCCCGAGACGGCCTACGCGTGATCGTGACGAGCGGCATCCGGTTCCTGCTTCCCCCGGACGTACCGGCCGACCATCCGCTACGGCACTGCCGCGTTCGCGTCCTACGTCCAGCGGCCGGACAGGCGTATTACCCGGAAGCCCCGGCGACGACGAAGCAAACCGCGCTCACCGCCACGAATCCGCAGCAGATCCTCGCCGAGCGAAGCGCCGAGTTCGGAGCGGACCATCCGCACACCGCGATCGCCGCAGCCGAACTGGCCTGGGCCCGACGCGACACCGACGCTCCGAACAACACTGCCGCCGTATTGGAGCGGGCATTGTCCACACTCACCCGTACCTTCGGCCCATACCACACGGAGACCCACCGGAATCTCATCCGGCTCGCCCTGTTACGACTTGAGTTGCGCGACCCCAGCCTGGCAGACGCCTGGGCGCGCGTCCTCGAGGTGCGTGTCCGCGAGCTTGGGCCCGACCATCTCGACACCCTCGCCGCCCAAGCCGTGTTCGCCTCGGCGCAATATGAAATCGGCGACCATGCACAAGCCATTGCTCTGCTGGACCGGGTCTTGGCCACGCGTCTCGCGGTGCTCGGGCCCGAGCATCCCGACACGCTGGCTACCCGGGCTCTGGTAGATAGGTGGCGCGCAGGGTCACCCCGCGGCGTCATGCGCGACTATCTCAATCCGGAGTAGCGCAGACCGACCCGATGGAGTAGCTGCGGGCGTCGTCTGGGCAGGGAGGGGATCATCGCCCGGCGCCGGCTTGCTGGGCCAGCGTCGGCCTCACGCCGACATTTGCAGATGCCGCGTATGACCACTCCGAGGCCGATGACGGCCAGGCCCAGCTGAGGCGGATCACCATCTCCGTGCTCGCTTCGGCCAGTGAGGTCGATGCCTTGATCGACCGTCTGGTCAACACCACCCGGTCCACGCCCCGCCAGGGTCGCTTACCCGGACCGTGCCGCCTCACGACGCGACGGTCGCGTCCTCGGGCCGCTCATGCGAGGGCGGCGTTGACCTGCGAGTTTTCACACCGAGGCCGCCGACCGGTTCTCGTTGGTGGAGCGCGTCCCGGGCGGGCGCGGCGGATCAACGAAGGGCGGTGCGGCATGGCCCGCAACGAACGTAACCGGCGCCGGCCGCAACGGGACAGCGGCGGTCACCGGACGGTGCTGTGGCTAGTCAACGGCGTGCTGGCTGGGGTGGGCGGTGTTTTCGTGGCCACCGAGTCGGTGGTGGTCACCGCGGTCGCCGCGGCGGCCGCAGTGGTCATCGTCGTGACCGCGATTGTGGTGTGCCGGCGGCTGCCTTAAAGATCTTGGGCGCCAACTTCACAAATCTTGGCCCGGCCGGTTCTAGCCAATAGGGACCGGCCAACACGGGCCCCGCCGACAGGCCCGGCCCTCCGGCTAGGCAGGCTGTCTAGTCGTCATCGATGACGAGATCGGAGGGGCCGTCGGTGGTCCACGCGAACAAGGGGCTGGCCCCCGCGGCGCCCGAGCAACGCTCCGAGCATCGGGCTACAGGGCCGGAGCGGGAAGCCGAGATTGAGTTCGAGGCCTTCCTCAACGAGCACTACGAGTCGTTGCTGACCTTCGCCACATGGTGGGGCAAGGATCCCGACGACGCGGACGACGCCCTCAACAAGGTCATGATCCACATCGGCCGTAACTGGAGCACGATCCGCGAGCCGGTCGCCTACGCGCGCACCGCCGTCACCCGGGCGATTCTCAACATCCGCCGGGACCGCGGCGCCCACCGATACATCCCGGTGCCATCGGATGAGCTGCCCGAGCAGGCGCAGGACACCTGTGACCTCGACCGGCTGGAAGGCCAGGAGTGGGTCGACGGATTACTCAGCAAGCTCCCGCCCACCCAACGAGCGGTGCTGAGCCGGTACCTCGACGGCCTGGGCATGCGCGAGATCGCCGACGAGCTGCGCAAGAGCGAGTCGACAATCCGGAAGAACCTCCAGCTGGCCCGCGACCGGCTCAGCCCGTTCGTCGCGGAGTACGACCGAAGAAGACCCCGCCCGTCCGGCGAGCAGACGACGAGGGAGGACAACCGATGAACCACGACGACTTCGACCGCGACCCGGTGACGGACGACGAGTTCTTCGGGGAGCTGGCCGACACGATCGAGCTGGTCGACAAGCTGACCCGGGACCGGCTCGCCGACGGTGAGTTCGAGCGGCGCCGCAAGGCCATCATGGACCAGGTCCGCGGACGCATTACGGCTGAACCGGCCGCTCACTCTGCACCAGCCCCGACACCACGCCCGGCCATTGACCCGGCCGACTTGTGCGCGCGGGACGGCAACAGCCGCATCATCATGCGGCTCACCGACTGGCGGTCGCCGACCCGCGACCGCCACAGCCATCACCAGGGCGATGTGCACCGCGTTAACATGGCTGACGGCGCATTCACGCACCACCTCGGCCCGGCCATGGCGGGCGCCGTGGCCGACGCTGAGCGCTACCGCGACGGCGCGCTACGCCGAGCCGCAGAGATCGTCAAGCAAGCCCAACGGGACGCAGACAAGCTGCTAGCACAAGCCCAACAGACGCTGGACGAAGCCCGCCGTACGGCGGTCGCAGCAGCCCGCGAGGCCGGGGTCGCCCGACGCGAGGCGACCGTCGAGCCGAATCCGATGATCGCGCTGCCGACCCGGTCCTGGACGAGCTGGAGACCGCACAGAATGGCGGGGCCTGCCGCGCCGACAGGTGCCGAACGGCGGCTGCCGAAACTGCTGCTCCGTGTGGACGAAGGCTGCGCAGACACGACCGAAACCATGTCGCGCCTGGCCGACGATGTCCTACTGGCCGGCGGAACCGACGCGATGAGCCGTGCCTCGTATCTGACGGCAACGTCCACCATGGGTGACGAGCGACGGTGGGCCACTTGGGCAACGGCGTCGCACGACCGGACGGACTGGCTGAGCTGGAGATCGTCGCGGTTGACCTCCCTCAGCCCCGATGCAGGCATGGAAATCGCCGGACTCGAAGCAATCTCAAATGCGGTGCTCTACCAATGCAAGAGCACCGCACGCTTGGGCGATGCCGCGCGGCAGCAGCCCGAGCAGGGCTGGCCGACACGGCGCGAGGCAGAAATCGTTATGTTCTTGGTCAACGCCCAAGCACTCGCGCACGCGGTGCCCGAAGCCTGCCATGCTGCGTTCAGCACCGCCGTACTCCGCCGCGCCTGGTATCTGAAGAACGAACCCGTCGACGTGCAACCAGATCCGCGTTGGCGCCGACTCTTGTCCGCGGTACTCGCTGCAGGTGACAGCCTCGCTCTGGACAGCGTCGCGTCGGAGCGGCTGCGCCTGCCGGCTGCGTCATCGCACGTCGGTGGTTGGCTGCCCATCCTGTCGCCGGCACAACGCCTGCTGTTCGCCTGCGACGTCGAGGGCTTCGGCCAGGCCGACGCTGGTCTGCAGTCACGCTGGCGGCACGCGGTCCATCAGATACTTGGCGAAGCCGCCAGCCAGGTGGGACTCGACAGCCAGCGCTGGCAACGGCAATGCGCCGGCGACGGTGAGCTGGCAGTCCTACCGCACGGAACATCGTGGCGGACCGTGTTCGAGCACCTAATGGACGCTGTCGACCGGCAGCTGCACGAGTACAACCGGTACGCCACCGACAACGCCCGGCTGCGACTGCGGGTCGCCGTGCACGAAGGAACCGTGGCCGACACCAGCGACGGCTTCGCCGGTCAGGCGGCCGCCACCGTCACCCGCCTCGTCGACGCGTTACCGCTACAGCAAGCCCTCGCGGAACACCCGAAAGCCAGCATGGCGGTGGCCGTGTCGGACCCGGTGTTCCACGAGATGACCGCCGGCCGCAGCACCGAGCCGGATCGGTACATGAGGATCACCGTCCCGCAGAGCATGGAGTCGACCGAAAGCGCGTGGATGTTCGTACCGGACGGCACCACGCGATTTCCCAACTACACGGCACCCGGATCGCCGCCTGTTGCCGACGATCACGGCCTGACAGCAAGACGGCTGCAAACGGGCCCACGGCAGGTGACCCCGGCATAACCGAATACCGGTGCAGAAGACGGCTGCTCGACCAGCGACGGCACCGAGAAGGGAACAAGCACGCGGGGCAGTGCCCCGCGTGCTGACCCAGGTCCGGCGAGCACAGCGGCCCCGCGGCCGTCCGTGGCTGAGCGGGGTTGCCGGGTGCATGACGGAGTCCGGCCGCGCACTCTCGCCGACGTGGTCGGGTATCTGGGTTAGCGCCGGCGAGCGTTGACGGACGCCACCGAGGTGGAGGCGTCCGCCTGCCGGTCGAGGGCGGGCGGATAGGGACCGGCTCGTATCTGGCAAGGCTCGGCTGAACACAATGAAGGCGCTGGTGATCTGCGATTCGGCTGGCCGGCTGTTGTTCTGCGGCGAGACTCGGCCAGGTTCGATGCATGACCTCACCCAGGCGCGGACCGCCGGCCTTATCGGCCTACTGCTCCACGCGCCCCTCGGAATCCGGGTCCGCGCCGACGCCGGTGAGGCAGCCGGCACCAGCCGCGATCGACGTCGCCACCGTGGGCGGAAGCGTCATCGACGCCGCAGATGAGGTCGTCACAGGCCGGGTATCTCCTGCTGGATGTCAGCCTGGAATCCGCGGGGTGGAACATCATCGGGCGGCTCGACAGCGTGCTCGATGACGGGATCGGCTCTGCGTCGTTGTCGCCTCAGCGTCGGGACAAGCAGGTCAGGTGGCATCACGTGGTTGGCCTCATTCCAGCAATCGTCGCAATTGACCTCATCGCGTGCCAGTGGTCGCGGGCTGGTGCCTAAGAAGTCAACGATCCGTTTGACACGCTCATCAAACAGGCGAGGGCCGGCGTGCAAGAGGTGGAAAAGTGTTAATCGGGTGCAGATCAGCGGGCTGGGGCGGCGTGGAACGCAGACGTCGAGGTACTCGAGTGGGTCTAGAGGATGCTCGCGTATCCGGACCACGATGTTGTTCCGGTACTGATCCCAGCCGGCAGACATTGCTCGGCTCTTCTCCCAGTCCGTCGCTTCTCGGGACAGGTGCCAATGAGCGCCGTCATATTCAACGATCAACGCGCTGGTGTCGGTCAGTGGGAACAGCATGTCGATGCGGCGCCGGCGGTTGCCGAGTTGCACCTGGAAGTCCTGGATTCCCGGACCGAGGACGTAGTCCAGGAGGGTGAAGATGTCGGCCTCAAGCTTGGACGTCGCCCGGTTACCGGTGAGGGCGCACACCCCGTCCTCGCACCTGGGGGTGTATCGACCGTTGGCTCCGGCGAACTTCGACCACCGCATAACGCGAGAAGGTAGCGGCGGCGTACGACATTCCGCGATCAAAGGTCTGCAGGGGTGCAGACTCGTAGCCCGGGCCACTTCTCCCAGCCCTTCCCGGTCTGGGCGGCCCCGATCACAGGTGGGTGCTGGACCACGTCCCGTCGATCTCGTCTCGGCGCCAGTAGGTAGGGGAGTTGCTGCAGAGCTGGCAGGCGAGCACCAGCGGCTGACCGGCTCGTCCGGGTGGCTTCTTACCGCAGCACAAGGGCAGGCTTTCTACCTCGGGCGCTTCGGCCTGCGCGACGCCCGGGCCGTATCGCCGTTCGCAGGCACGTTCGGCTGCCTCGTCGCGGCGGGGGTCGCTTGCGGTTTCGGCCAGCTCGATGGTCCCGCCCCGTTCGGTGGTGACCGTGGTGTGTGCGTCGGCGGGGATCCAGCTGACGCGGTCGCGGTGCCGGTAGGGCAGCCACGTCCCGTGCAGGATGCCCTCGAGTAGGTGGTCCAGGTGGGGGCGTGGACCGCAGGGGAACATGGCAGTTGTTGCGGCCTTCTGCCGGCTGTAGCTGCGTGGGTTGAGCGTTGGGTACAGGTGTAGGCGGCCGCACGGGATGGTCTTGCGGGTGACCGGGCACCGGGTGGTGCCGGTCCAGAGGTCCGCCCAGCCGCACCGTTGCGTTTCGAACGTGATGGCGCCTGCGCCGATTTCCAGACGGGTCTCGGATAGGTACATGCGGTGGTCGTCGAGGGCCGGTACGGACAGGTGTGGCACCGAGTGCAGGAACGCGATGTCGTCGGCGCCGCGGTCGGTGGTCCACACCACCCGGTCGCCGGCTTTGCGGAGCGCTCGTTGCCGCGCCCGGATGGTCCGAGGAGTTTCCTTGGAGTGCTGGATCTCTCCGGCCACGGTCAGGACCGGACCGGTGGCCAGGACGTCTGGTCGGCGGCGGGCGCGTGGCCGCCACACCTCGACCTCTACGGTGCCGCCGACGGATTCCCATGTGCGGGCCTTGCGCTCTTTGAGCGCCTTGTGGGTGTCGGTCTCGGGCTGGTGTTCCGGGTGAGGGGAGCGGCCATCCTCGTGTCGGAACATTGGGCCGTGCCGCCCTTCGACGAAGGTCAGCCAGACCGGTGCGCGGGGGAGTCCTCTTTGGGCCTGGTAGCGCATGCAGAGCAGGCAGAGTAGCTTCTCGCCGCTGATGCCGTGGGGGCGGTCGTTGGCGATCCGCTCGCGCAGAGTGGGTTGGTCAGGATGGCCCCAGAGCGTGATTCGCGGCTGCAACTCGACCGCGGCCGGCACGTAGAACACGCCGTCGTTGTACGTGAGCGGGTCGAGGTGTTCCCAGACTGGTCGGTTCACGGGTCCCCCTGGCGGTGGTCCTGGCGTGCGGCCGGCGGAGTCTACGAGTTACGTGACGCCTACTGAGAGTATCGGCACTCGTCAATCTTGAGAGCTAAGTGAGTGGATTTCGCTGAGGTTGTAGCCTGCGCACGGACTGGCCAGGCTGTTCCGGCCCGTGGATGGCGCTCGGCACAATGCCTTCGGGATCCAGGGCCGCTTCGAACGCCTGGGTGGCCAGCGCGAAACCTCGTCGGCGAGCATCGGCCGAGGGTCGCCCCGCTTTACGTCAGCCGAAATCAGCTCTTGTGGGACGTTCAGTGGCTGGTTGGCATGGTCACCATCCTGACCGAGGCCGAGCCTGCTCGCTCTGCGCGCCGACAGAAGCAGCGCACCGCGTAAACCCTGACCGATGGCGATCTCCACCTACGCGGGAGCAGGGCTTCTTGAGCTGGGCACTGGACGTCAGGACTGCCGGCTTTCTTCGCGCCGGCTCGGGTGACCGTCCTCCTTCGAGGTCGCCCCCGTTCTGCGGGCAGATCGGCGGTTGGAAACATGGGGGCTGCTGCGGCAGGCGTGCTTACACCTCGAATTTTCGACACGCGAGCAAGCTCTGACCTCCGTAGCGGCTCCTAGTGCGTGGGCGGCAGTGCTGTTCGTTACGGGTAACGGGAGGTGTGGCGGAATAGGCCAAGCCGGTCTAGTCCCACCAGGGTCAGCAGAATTCCGGCCAGGAGCACCAGCCACTGCTCGACCAGCGGATACAACGGCACGGCCCACCCCTGCGTGAATGTCACGTTGTCCGTACAGGAGACCGGGGCCGGTCCGGAGAACCACGGGTTGACTCGACGACCGTCGATGTGCGGGCCTCGGCTGGGCCAGGACGGCACGTCGACGGTCCGCTCGTCGCCACTCACCGGGGTGATGGTGCAGGCGTGCGTGCCGCCGCGGACGGCGCTGGTGAGGTACGCCGGACCGGTGCCGTCCCAGGTGTGGCCAGTACCGACGGCACCGGTGCGGGCGTAACCCATGAGAGCCAGGCACAGCGCGACGATCACACATCCGAGAGCAACGAGCCCTCGGCCCAACAGTCGGGTAGTTCGCTCCGACCGCGCTCTTACCGCCACGGGCCCTCCCTGTGCGGCTCGTCGCCGTCGTTCGTCCCACTCCAGCCCGAGCTGGGCGCGCTGTCGGACGCGGCCGCGGGTTCATTGGGGGTCGATGAGGTGTCGTCTGTCGCGACGGCACGGGCGGCGGTGGCCAGGGCGTCCAAGTCGAGTCGTTCCGCCTGGGCACGGGCTTGGCGGAAGAAGTTCTGGTAGTCGCTGGCGGCGAGCAGGTCCCGAGGGCTGAGGCTGCCGTCGCGCAACTGCTGCCCGATCTCCCGGCCGACGGGGTCAACTCCGGAGATCAACGATTCGTAGACCATTTGCCGCCGTCGGGCCTCGTCGCGCACGACAGAACCGTACGGTGTGCGGTCGACGGCGGCGAGGACATCCGCTGGTCGGGAGTGCGGGGTGTCGTTCACGCAGATCATCCATTTCTGAGGCGGGATCAGTGGGGCATCCCGTTGGGTGCCGGTGCGAGCACCGGCAGCTCCTGGGCGGTGGCCGCCATACCGAAGTTGCCGACGGCTGCGGTGAAGGCGCTGGTCAGCGAGTCAGCGCGGCCCACCAGATCCAGCGCCTCCTTCAAGATGTCCCACATCTTGTAACCCTCGTACAACGCCGCCGCTCCGAACACGACGCCGCCGATAACGGTCTCCGACGTGGCGACGGCCGTGCTGGCGGTCACCGTGAAGATCATGGCGGCGTCGACGAGGTCAGACAGCAGCGATCCAAGGACCTTGCCGATCTCGAACATCGCCTCGGCCGTCCTGCGGTACTCGGCAGCGAGCGCGAGCAACGGTCCCCCGGCGGTGTCGAGCTTGCGTGCCGAGTCGACCAGGTGCGCCTGAAAGGCGGTGGCGGCCTTGCCCTGCCAATGCTGTTCGGAGCTGAGGGCACCCCACCGCACATTGTCTGCCATGCCCGCCAAGGCTGCGGCGAGGTTGCCAAACACGTCCGCACAGCCCCGCACCCCGGCCCAGTCACCGGCGACCGGCTTCAGCAGCGACTCGTACGGGTCGTACGCGCGGTCACAAATGCCCAGCTTAGCGGCGAGCCAGGTGGCGCCCCAGATCACATCCCGGGTCACTGACGTGGGGCTCGCCATGTCCCACAGTTGCGGCTCGAACTGGAACGCGTCGTCCTTGTCGTAGTCAGGTACCGCGCGCAGGAGTTGCTGCGGGTCGGTCCGGTCGGCGAACGGCGCCGGCAAGGCGACGTCCCGGTAGAAACCCGCGTACTCGGAGCGATCCAGCACCCAGTCACGCCGGAAGGCCTGGTCCAACCGCTCAGCGGCCGCAGCGTCGGTCCGTTCGTAGTAGTCGAGCGACTGCCGCAACGCTCCGCCGGTGTCGGCCGCCGTGTACTTCGCGACGTCCTCGACGAGGTCTCGGATGGCCAGCATGGCGTTCTCGTGCTTGCCGCTGATCCGGTTGATGAAACCCGGCCCATACTCCAACACAGTGTTCGAATCGACATAGGTCAACCCGGCGCGGGCGTCATCCCCGAGCCGGTCGAACAACGGTGGAAGGCCCCGCAGCGCGGCCACATCGACTGCAAAACCCATGACCCAAGCCCCCGTGTACGCCGACCGACGGCCCCCGCGACCGACATCGGCTCACACATCGTGCTACACCTGCCACCTTCTGTGGGGGCGGCGTTTGGAGGCGCGTGACCCCGCTCAGGCAGTGTGCTCGGCGACCAGATCCCCGTCGACATAGGCCCTGATCTGCTGCGGCCGGAAGCCGGCGAAGAGAAGCTTGCGCTCCTTCTCGATGCGCACCGAGTGACGTTCCTCCTGGCCGACCACAAACTCGTACCGCTTGACTAACTCGACCGACAGGACCCGCAGCTCCTGGCGGACAGGCTGGCCGTCTACCAGGATCGACAAGCCTCCCCAGAACTTGCTGAACGAGAACGTCACCTCGTGCCGCTCCTGGACACCGACGTCAAAGTTGAACTTCACTAGCCGAATTCTGCCGCACGGGTACAGGCGGTGGTAGCCGGCCGTGCGTCGTCCGGTACTGAGCGAAGGCCCGGAATACCCGGTGGAGCCGAATATGGCTCAGGCATGCCTCAATGTCGGAACAATCACCCGTTCGCGCGGGGACCCCGCCGTCGGCCGGCCCCT
The DNA here is from genome assembly GCF_018070365.1 of Micromonospora sp. D93. Taxonomy (NCBI): domain Bacteria; kingdom Bacillati; phylum Actinomycetota; class Actinomycetes; order Micromonosporales; family Micromonosporaceae; genus Micromonospora; species Micromonospora sp. D93. The sequence goes on along the minus strand of NZ_JAGPXW010000015.1, from coordinate 39,269 downwards.
TCGGCAGCCAGCGGATCGACGAAAAATCAAGCGTTCGCGTGCTCGAGGCCGCGGCCACTGCTGGATCCGGTCAGTCGCCCGACGACACCAGGGGTTAGCCGGCCGGAAACTATTGTCGTTCTGCGAGGGCCTGGCCGGGTGGACGAGACTCCGCCGTTGTCGGACGAACGACGAGCCCATGATCACCTCTTGCATGCGATCTGCAGCCGCGCCTCACGGATGGACCTTGACCAAGGCTCGCCTTTCATACCAGTGAGTGACTATTTGGCTGGGGGGATCGGTTCAGGCCGTAACTCCTCAGCTGTGACATGCTGGCCGACTGGCCGGTCGATCCATCGTTCACCTTGGCCGGGCCGCCGGTATGTCGGCGTGTCGTCCTGCGATGTCCACAAGACGATGTCGATCAACTGAAGGTCTGGTAGGTCGTGGATCTCGGGTACGGTTGGTGTCACGGCATCTCGCAGGGCCGCTATCTCGGCGCGGTGGATTCGAATCCAGATCGCCAAGGCCCGAACGACCTTGTCGATGCGCTCGCGGCGGCCCAGGTCGTGCTGGCGCGCCTTGTTCGAGAATCCCTCGCGGTTGAAGCCGAACACCTCCGCAACGTGTCCGTCGAGCACGGGAACCGCGTGGGGCCGATATAGGGAACCCATCTTGGTGATCTTGGGTCCCCAGACACCGTGGTACCCGAAGTGGCACAGGTTGACAACCGCGGCTACGCCGTCGTCGTCCATCGTGTGCAGGTCGGTGTCCTCCGGTACGGCGGCGACTCGGGCTGCGAAGTCGCGCCGGCGGTCACGGGAGAATCCGGCCACGTCTTCGATGTCCACTCGGCCGGCGAGCGCGTTGACGTAGAGCAGTGACCAGGTGGTGACCTGATCGAACAGGCCGGAGGTCTGGGTGCTGCGGGCGGCGAGATGGTAGGTGACCCATCCGCTGCGCGGCTCGGTGCAGAAGGCGAGCACTCGTCGGGCTGCATCCGTCACGGGCACCGGAGCCAGCACGTCACCGTCAAATCCTGCCGCTGCCGGGTCGATGACCATCTCGGAGAGGTCAGTAGTCACAGCGACACCGTACGGGCTGGTCTCCTAAAGATCGACGGACGGCCCTGCCGCGGCAAGTCGTTGAGAGGTAGATGCCGGTTAGCCAGTCGTCACTCCGGCCTGGAGGCGCGCCGGTCGGCTCCGCTCAGGGCAGGGTGAGCGCGTCATCCGGCAATATGGCGCTTCGCCGTGGCCCGGCGGCATACCGCGAGTTCGTGGCGGACCGCGACGTGGTGCCGCGAGAGCCTGAACCAGGCGACGCCTTCGGCCTGGGCCAAATCCGTCAGGCTTTGTCACGTAGGCCGAAGTCGGAGTGCCCGAATCGGGCTCCCTCACTGCTTGCCATTTCCAGGACGTTGGCGAGGGCTTCTCGTAGGTCAGCGGGTGTGGTGTCCGGGAACACGCCCGCGACGACGGGATCATCGATTAGCAGTCGACGAACCATCGGCTGGACACGATGCTCGTACAGGGCCGCGAAAGTGGTGTAGAAGTCGCGGGTGCCGTGCTTGCCGCCGTGTAGGAACGCGACGAGGCACCACAACAGGTCGGCCTGGCAGAGCGAGTCCAACAGGGTGTCGCCTCGTTGTGGTGTTTCGCCGACTACGAAAGCGTCGACTGGTGCGGCGACGTCGCGGCGCAGTGCCGGGACTCGGCTGATGATCTCGCGGGCTTGAGCGATCAGAATCCCGGGGATGGGCTGCCCGTCAGCGTTGGTGGGGACAGTGTTCCACCGAGAGTTCCATACGACCGCGTGCCGGAGCCAGGAAGCCCGCTCGTACGCGCCAGGCTCGGTGCCGACTGGTTGCAGCGTGAGGGGCCGGACTGCCCACCATGCCTCGACGCGCACGGCGAGCGCGATGGTCGCCAGTACGCGCGCCACGATGGTGAGTTGGATGGTGGCGGCGGCATCGTTACGGGGTTGATCCATGATCAGCCCATGGGTGTAGATCTGATGTAGTGCGCGGGTGAGTCGTTCGGCCAGGTTCCTGTCATCGAGGACGATGCCGTAGGCGAGCGCGGATACGGCCCGGTCCAGGAGATCTTGCAGCCGGCCCGGTCCGTCGTCGCTGGGGTCGTCGAGCAACGCACAGCCATCCCGAGCAATGTCGAAGCCGAGGAGCCGGATCGGTGCCTGATCCTGTCGGCGGGACAGTTCGATGACGGCGGTGTCGAAGTCGTCTTGGCCGAGTTGCCAGGTTAGTGCGGTGGCTGGACCGAGCGCGGCCTCTAGGCCGCGGTACTGCTGCCGGACTGCTGCCACGATGTCGTCTACTCGGGCGCGTTCCTCGCGGCGAGCGGCTTCGACGTACGGGGTCAGAAGTGACGCGAGGTCAGCCGATCTCCAGCGGCGGGTGCTGGTTCCGTCGCGGACGTACACGTCGCCGGCCCGTAGGGCGGTCTTCTGGGTGCCGCCCGGCTCGGTGTAGGTGAAGTCCGACTTGACGATCGGAAACAGTCCGTCGGTTCGTCGTGCGAGGTAGATCAGCGCGATTGGAATTTTGTCGACCTCATGGACGGCGCTGCGCACGTCAATGCTGCCTTCGAGGTGCTTGGCGAGCATGTCGCGTAGCCGGCTGGAGTCGAAGTCCGCGGCGCGCAGGCCAGAGGCGACCGGGTGGCCTCGTTCGTCGACTCCGACGACGAGGTACCCGCCGTGTGGGCGGCTGAGCATGGCCGCGCAGTCCTTGACGAAGTCGAACCTTGACTTGCCGGCCGTCCCGAGGTCGTACTTGTGCTTGTAGTCCAGAGACGGCAACTCGGTCTGCAGCCCCAGCAGGTAGTGCAAGCGCTCATCGTCAACAGCGCCGTCGTTCGGCACGGAATCCATCAAGCGGAGTTCCTATCTTGATCTTCGATTTGCTTTGCGGTCTCGCAGGAAGAGGGCCCACTCAGGGCTGCTGTCGTTGATTCGTTGCCTCGAAACCGTAGGTCGGGCTGGTGTTCCGGCTCAACCTGGTTATAGCGGAACGTCAACGTTACTCGAACGGGTGTCCGATTGGTCCCTTCATGTTCGGCACCACGGCGGGCCACTCATGATCGTCGCCTTCTGGACACTTCCACCACAGCTGGCTACCGCTGCCCGCCAATCAAGGTGGCCAGGTCCACGCCCAATTCCGATCCGGGTGCAGCAACGGCACCAGGTGCGAATGGGCATCCCGCAGCAGTGTCCCCGCGCAAAACGTTTCCCCCGCCCCACTGCGAGCGGGAACAGCGGTGGCTGGGTTGGGTCCCGTAGCCCATGGCTGGAAACCTACGCGCGGGGTACGACAGTTCAGCTCGCGGTGAGGTTAGAGCTGACCAGAATCCACACTTGCAGCGGACGCGGACATCGAGGTAGGCCGTTTCGCTACTGCCGCGACAAGGTTGGGCGCCTCAAGATGAAGCAAGCCCTACCGAGACTCTCCGGTCGCTCAGGCAGGGGAAGACGGGTACGCCGTCGTACTCGTTTGATCCGTCGAACCGCAGCCCAGCCCAGCGTGGAGCCGTGCAGGTCGTCTATCGCGCTTCGCTGCACGACTACGACTGGGCCGAAGGTTGGATCGAGGAATTCGTCCGCTGCTCCGAGCGCGAGAAGGCGATCACCTTCTACGATCCAACCCGGTTGGCTCAGGAAGTGCAGAGCGGCCTGGCAGGGGTCGCTTATCGCTGTCTTGATTGACCGATTTGATTGAGTTCTGGTATGGTTGTTCTGGCACCTCGGGTGCCCCTGACCAATCCGGTCGGTTGCGGGTTCGAGTCCCGTCGTCTCCACGCCTGGGGGCGTAGTGCTCAACTGGTAGAGCCGCGGATCGTCTTACCGAGGCCGGAGCGGCTCCCGCTCCGGCCTCGGCGTTTCAGGAGACTTGACCGGCCCCGCGACTGTACCGGTGCCGCGCGCAGTTCGTCGACGAGCCGGCGCATCGACTCCGCGTCGGCCCGGCCGGTCCCGGCCATCGCCCAGACTGCTCGCCGCTGCCCACGGGTTCGATTGCCAGGGCCAGCTCCTCCTCGGCCCGGGTCATCCGCTGCCGGCATAATGCGGCGAGTCCCTCCAACCGCTCGGCTTCAGACAAGTTCCTCGTCGAAGCCTTCGAGTTCGAGCGCCCGTCGCGCGAGCAACCGTCCGTCCTTCCCCAGGTTTGCATACATAGCGTTGTACGCCGTTCTCCAGCTTGAGTCGCTTCGGACGACCCGATACAGGACCTGGACGCCCCCAGCGATCTCGAAGGGCACATCGTCGGCGTAGAGGTGGTCGGCGGTGATCGGCATGATCAGGCAACCCCGAGGACACCCGGTGACGGGGCCTACCTGGTCCAGCGTGGGATCCAGCATGATTCCCTCCTGCGACGCGAAGAGAAAGAGGTGCCCGGCGCCGTTCCATAGCTCGGTGCTCGACGCCCGCCGAACCGCCCCGCCGGGCAGCAGCGGGATCACACCCTCCACCGCCTCACCCAGCATGCAGGCTCCAATCGGCCCCTGAACCGCGACCGCGACCGGTACGGGCTCGGCCTTGATGCCAAGCAGGCCGGCTGCGCGCTCAAGCACCGCCACCCTCTCGATGCACTGCGGCTTCCCACCGTTGTACTCGGCGAGGACCCGGCCGGCCCGCTTGAGAACAGCGGTCCGCTGCTCACGAGTGAGGGCGCGGATCCCGCGGGCCTTGGTGCTTTTCCGGGCCGCCTTTGCCATCGAGAGTCCTTCCGTCCGAGACCTGGATGCAGGGTGGTTCACGATAGCGACCAGTGCTCGCCATCTCCTGGTAGAAGCGGGTGCATTCGTCGGCCAACTGCCCGCACGGGCCGCCGTTGACGCCGGCTCCCCGTCCAGATAACGGGAGCCGGCGCCGGACCCTGCCGAAGGCAGGGGTTTTGACAAGCAATGACAAGCCCTGAACGAGGCTCGACAAGAGGTTCTTCTGGGTTCAAGTCTCCTCGTTCCCACGCAGACCGCCTGGGCAACTTCTGGAAACCTTACTGAGCGCTTCCTCAAGATCCGCGTAGCGTCGTCGTCAAGCTTTCGACGAGATGCTGTTCGGCGATCGGGGTCATGTTGTTCAATGCGCTCGTTGAGAGTTCGATCCGTTTGCCGTCCGGCGCCGTAATCACCACCCGCGCGCGGCGTGGGCGGGCTCGGATCCACGACACGAGCACCCGGACGAACGGGGAAACCGACGCGGAAGCAAACGCGACCGCGATCGTGTCAGAGAGCGAGCCCATGGCGCCCGGGTCGAGTGCCGGCTCGGTGAGGCGCAGTGTGCCACGCAGCGCCGGCTCCTTCTCAATCCAGCTTGCAAGTGACCGAACCTCGCCAGAATCGCCGCCAAGCACCGTCAGCGCTACCTCCGTCTCCACGGGCGAAGTGCCGTACTGGGCCGGCTCACCCGGTGGCCACAACGCAGCAAGCTCAGCGAGAATGCTCCGGCATCGTGGATGCTCGGCGCCGAGGACAAGCTCGGAGACCTCCAGCGCCTGCTGGTATAGCTCCCGCGCCCCAGCCACATCGCCGAGCTCACGTCGCACTCCGGCCAGGTTGGTCATTGACACCAGGGTGCTCGGATGCTGTCGCCCGAGAAGGCGCCGCGACTCCGCCACCACCTGTTCGTACATCCGCCGGGCCACGGCGAGGTCGCCAGTGCTCCGGAAGATACCCGCGAGGTTGTGCATCGACGCCAACGTGTTTGGATGATCCGGCCCGTATAGCCGGGTGCGGACCGCGAGCGTCTGCTCGTAAAGACGCTGTGCGCCGTCGAGGTTGCCGAGGTCCTGCAGCACGCCGGCGAGGTTGTTCATTGAAGAAAGCGTCGTGGGATGTTCCGGGCCGAGCACCCGGCCTGCACGTTCGTAGGTCTCCCGGTGCAGGCGCTCGGCGGCCTCGAGATCGCCCTGGTTCTGCAGTACGACCGCGAGGTTATTCATCGAGGCGAGAGTCTGTCTGTGATCATCACCGAGGAGCCGCCGACGTCGGTTCAGCACCTCGCGGTAAATGTGCACCGCCTCCATGTTCAGCGAGCGCAGCTGCCCGTCGTCCTCGTCGATGAGCCGTCGAGGCGTTCGCTCGTACTTCGCCCGTAGTGCGTCGCCGAGGTTGGACATGGCCGTCAGATATTCCGGCTGATTGGGTCGGAGACGGCCCACTGCGGTCCGCAGCACCGCCATTGCCCGATCGACGTCCTCTTCGTGATCCGACTGGTTAAAGCGGAGCAGCAGTGCGGTGCCGAGGTTCGTCAATGCTGCGATGTCATGGTTGGTCTCCGTTAGCTGCTCGACGGCGGCGCCGAGCACCTGGATCGCCTGCTCTAGATCGCTGGCTTGGCCAGCAAGCTCGTAACGGCGAAGGTGGACAGCACCCAAATTTGTCAACGCTGGCAACCGCCGCCGGTCGCCCTCCGGTAGTCCGTCGACTGCGGCTCTCAACGCCCGAGCCGCCTCCTCGACGTCATCGGCGTGCCCGGCAAGCTCGTAACGACGCAGCAGCGCGGCGCCCAGATTCGTGAAGGCGGCGTTCCACTCCGGCGTGCCGGGTGGTAGGTGCACCAACGTGTTACGGAGCATGGTAACGATCTTGTCGAGGTCCTCGCCGCGCCCTGTACGGCTGAAGTCATCCCACGCTTGCTGGGCCTCGCGGAACGGCACTCGCCGCTGGTAGTTTTCTTCGCTACTCATCCGGCTGCTCCTCGCGCAGTTCCCTGATCCATGACAGCGCGACGTCCGGTGTGGTGATGAAGTCGACCGTACGAGAGTCGGGGTTCCATCGCACCACCACGTTCTCCCCGTTTACTGGCTCGGTGGAGTCGGGGGACGGCGGGGCTACCGCGCCATTGCCGGTGACGATGATGGCGGGACGTTGGCCGAAGGTCTCGACGAGGTGCCGTTTCAGGGTGGGAAACGTCAGGTTGTCGGCCTGCGCTGCGTGCAGGATGGAGGAATGGTCTCCCGGTAGGGTTTCGGCCTCCGGGAAGACGCTCTGCGCCGAGGCGCGGGTGACGATTCGGTCGCTGCGCCCGGCGTAGACCCGGAAGGGAATCCGGCACTCCCGAGCGGACACGGTGTCGGCGTAGACGACCTGCCGCAGCACCGTGCGGCGCGCGTCGGTCACGTCCGAGCTGAGGACCTGCAGGTCGCGGGCCTGTGCGTGGCGGCCGAAGCCGGCCATCTTCCGAATGGACCGGCTGAACTCTGAGCCCTCGTTGGGGCAGGCGAGCATCAGGACCAGCTTGACCGACGCGAGTTCCTGCCCATGTCCCTCATTCAGCATCCAGGCGAGGAACCGCTGCAGGATGAGGCCGCCCTGGCTGTGTGTGACGATCGCGGTGTCGCGTCTGGACACCGTCGCCGCGAGGTAGCTCCGCAAGGACTGCGCCACGTCGTTGTAGTCAGGAATCCGGGTGGCAGCGAACGGCATCGGCAGCTTCGGCGACTCGTACCGGAACCGGTGGACGCGCAGGCCCCGCAGATCCAGGTCGGCCTGCACCCGCTCGGCCACCTGGTCCCAGGTGGCGGGCGACGACCAGAAACCGTGGATGAGCACCAGGTCCGCGTCGATCAATGACGTCTCCGTAGCACGCAGTTGGATGCCCGTTCACGCAACGTGCCGGAATACTACCGGCCCGGGAGGCCGGCAGGGTGAGGGGCGGGTCGCCAGCCGGGATCTACGTGGCCATTGAGGGCTCCGCCTCGGGACCGGCCGGCGAGCCCACCATCTTGCACGCTAGGACACCGGCCAGGCGGGCGCCGCCCGCACGTTGACCGACACCGCTTCCGCCATCGCGCACCTGCGCAACATCGCCCTGACCTGGTGACCGCCAACCCGGCGCAGGGCAACCTCCTTCAACTAGTTACGAGACAGCCCAAAGGCCCAAAGGCCCGAAGGCCCGATTTCCATACAGGACTTTCGGCGCTCGCCGCAGCCCAGAGTGCACCGGCACTGCTGCGTCGATGCTGGTCGGATAATTGATCAAGGTCGGTAGTGTGCTGTCGGTGGAGCCGAAACGTAAGTCATGGGTGCCCTGGCTGCTGACCATCTTGGCTGCATGCCTGGTCACCGTACTTTCGGTAATTGCCGTTCGCCTTTCCGTGACGTACGAGCCACCGCCCGGTACGGAGCCGCCGAAGATAACCGACTGGATGCAGGGGTGGGGGAGCTTGGCCGGCGTGCTCGCTGGCGCTGGGGCGGCGGTGGCGGCGAGCTGGTTGCTGGTGCACGAGCGGCAGCAAAGCAGGGAGGCTCGCGTCGAGGCTGAGCAGGTCGGAGCCCGCGCGGTCCAATACAAATCGTTGTTCGGGACGATGTGGCGCAGTGCGAGTGGAGGCGCGCGCCTCTCGATTGACTTCCAGGTGACCAATTACGGTCCAGAGCCAGCGCGCCGTGTCGTGGCGGTGGCTCGGTGCCCGCGCGCGCGTAACATCTGGGTGATCTTCGTGGCGGAGATCCTTGAACCGCACGATAGCTGCGGGGGGTCAGGGATGTTCGAACTGCCCGGCGCGCTGCTTCCTCCGACACCGCTGACCAGTATGGGGATCGATAACTTCCTGTCGGACATCTCCCTGACGTTGCGCTTTTTCGATTTCAACGGCCGGGAATGGCAGCGGACAGACAACGGCGATCCAGTGCGAGCGCGAGAGCCTTTCCCACAGGGGGAGCCGGCAGTGGAGTACGAGGACCAGCCTTGAACCGCGCCGCCAAGCCTCCGACGTCCGTTTCACCACCTCTGCCCCGCTAGACGTGGGTCCGCAGTTCCGTGAACGGGGGCAGGACCCGCCTCCAGGGCCGCGTTCGACTCGCCCATGCGCTGCCTGATCTGCATGTACCTCGGCACGGGTTTTCCTCGCCCGGCGGGACCGGCTCTCGGCCCTCGCACCCTAAGGTCGAACGGCTGGCCCAGTGATCGGTATGACCAAGGAGGTAACCCTCGCCGATTCACCGGTTCGGTCGACTGGCGGTTCCGGCCGGCCTGGATCATAAGGACGACAAAGACAGGAACTTTGCCGGCGAAGCTCGGTACCTTCGCGTGATGCCAGCTCCCAGGCCACGGCGCAGGCGACGCCGAGCCGGCTCCACGGCTCAGGCGGGCGGCGACGCGCCCAGGACGATGCACGTCCACGCCACCGGCGACGTGTACGTCGATAGCAGCATCAGCAACAGGAGCAGTGTCAGCAGCAGTACCGTCAGCTACGCCCCGGATCGGGCGAGCGTGGCCGACGACCTGATGCCGGCCGTGCTGACGGCGCTCCCGCTGCTGCTGGTGCTGCTCCTGCTGTCGTTGACCGGTCAGCACGTCCTCCTCCGTTCGATCGTGCAGGAGGGGAACCCGCTCGGCCTGACGGCGCTGCTGCTGCCGCTGTTCCTGCCGACTATCGCGGCGTCGCTCGTCTACCTCGCCCGGCAACGCGGCTGGCTGGGCTGGACCCTCCGTGCCACCAACTGGGCGGCGGCCGGCCTCGCCGCCGGCTTCGCGATCTTCGTCCCGTTGAACTACCTGCTGTTGCAGTTCATCGCCTTCCTGGTGAGTCTCGGGTGGATCTGGGCCCGGCGCCGGCTGGCGCCGCATCGCCAGGGCATCGCGATCGTCGCAATCATCGTGCTCGCGGCTCTGGTCGTCGAGGAAGGGCTCGCCGAGTCCGGATGGCCCCGCTACAGCTTGTCCCGGGTCGCCGTCGGACGTGTGGTGGACGGTCTGACGCGGATGAACCTCGAAGATGCCGGCACGAAGACGGAACGCTCCGTGCTCGTGGTGAGCGTCAACGACGGCTACGCGATCGTCGCCTCGACCGGCTATCCACCCAGGATCGAGAGCATGGCCCCGAGCGAGCTGGCAGGCGGCCGGATCTGCCAGCTCAGGCCCCGGGGAATGCAACTCAGTCCTTTCCAGTGGATCGGCAGGGTGGTCTCGGCGAACCGTCGGACGCCCCCGGCCGCGGAGTACTGCGTTGATCCCTAGCCATCGGCCTGCTGCAACCGGGGGTCCGTGATTGCGTCGATCTCTGCGGTGGATGTCGCCAGATGGCGAGGAGGGTTAGCCATGCGTATCTGCGTCGCCTGCCGAGTGGACCAGCGCACCGTTGTTCGTATCGGCAGTTGGGGCGTGCCGCACGGTACTCCCGGGCACCAGGTCACCTACCGCTGGACCAGCCTGTCCGTCTGTCCATTGTGCGAGGCCGGGCTTCTCGTGCACTTCGATCATGACTGCTTCCACCAACCCTGGGAGGAGCCATGGGACATGAACTGGTCGTGGCCGGTCCCCGTTGACGGAGTTCAACAGCTGAACGCTGCTCTTGCCCGATGTCCGGATCCGCTGCATCCGTCGTGCGAGTGCCCTGTCCACCGGTCGTTGCGGGACAGCATCGAAAGCGCACCGCCACGTGAGGTTCCGCTGACGGTCGCGCTGACCGAGGAAGGGCTGCCACAGATTCGGTCAGCACCCATGCCGTGAGGCAGGCGCCACACGGTGACAGGGCCAGCGGGGGCGATCAGACCTGGCGGGATTCTGTGTGGCACCCCCGTTTACCCCCCGAAAACCCCGCCCAATCGTTGACGAAGGGTGACAAGGAGTGATGAGCGCCTGGCGGTGTCTTCGCAGCTCAGCGACCACTTTCGTCAAGCAATGACAAGCTTGGTTCGGTTACTGTTGGTAACAAGGGGTTTTGACAAGCAATGACAAGCCTTGAACGAGGCTCGATGAGTGGTTCTCCTGGGTTCAAGTCTCCTTGTTTCCCACGAGGGTTGCGTGGGCGGCAACCGCCTAGCAGGGAGGATAACCGCTGCCTGCGCGAGGACGATGGAGACAGGCAGCCTGGAGGAATTGATCCGGGTGGACGCCGAAGAACTCGGCGAGCGCTGTCAATGTTGAAGTCGTCAGGTTGGAGTGCTCGGCAGTCCGCAATCTCCGCAGAGTCTCTTCGGAGATGCGATGCCCCTTGGTGGCGCGCCTGTTCGTGCGTCCGCGCTAGCGCCGCCGACCAAGCCCGCCACCTGGGCCTTCGAGACGGGCGGGATGACCTCCCGCGGAGTGGCCGCGCGCACGAGGAGCTCTGACTCATAGCTGGCGAAGAAAGATGCCGAGTGCAAGGGGGATCAGGATCTCCAGCCCGAGTATCACGGCGAGGCGCTGGGGGTCGGTGACCAGCGCAGCTAGGAACCGAGTGGTCCTGCGGCCGCGAAGCTGCGACGCTGTGGCGGAAGGCGCCCCTCGGGTGAACCGGACCATGATCGAACGGATCTGTGACGCCGGGACGATGATCCGTTGCCAGCCGGGTTCGAGCGGCTCGAATGGGCCCTCGGCGCGCCGCACGTGCAGAGGAGGAGCCAGCACGAGCTCCCGGTCGACCAGTGCGGCGTCCGCCGAGTAGGTGTCCCGGACGCCGAGGTAAGCGGTGCCGTCAGTGAGCTCTACCTGCAACTGCGTGCGGATGCCGAATCCCGGAGATGACGCGTCCTGCTGGTCGTACAGTCGCTGCGGCAGCCGGTTGAAGGTGAAGACCCATGCGCTCTCCATGTGCACGTTACCGGCGAGTCCGGGCGCGGGCAGCAGGGCGTAGCACAGCGCGGCCAACGTCAGGGAGACCAGCAGAAATAACACCAGCGACCAGAGGGTCAGCCACAGGTGGTCGGCGACGTACCGCGGTTCGATCCAGAGCTGCCGGGGATTCAGCATAACGGCGGGCGCAGCCGTCCTGATCAGGCCGAGCGGCAGCAGGGTCCCCACCGTGACCGCCGCGCCGCCGAGCAGGACACGCGCTGTCTCGACGAAGACGCTGTCGGCCCGGCCCGGCCGGGATCGCTGACGCAGCAGTTCGAGCGCGATGCCGGGAAGCACCAGCAGCACGAAGATCGTCACGCTCACCAGTGATGTGGGCATCAAGGCGGCCCGCCGTCAGTCCGTTGTGGTGGACGCCTGCTCTTCGCTGGCCTGTTCCTCCCCGCTGTCGGACATGATCGGCGGCGTCAGCAGGTCGCTGAGGCTGATGGGGTTGTCCAGGTCGTCAACGAGTCCACGTTCGGCGAAGGTGAGATTGGTCTGCTCGGGCTGCGGGTCTTCCATCCGGCGCATGTCCCCTCCTGTGATCATCCATCGAATCCTGTCAAGGCGCCGGTGGCGGTTCAACTGTCCGATCAGCCGCTATGTCCGGCCGAGCGTGGATTGTGGCCGTGGTCCCACAGGAGTCTGCTGGAGGCTCGCACCGACACAAGGGGAGCCCGCCATGTTCGACAGAGCTCGGGGGATTTTGTCTGCCAATGCGGCGCTGAAGGCATACCACCGCGGCGACTTCGACACCGCGCTGCGAAAGATCCGGGCGTCCGAACCGCTCTTCGCCACCGAACCGGACGCCCGTCAGCGCGATCGTGACCTCGGTCGATTACACCAGCTGGCTGGACAGGTGTACATGCAGCGAGGCAGCGTGGAGGAGGCGTTGCGCTCGTTCGCCCGTGCCGAGGAGCATCTGGAAAAAGATCCACGAAACGTACGGCATTACGGCGAAGCGATGCACGACATCGCGATCTACTTCGCGGACCTGGGCATCGGCTCGGTGGCGGAGATCTACATCGAGAAGGCGGCGAAGGCCGTCGGGCATCTCCCTGGCTATGTCGATCAGATCCGACGGGTGAGGGAGGATCTGGCGGAGCGGGGCCAACGCCGGATGAGCGCAGCGTCGATCGAGGGCTTCCGGCATGACCTGGAGTCGGCACGCACCGACGCCGACCGCGCCTTACATAGCTACAACCTCGGGGCCGCCCTACTGGAAGTTGATGGGGCCGACCAGCACGAGGCGTTCACCCATATCCGCTTAGCCGTGAACTACTACGCGACGCGTGACCGTGAGAAGTTCCTGACCACGCTTAGCATTCTCACCGACTCCCGGCACCGCAGTCGCTCGTTCCCCGCATGGCTGGACTCGGCCTCCCAGCACGGACTGCGAGTGGCACGGGAGACGGCCAACCCCCGTCATGTGGCCAATGCGGAACTTGGCCGGGCCGCCTTCCTCCTTAGCTGTGGCAACCTTGATGACGCACTCACGCACGCTCTCGCGGCGGTAGCTCGCAATAACGAGATCAGCGCTCGAACGGAAGCCTCCGCCTTGCGCCTGTTCAGCAACATGGGAGGAGAGGCAGCGCGGGAAGTGGCGCTCCAGATTGCCTGTGCACGCCACGACACAGCGCTGGCGGCCGAGCTCATGGAAAGCGCCCGTCTCCAGGTGCTCCCCACGGGCGGACCGACCGCAGAACGATATCGCGGCATGTCGCCGGCGGGCCTGCTCACCACCCTCGGCACCACCCGGGTCTCCCGGATGCGGCCGATCGCCGTGGACGGCTTCTCCCACCTTGCCTCGCTGTACGCCGAGGATGTCGCCGGAACCCCGCTGTCCTTCGACGACTACGTCAGGCAGGTCGGCGGCGAGGACGCCTGGTGGTGGGGAGCCTGGGGGTTCAACGAGCGCATCTACTGGTGTGTGCGGGGCGGCGGCGAGGCGGCCTGCGGGTTCCTCGATGCCGCCAATGGCACCGAGCTGGGCGACGCCTTCGAGACGTTGATGAACGCCAGCCTCGTCAACGACGACGCCACCGCCGCGGATGTGCTGAACGGTCCCCTCAGTTCCTCGTACCACGCGGAGGAGACCCTTTCGACGCTTCTCGGACATCACCTCATCCCGCCGATCCTGCGCGCCGAGCTGCTGCGCCGGGTCGGCACCGGTAACCCCTTGCAGCTGGTGCTCTGCGGCACTCTGTTCGCCGTCCTGCCGACCACCCTCCTGGGCATCGAGACGCAGAGCCCCGATCGCCACCCCGCGCGGCTCATCGACGCGGCGGTGCCGCGGGTCGCTCCGCCGGCCGCCCTGATGGACTACGTCGACCGTCATCCGACGTTTCCGGTGGACGAACTCCCGCTGAGTGTCGCGTGCGTCGACCCGCGCGGCGACCTGCAGTTCTCCCGGCTTGTGCCACCTGGCACGGAGATCGCGCTCACACATCCCGGGGCTACCCCGCAGGCCCTGGCGATCGCCTTGCGGCGGCTCGGACCGTCACATCCGAGCCTGTTCTACTATTCCGGCCACGCGAGCGGTGACGGCGATGTGGAGAGCGGCCTCGCCCTGCAGGGCAGTCTGGTCACCGCCGATCTGATCTTCACCAGTGCGGGTGACGACCCGGCCCTGCCTTTCCCGTCGCGGGTGATGCTCGCTGCGTGCGCGTCCTCGGGTGCTGGTGGCGGCGGTGCCGGCGAGTGGTTCGGGCTGTCCTCCGCGATCCTGTGGGCCGGTGCGCGGCAGGTCGTGGCGACGAACTGGCGGGTCTGGGATACTCCGTTCACCAGTCGTTTCGATCTCGACCTGGCTGACGCGCTACGCCGGCCGGAAGATGCGGCCACGGCGTTGCGGGCTGTGCAGCTCAAGTGGCTCCACCGGTGGCGGTCCACGCCGCAAGGCGCGGACCCGGGCGAGTCACCGCTGCCGGTGATCTGGGCCTCCTACATCTGCATGGGCGCGCGTTGGTAGGCCTAAGGGACGTCTCGTAACTCGGGGCAGCTCAGGCGGGGTGATCCAGGAAATTCGGGATTGATGGCTGCGGTGTGTTGCTGGATGAACTCGACGCGCGAGGCGACGTCGCTGCGGGGCAGGGTGCTGAGCTGGTAGCCGTGTTGGGTGTAGGCGGCGACCATGGCGTCGTGGGTACGGACGGCTTCGGCGAAGTCTTGGTGTCGTTCTCTGTCGGTGGTGTAGATCTGCGGCCAGGGCGGGGCGATGAACACACGCTGGTGGTAGCGGAAGAGCTGTGCTGCGGCTGTCACGTGTGCGGGAACGGGCTGGCCGAGTAGGTAGTAGTAGCCGACCAGGTCCGGGATCCCCCGGTCGAAGAAGACGGGTCCGGGATACCGGCTGGCTTGGCGGTAGGAGCGGATCTCCCAGCTGAGCATGAGCTCGGCGAACAGTCGTGAGTCCCCGGTGTGCAGCGCTTGACCGTCGATCGACAGTTGGTCCTGGATGATCTGTCGCCCCGCTTCGTCGACGCAGGCGTGACCGGCACGCCGCAAGCTGTCGATCAGCGTGGTCTTGCCAGCTCCGGGTCCCCCGGTAATGACGATGTACTGGCTGCTCACGTCGTCCTCTCTTATAGGCGCTTACTCCCTCATCACCCCGGCAATGTCCGCTGCGGACGATCGCCGAAGATGCATGGGTGCAGGTGATCTCCGCAGCCCGCCAGGAGTGGATCCTCCCGTTCACTGGGCTGACCCCCGCTCAGTTCCGCAGGCTGGTCCGCCTGGTCGCCGAGCGTGGCGGAGACGGGATCGCTGACGGTCGGCCGGGCCGGCAGTGGGCCCTCGATCTTCCCGACCGGGTGCTGCTGGTGGCCGTCTACTGGCGCACGAATCTGACGATGCGGCAGATCGGACCGCTGTTCGGAGTGTCGCATTCCGCCCGCGCACCGAGTCATCGACACTCTCGGCCCGCTGCTGGTTCTCGCACCTGTGCGCCACCGGCCGGTCGATCAGATCGCCATCGTCGACGGCACCCTCATCCCGACGCGGGACCACCGCCTCGCGCCACCGAGCAAGAACTACCGGTACTCGACGAACCTGCAGGTGGCCATCGACGCCAGCACCCGCCTGGTCATCGCCGTCGGCGAGCCCCAGCCGGGCAACCGCAACGACACGATCGTCTACCGGGCCTCCGGCATCGAGCAGAAGTTGGCCGGACGGCCCGTCATCGCCGACGGCGGCTACCGCGGCAATCCCGAGGTGATCATCCCGTACCGCAAGAACCGCGACGGCAGCCCGCTACCGGTCTGGAAGCAGGACCTGAATGCCCAGCACCGCACCGTCCGAGCGCAGGTCGAACACACCCTGGCCAGGATGAAAGACTGGAAGATTCTGCGTGACTACCGCCGCGCTGCCCGCACATTGACCGCCGCTGCTTCCGGCATCGCCAACCTCCACAACATTGCCCTGACCTGGTAATCACAGACGCCGCACCAGCCAAACGCCCGCACCCAGTTACTAGACAGCCCTTAGGTAGGACAGCTGTCGACCAAGACTCGAAGCCCCGACCGGCAGCCTCGCCAGGCTGTCCTACCCCGCCACGATTCCGTTGTCCAGCCGCACCCTGAACCACCTCGCTGACCGCATCCGCGGCCACCGCAAGCAGCGCCGATTCCGGTGGCGGCGCCTCGACCCCGGTTGACAGGCGCTACTGGCTCTCGCCCACCTGCGCAACGGCGACACCTACACCCGACTCGCGGCCGGCTTCGAGATCGGCGTCGCCACCGCCTGGCGCTACGTGCAGGAAGCGATAACCCTGCTCGCGACGGCCGCCAACGACCTGGCCACCGCCATGGACCGGATCCGCCGGCTGGCGTACGCGATCCTGGACGGCACCCTGATACCGATCGACCGGGCCGCCGACCAGAAGCCGTACTACTTCGGGAAACACAAGCACCACGGCGTGAACGTGCAGGTCATCGCCGATGCCGCTGGCCGTCTCGTCTGGGCATCCCCGGCGCTGCCCGGTTCGGCCCACGACCTGACCGCAGCCCGAACCCACCGCATCATCGACGCGCTGACCGGCGCAGACGTGCTGACCTTCGCCGATAAGGGCCACCAAGGCGCCCGCGGCACCGTCTGGACCCCGGGCAAACACCGCCGAACCCGCCTGTCCCGCCGGCAGAAGTCCATCAACAGGCACCACGCCAAGATCCGAGCCCTCGGTGAACGCGCCGTTTCCACGCTCAAGTCGTGGAAGATCCTGACCAAACTACGCTGCTGCCCACGCCGCGCCACCCCGATCGTCCAGGCCATCCTCGTCCTGCAAGCCGCCGAAGACGCCCGCTACCCACGATGAAAATGGCTCAGTGACGCGTACGACGAAGAGGTCCGCTACCTTGACGAGTAGGCCAGTCTCCGGACATCTCTACGGCCGACGCGACTCCAGATCTGCTCTGCCCTTGTCAGTGAGCGTGGCGCTGCTGGACCGGAACTCCAGGCTCTCGAAGCAGAGGATCAGGCCCTCGTTGCGCAGGCCGCGGATCAGATCCCGCCAAAGCACCTCCGAGTGTCCGGAAGGTGGCTCCTCTCCGAAGAACTCGGCCAGCGGCGCGGGATCACCCGGATGCTCAACGCCGTACTGCTCCAGCCATCGCAGGAACATCACACGCCCGACCTCGCGGCTGACAGCGCCAGCCGTGGCACCCATCGGCTTGCCGTCCTTGTCCACGATCTGGGCCTGGTCGCCAGCGTGAATCTCGATGTGGAGCTCCGGCCACGGCGAGCCCTCCTTGGATACCCCGCCGATTAGAAGAAGCCGCCTCATGTACGCGCCAACGAAGTAGTTGCGCTCGGCAAGTTGGCTGATGTACTCGCCCAGGGCCTTGGCGGCATCGCGGTGCTCACGGACGGTGTGAAGATCGTCGTGGATATCGGCGTAGTCCCTGACCACCTGTAGGAACTCGACCATCAGCTCCTCGTCCTCATCTGGCATACGGTCGGGGATGATGTAGCTGGTCGCCATGCACTCCTGGATCATCGGCCAGAGGGCGTGTCCAGTGGCGATGATGTTCAGCTTCTTCGGCACCGGATACGTCGGGTCCCGCATCAGTTTCATGTCGTCCGGGGCACTAGACTCCGACGCCACCCAAGCCGCGTGATCGCGTTTGATCTGATGCAGCTTCTCCACGGTGAAGTGGTTGGGCTGGTCGTCAACCTGCTTGTGGTGCTTGTTACACAGCAGCATCAGGTTCTCGTGGGTGTCGAGCTTTGACGGGTCCAGGCCGCCGGCTCGGGGACCTCCAGGACTCTTCGCCACGATGTGGGCCAGTTCGCCGAAGACCGACGGGTCGTCGTCCTCAGTGCCGGGCGTCAGCACCAGCACGCGACAGATGCAGCACTTGCCACCGGCCTCCGACCAGACGATCTTCAACGTTCTCTCGGAAATCGCCACAGGAACCTTCACTTAGAAGCCGACTCGGGCCAACATCCTGTCCCACCGCCGACCAAGATCGGTAGCTCGGCTCATCGGCCGATACCTGGCTCATGGCGGCCAGCGACTTCATCGACTTCTCAACCGATCCAGAGCAGTTCTCGCTAGCGAACTACTTGGCTCGGGCGGTCCTGGTCAGCGGCCACTTCGAGTCTAGGCACGCTCGCCTCGCAGCCGTGTTGTCGGCGGCGCCCCACCTGCGGCAGATGAGGACGCTTCGATAGACCTGGATGGCCACAAGTGTGGCGGATCAGCTGAACCGTCACGGGCCAGACCTGCTCTAACGTGACTGGATGCCTGAGACGTTCGAGGTCGACCGAGTCGACCGTATCGCGGACATCCTTCTCGGCGTCGCTACGGCGAAGGGATTGATCGGCTATGGCCCCCTCGCAAAGCGGGTGGACACCAGGCCGGACTTCCTGAGGCAGCCGCTCGACAAGGTCTCCCGTCGGGCGTTCGACAAGGGTGAGCCGCTATGGAGCGCCCTGGTCGTCTCCCGTAGCGCCGGCCGACCGAGTTCGGGCTTTTACGGCTTGGCCCGAAAGATGCGGCCCGAGTATGCCTCGCAGAGCGACGACGAGCTGTGAAAGCAGGAACGCGGGCGCTGTTACGAAGCGGCCTCCTAGAAGGTCGTGGGTCTGGCAGGCCCAGCGGCAGGACCAGCTGGGCGGCCAGACCTGCTCGGAGGGCCGTGCCTTCTCAGCGGCAGACGAGGATGCTGGCGGCGTCGGGGGCGCGGGATACGAATCGTGCTGGGCGATGTGATCAGCGCTGTGCGGCATGGCAGCCGGCGCGCCCGGCGGACCAGCTTGGCCCGCGACTATTCGCACGGCAAGGAGTTCGTGGCCGGCTCGCGTGCCAGACGCAGCCGCTTCCGCAGCGCCCGGATCCGGCGCCATTATCATACTTGGACTCCCTGCACCGCCTGCCGAGGTAGGTTCGAATGGCAATTCCGACCGCGAATCCCTTCGCAGTTCCCCGCCAGTTGCCAACATCGAGCCCGATCTTCGTAGGGCGTGGCGGGGAACTCAGCCAACTCGATCAGCTCGCGACGCATCCACAAGATGATCAGGTCGGTCAGATGGCTGTCATTTCGGCCATCGCAGGTACTGGCGGAGTCGGCAAAACGTACATGGCAATCCACTGGGCCCATCGAAATCAACATCAATTTCCGGACGGCCAGCTCTACGTAAATCTGCGCGGCTACTACCCCGACGCCCCGCCGCGTGACCCGAACGACGTGCTTGGTGACTTTCTTCGCTCTCTCGGCGTCGGACCTGGGATCTTGCCTGAGACCACAGAGGCCCGTGCGTCGATGTTCAGAACCATTATTGCAGGCCGCAAGATGCTCTTGCTTCTTGACAACGCGCGCACAGCTAGCCAGGTAAGGCCTCTTCTTCCCGGACAGGGCGACTGCTTCGTGTTGATTACGAGTAGGGACTCGTTAGCTGGGCTGACCGTCCGGGAGGGAGCGGTGCGAATAGATCTCGGGATCTTGACGGCAGAAGATTCGGTCGCGCTTCTCAAGCAAACCATCGGGAAAACGCATTTCAGTGCGAGCGATCTGAGCCTCGAACGTCTGGCGACGTTGTGCGGCAGGCTACCACTCGCACTTCGAATCGCAGCAGAACGGGTCACCCGGGATCCAAATATTGGCATCGACGATCTGATCTTGTCTCTGGCGCGTGAACGAGATCGGCTCGACATGTTCGCGACCGTCGACGATGATCCGTCTACCGCGCTCAAGAGCGTTTTCGACTGGTCGTATAAGGCGCTACCACCGCAGCAGTCAAGGGCTTTTCGGCTGCTCGCGCTGCATCCGGGCGCGCAGTTTCGGATTGAGGTTGCGGCAGCACTCACCGGGCAGCCGATCTCCGACGTGCGCAGGCTAGTACAAGCCTTGGCTGCAGCAAGTCTCCTGGAACATAGCTCCGCGCCAGACACGTATCAATTCCACGATCTTGTTCGAGCATTCGCCGTACATTGCGTCGAAGAACACGAGACGGAGGATGGGCGACGAATCAGTCGCCAACAAGAGTGCCTCTGGTACGTGAACGCAACCGACTCGGCTAATCGGTCAATATACCCGTTTCGCACGCCCATCGATCTGCGCGGACTGGCGCCTGCTCTACCAATTCACCCCTTCGCCACATTCGAGGACGCACTACGGTGGTTCGACTTCGAACGGGGTAATCTGATCTACATCTTACGTACCGCGGCAGAACTCGGCATGCACGACGTTGTCTGGAAGATGGCAACCGCCGCATGGAGCTATTATGAGCTTCGGAAGTACCGCAGGGATTGGATTGAGAGCCACGAACTCGGACTGGTCGGGGCGAAGGCCCTTGGGAGTATCCGGGGCGAGTGCCGGATCCGCGATAACCTCGGCATCGCGTACCGCGAGGACGGAAGGCTCGCCGATGCGGCCGCCTGTCTCGAAGAAGCTCTTGAGCGATGGCGCGATACAGGATTTACCTACGGCGAGGCCGCGACGCTTGACAACCTGGGATGCGTGTACATGGACGCCAGTGATCTTGCGCGATCGATTCGGTACTTCGACGACGCCCTGATCTTGAACCGCCAGCTCGGCGATCGGT
Source organism: Micromonospora sp. D93 (assembly GCF_018070365.1). Classification (NCBI taxonomy): domain Bacteria; kingdom Bacillati; phylum Actinomycetota; class Actinomycetes; order Micromonosporales; family Micromonosporaceae; genus Micromonospora; species Micromonospora sp. D93. The sequence continues at coordinate 18,689 of NZ_JAGPXW010000015.1, read as the reverse complement.
GGGGTGAGGCACGCGTAATTAATAACATCGGGCGTGCCAGGCTCAGGTTGGGTGAAGCTAGAGAAGCAACCGAGAACTTCACCGATGCAGCGGCGATCTATCGAGAGCTTAATGATCGGGTGGGCGAGGGCCGGACGGTCGCAAACCTGGGTCGATCGCTAACATTTATCGGCGATTACGACGGCGCGGCTGTGAAACTGACCTACAGCCGAGACCTTCAACGTGAAATAGGTGATAGATATGGCGAGGCCGAAACACTCGGGTACATTGCTGAGATCGCGATTCAACAAGGGCGACCCAGCGACGCGATCAAGGTACTGCGGCACTCGATGTCCATCTTTCGCGAATTGGGAGACGCGAATGCCGACATCACCCAAGCACGTATCGATGAGCTAGAACGACCTTAGCCGCCCACTCGGTTATAGTGAACGGCTTAGGATCGAATGCTGTGACTACCCGTGGCGCCGGAGGAGGATACTCAGCAGACGCCAGGCGCGCCGGCGGCGGCCCTTGTCGCTCGAGAACAGATACACAGAGGCAACCGACATGGTTCCAAGCAACGCCAGAGCAGACAGGAGCGCTGTGTAGTTCACGATAGGTCTCCTCGAAATACGCATGGGAGTCGGCTCCCAGTGCATCCTATGACCGCTCGTTCGAGTGGCTACTAGAAGCCTGGGCGCAACAGGGAGTCCCTTTACGCACGGTGACAGCCGCTTACGGATTACTCCAATGATTTACAGCCGAACTGGAGAAGCGCCATTACAACGACGTTGTTGAATGCTGGAGCTAGGGAGGTCGACGATGCCGGAACCAGACCCAACAACGCCATTGAATGCGCTGCGGGACCGGATTAAGCGACTGCATAGAGAGGCTGGCGAGCCGAGCACCCGCGACATAGCCTCCGGGACGCACAAGGCTATCAGCCATACGACCGTGGCGAACGTGCTTAGATGTCAAGTTCTGCCGCGCTGGGGCCAGGTGGAACTGACCGTCGAATTCCTGGGCGGGCCGGAATGTGTCGAGGAATTCAAGCATCTGTGGCTCGCAGCACGCGAATTCGAGCCCGAAAACGAAGGCACCCTCGCCAAGGACTTTCAGATTGATTCGGCAGCGTTCGACCAAACTACATTCGGCGCAATTCAACGGCTAGCCCTGCGAGCTCGCGCTGGCACGATAAATACGTTAGCGTTTTCTGCCGACTCTCGCTACATCTTGAGCGGTGGCGAGGATGGCTCGATCCACTGTTGGAGCTTGGACAGTGGCGCATCCGTCGCGGAACTCCGGCCGGCCGGCACGCCGAGCATTAACGGCATCGCGTGGTCCGTTGACGGAAAGATCGCGGCAACGACAGAGAACGGCGAAGTGCTTCTTTGGGCTCAGGCGCTGAACACCGACGAACCCGTGATTATCGGGTCGCACACGGCAAGTGGCTACGGGATCGAATTCTCGCCGTCCGGCAACTTAATCGCCACAGCCGGACACGACTACGCCGCGCGCCTGTGGAACCCCCGTACCGGTCAGGAAATCGGGGAACCGCTGAGAGGTCACAGCGACACCGTGTACGGGCTTGCATTCTCGGCAGATCAGTCGACACTGGCCACCGCAAGTCACGACTGCACGGTTCGGCTCTGGAATGTCATCACCGGCCGCCAGGCCGGTGAGCCGTTGAAGGGTCACACTGCTGCTGTGCATGCCGTTGCTTACGCGCAGGGCGGGCAGCTCCTCGTTAGTGCCAGCCACGATCGCACCGTTCGAATCTGGAACCTCGCCAATCCGTCTCAGTCGGCCTACATCCTGGACAGCTACGTCGATGGCACGTATGCGCTGGCGGTGTCTCGAGACATACTTGCAACCGCGGGATATAGCTCCGGCATCCACCTATGGGACATCAGGCGCCAGCAGAGATTGAGGGACATTTCGACTAGGTCCGGCGCAACGGCCTTGGCGTTCTCGCCGGACACCAAATACCTGGCGTCGAGTGACTCATCTGGCCGAGTCTTCGTCTGGTCCGGCACTCAGTCGAAAGTGGCAAGCGAGCAGCATTAGCGCTTCGACGCCAAGACTAGTATCGCTCGAACGCCAGCCGGAGGTGCACCATGCCGACTCAAGCTGAGATGGCCAGCCACCAGATAGCGCGCGATTCAGTGCTAGTTTTGCGCAGGAATATCGGTCCAAGGATCGAGGTCTACTCTGGTAACATTCGACGCTTCGCCAACACATCCGAAATCCCAACGAGTCTGCATACCGTCTTCAGCCTTGTCCCGTTCAGGTAGGTCTCCGAGAAGGGTTTCGACTGCGTAGACGACACCACTCCGATACTTTGCCTGATCCCGGATCAGCTTACCGAGGTGTCGGAATCGGAGATGATCGCGCTGCTTCCCTCCGTGAAACACACATCCAGCGCAATTTTTCGCCGACCGATGACGAGTAGCGGACATAGTACGGAGCGTCGTCACGAAAGAGATAGGAGGTGGAGAAGGTGCCAACTTTGTTCTGAGGCATGACCTTGTGGGACGCACGCAAGGCCTGGTATCGATCTAGTCGTCGATGCGGCCACTGATGAGATATATGCAATGTGGGGACCATACTTTGTTTCGGTCCAGTTCCATCCTGAATCGATATTCTCGCGTGATGGAGCCCGACTATTGGCCCTACTGCTGGACGACTTGCAGCCCGGCGTTAAACACGGCGCCTAACCTGTGAGTCGAACTCTATAAAATGTTAGCCAGTTGTCCAGGCTCACTAGCCGCCCCATCCAGACGCTCGGACGGGATGTTTGCTCGGGAGTATCGCCATTCAAGCGATCCAGCACTTTCCTTCGGTCTACCAAGGTCGACAACGGGCCGCTCCTACGCATGGCGGCTGCGAGCTGATCGCGTAGCGCCGACTCGTATGCCGGATCGAAGGTTGTCGGATATGACGCCTTAGGTCGCCGCAGAATACCAGTGGGGACAACACCTGCCATCGCTCGACGCAATATTCCCTTTTCGGCGCCACCGGCCAACTTAACCGTATATGGCAGGTTCCAAGCGTATTCAATAAGTCGTCTATCGCAAAACGGGACCCGCGCCTCCACTCCGTTTGCCATGCTCATCCGGTCCTTTCGTTCAAGCTGGCCCGGCAGGAACCGTGTCAAGTCCAGATAGTTCATAATGCGCGTTTGCCGTTGTGCCGAATCCTCCCATGGACTCGGAGGTACCTCACGGATTGCGTCGCTGAATCTGTCGTTTCGATACTCGTCGAGACGCAGATCCTTGAGCACTTCAGGCAAAAGCAAGGATTGATCGAGGCAGAGATACTTGGTCCACGGAAAGGTGGTAACTGGGGAAGTCGCCGACTCGCGGTACCAGGGATATCCGCCAAACAGCTCATCTGCACCTTCGCCGGAGAGGGCCACTTTGAAACTTTCTGCGACTTTACGAAAAAGAAGGAAAAGTGACGCATCCATGTCAACCGTATCAGGGAGATCCCGCGCTTCCAATGCGCAACGATGAGTCTGGAGAATTTGTTCCGTGGAAAGCAAGAGGTTCGTGTGATGGGAGCCGAGAAAGGTGGATGCGGTCGTGACGAAGGGAGCATCGCGGCCAGGACGAAATTTGTTCGAACGAAAGGACTCTCCGGCGTCTAGAAAGTCGACCGAGTAAGTTGACAGCGGCCCGCGTCCGTCTAGCATGAGTTGACGCGTGGCGAGCGCCGCGATTGAGGTCGAATCGATTCCTCCGGACAGCAGCGAACAAAGCGGAACGTCGGACACGAGATGCGACGCTACAGCCTCCGTCAGCAGCGCTCGTACCCGCTCGGCGGCAATGTCGATGGTGTCTCGCTCCTCGCGCAATGGAGGAGTCCAGTATTTTCTTCTTGATCTGGAATTTGATTCGAAGGACACCACTTCCCCCGGTCGTACTTCGCAAAGCCGCTTGTAGATTGCGTGTCCTGGTGTCTTGTATGGCCACATCGCAAGAATTTCCGCGAGCCCTTCATTGTCAACCTCTGGCGGCGCTAGTGGGCTCGCTAATATGGCCTTAGGCTCAGATCCGAATAGAACGCCTCCGTTATGTTCGAGGTAGTAGAGCGGTTTCACTCCAACACGATCGCGGATCAGCGTAAGGCGCCGTTGCGACACATCCCAAATTGCTATCGCAAACATCCCCTCGAGCTGCTCCACAGAACCAGCACCCCATTGCAGATACGCTCGAAGGACGACCTCAGTATCGGAGTCTGTCCGAAAGGTTGCTCCGGATCTAGCAAGTTGGTGGCGCAGCTTTCTGAAGTTGTATATCTCTCCCCCGAACACCACGGCTGCTCTGGGGTCGTCTCGATTGTCGATCATTGGCTGATGCCCCGCGCTGGGATCGATTATGCTCAGTCGCCGATGACCCAGAACGACCCCATCGTGCTGCCATATTCCAACATCATCTGGGCCCCGACACGTCAGGGTCGACGTCATGCTGATTACGGTCTCGCTTGCATTTGTGGTGGGACTAGCCCACTGAACCCAGCCAGCAACGCCGCACATGACTCCCTTTCTTGACGTCCTGCGTCGGCGGCAACCAGCGTTCCGCGTCCACGTTGATCCTCGGGCTGATATGCTTCGCCGAGTCGGCGCACCGTTCGCCGACGCCAGCTGGCTTCAATGATAGTCTCGACCCATTTGAAAGTCATCATTAGGACGCTCGTCGGCTGTCATGCCCGCTTTGTCGTCCTCGGAGGTCATCAGGTTGACATTCTGGACCGCGGAAAAACGCGTTCTCATGTGAAAGATCCGGCTCGTCGTAGGCCGTGTTGTGGCCATGGAAGGGCACTTGCCCGGGCAGGTTCGACGGGACATCGCGTGTGCAAGATCGAGTGCGCGCTCATCGGCATGAGCGCGCACCACGTCGGGTCACGGAGGCGCGTCCGGCTGAGAGGGCTCGTGCGTAAACACGGGTCCCGAACGCCTGGCCCGGGACCCGTCAAGGTGGGCTGATCTTCACCTGGGGCGGGATGGCGCCGATAAGGCGTATCCCACGTGGGCCATCAGTCCGTGGCGATCCACCGACACCAACCCCTTGCCCGAGTAGGCGAGTCGCGACGGACAGGCGCACGCTGTTTCCTGGTGACGGCACGTCCCCGATGGTGGTCGAGCGGGGCGGGTGGGACGCAGGCTGTCATGTCGGCCGGCCCCCGTTTACCCCCCGAAAACCCCCATCTGCCGTTGACAATCCGTGACAAGAAGCGACCAGTGTCTGATCGTTTCTGTGCAGCTCAACGCCTATTTGTGACAACCAATGGCAAGCTCGATTTGGTTACGGATGGTAACAAGGGGTTTTGACAAGCAATGACAAGCCTTGAACGAGGCTCGACATGAGGTTCTCCTGGGTTCAAGTCTCCTCGTTGCCGCAAGGCTGCCTTGGCGAATCGCTCCACAGGTGCGGTAGCCGGTGCAGACGACAGTCGGCAGCCTAGAGTCCATGTGGATCCCGGGACGACGCGTTTTACCGGCATGGTGCACGCTAGACGATCGTGATGACGAACCAGTTCCTCCACCTCGCAGCCAACGCGAGCAAGGAGACGAACCCCCTGCTCCTGCCGATCTTCACCTTGGCCGGCGTCGTTGTCGGCATCGCAGGGCAATGGCTCGTGGCCTACATCAACCGTCGTCACGAGCGTGGCCTGGCAGACCTTCCCGCTCGCCGCGAGGCGTACGCCCGCTACCGAACTTCGCTAAGGAGCGTCACCACCGCGAAGGACAAGCTGGATCGTCTCAACAAGGAACTGGCGTCCGCGCATAATGACCTACGCCAAGCAGGTCGGAGAGCCGTGGAGTTGGAGCCGAGAGTTGAGTCGATCCTGGTTGGTGGGTCTGCACGGGTGAGGCTCAACAAGGAGGTCATCGCCGCTCTCGATGCCCATAAGGCGGCCCAAGACAAGCATTCGGCGTTGATGACCGAGCGAGAGACTCTGCAAGGCACACGAGAGCAGGCATATCGCGACTTCGGCGAAGCTCGGACTCTAGTTCACTTCCTCGGGACGAAGAAGGTGCGCCGTACGGCTGAAGACCTTTGGATCGTCACCCTCGCCTCCCCGCACCCCGACTTTTCGCAGGCGGAGCAGCTTCAGGAGAGCGCAGAGGTCGACTTCATAGAGGCCGTGCGTGAGGAGTTCGGCTCCAAAGACTGATTACATCTCGTACTGCGGTCGGATACGGGTCGAAGAATCTGTCGTTCAGATCGGGTGTGCTGTAGCGGATGACGTCTGTATCTCGTCGTCTGGATCGACGAACCCCTGCACCTCGGCCCAGTACCAGGCTGATTGGAGCATGTAGCGAGCGGTGATCGAGCGGTCAATCGCCGAGCACGTGGGACTGAGGGCGTGCTGGTAGGTCCGGCGCACGGGTTCCGCGCGCCAGGCGGTCACGCAAGGTCTTCACCGCCAAGACCCTTCGCCGGTTAGCCACTGATCAAGTCATATGCCCGGCATAAGGCTGCTCCGCGAACCCGCTACCGCGCTCAACTCGCCCCACCAACACGTACCCGCCGTGTAGCCGGATGTGTTGAGCGACGCTGCGAGATGGTCGGCCGCACCGGGTCGAGGGACGACACCAGCAGGCGATGATCGACGAAGGCCCGGCCGCCGGCGTTGAGCAGCCGATGCACCGCGCTGCACGAGCAGCGGCAGTTGGTGCCGTCACGGGGCTCTCTACAGTGCACACCGGCAAACTCTTCCGTCTGCTCAGACGCAGGCTTACTGAGACTAGGCTTCCCCGCAGCTCGACGGATCAGGAAGCCGGTTGATCCTTGCGGTGCCATCGCTGCCGATTTATCAACTGGGGCGGGACTCCGAATGGTACGCCCTTCGACAAACTCCACTTGACTGCCACCTACTCGGCTGTCTGCGGTGGTGGCAGGATACGTCGCATGCGACGATCCTCATCCCGGCTGCTGCTCGCGGCGTTCATCTTTCCGATGTTGGTGTCCGGGTTGAGTGCTTGCGGCGACCAGGCCGAGCACAGTTCGGGCTCGCCTCTCGGGCCCACGCCTTCAACCGTTGAGGTGGTGAAGCCGTCGGCCAGCATACCGGCAACTCCGTCGGCTCTAGCCACGGCTGCGCCTGCGCCTCCTGAGCTCCATTTCAGCAAGTCGATGGTGCGCGGCAATGAGGTCAACAAGCAGAACAAGGGTGGGCAAGCGAACGTCGAGTTGGTCGCTGGTAGCAACGACCTGAAGACGCTTGAGCGCGTCGGCCGGGAGTGCGTCGAGGTCTATCTGCAGGAGCAACAGGCGGCGTTCTGCAAGGTCTTCGGCACCGAGGTTGACTACAAGGCTCGCGATTTGCGGAGGGCGGGAGATTCCAACTGCTGGGCCTGGTACGTGGGGGTGCCGCTGGCGGGTGGCGGGACGATGGTCACCGAGGGAAGCGATATTGGATACGTTGCCGAGCGCTGTCCCGGCAAGCTGTATCGCTGATCGCCAGGGCGCTGACTATCGGAACGACTGCCAGGGTGCGCCGAGGGCGCCACCATAGCGGTGGCGCCCTCGGTAACCGGGAGAGCTCGATCGAGGGGCGTAAGCGGTGTGGGCGGGCGGTCAATCCACCGAGCTGCGCGTCTTGAGCTGCTCGTGAATGCCTTGAAGCTGCTCGGCCACGGCGAGGACCGTCAGGGCGAGAGCTTCGAGCCAAAGCCTGTGGCCCCTCTCAGGGGCGGTGTCAGACTCCTTCCGCTCCCATGGGTGCAGAGCTGCTACCCGGTCTGACCGAGCGGTAAGTATTTTTTCGAGCTGTAGAGCATCGTCGTCGATCTGCCAGCGTTGTCCCGCGCGGGCCGCAGCAGTAGCCGTACGACGACCAGTGAGTCGTTCGTCCGGGCTGTCGGTTTCACTGTTCGGCCGAGCGTAAGTGGCCGCGGCGGTCACGACAATTGTCGTACGCCCTCTCACTGGAGAAGCCGTGCAGCAGACACCCGATTCGTCGGAGCCATCCGCTCAGCAGCCGGCCGGGACCGACGCGTCGCCTTCTGCAGGGCGCCCTTCGGTGCAGCCTATGGCCCCGGCTGCTCAACTTCGGGCGGGTGGCCGGTCGGACGTGCGGGTGGGAATCGTCCTGTCAGTGGCAGTCGTCGGTGGGCTCTTCATGTGTTGCATCGGTGTAGGAGCTCTTGTCACTGTCGGTTTGATCATCGGCGAGGCGCCACCTTCTCAATCCGCTCCGACCGTCTCTGCCGCCGGACCGACGCCGTCACCAACTACCCGAACACCTGAGCCGGCTCGCACCACCGCTCTACCTAGCCAACCTGCCACGCCCCCCGCACAGCCGACTCGCCTACCGACGCCCGGAAAACGCCTACCTGCCTACGACGCCTTCGAGCGTCGGGACGTCAGCTCTGGATCCGGCGCTCGCCGTCTAGCCCTGCGGGTTGAACTACGCGTCTTTCCCGTCGACAGTCAGCAGGTCGTCGACGTGGCGACGCGCATCGTGGAGAGCCATCGAGGGCAGGGGTGGCAGGCGCTGTCGATCGTGATCACGTATGACCGACGTGAGGTGGTGCCCAGCTACGTGGTGTTCGAATGGGCGCCCGAGGGGCGCTGGACGGACGCCGCCGATGGAGACCCTGCTTCCTGGCAGGGCTACCGGCTCCATCAGGCCGTCGTCCGCGACAAGCTGACGCAGCCTGACAAGTGCCAGGTGCCGACGGAGCAGGCCTATGTGCTCAACGCCGAGTTCAACCAGGCAACCGAAGACGACGTCGACGTCAGCGAAGAAGCCGTGCTGGCAAATATCGCCGACCAGCACAGCATCTCGGCCGCCCGCGTTGAAGAACTGGTCCTGGCCGTCGAGGACTGGACGGTGTGTTGAGCGCCCAATACTGGGCGAGTCCACCCGGCCCTTTGGAGCGGCCTCCGAGAAGGCCAGCCTTCGCTGTTCCCCGCCTTGCCGGGGCCGGCGGCCGTCGTGACCCCACAGCGGGAGCCGCGGCAGCGCTGCTGCGGCAGTACCCGACGCAAGGTGCGACGCTTGCCCTTTTCAAAGTCACATCGGACCGGGCGGTCGCCGACCAGTATCTTGCCGGCCGGCCGGAACAACTCGCCCGAGATGGGATCACGTCGGCGCTGCTGACCTGGCTGGCCGAGCACGGCGGGCTCACCGCCCGCCAGCACAAGCAACTGCGGAGCCTGATCCAGGCTTCTGGATTCGGGCAGTTGATGTCGGCCGGCAAACTATGGCTCCACGACGGTCCCTTGACGCGTTGTGCGTTGCTGCTGGACGGTGGCCGTGATTGCGTCGATCTCTACGGTGGATGTCGCCAGACGGCGGGGGAGAGTTAACCATGCGCATCTGTATCGCCTGCCGGGCGAACCACGGCACCGTTGTTCGTATCGGCAGTTGGGGCGTGCCCCACGGTACTCCTGGGCACCAGGTCAACTACCGCTGGAGCAGTCTGTCCGCTTGTCCCTTGTGTGAGTCCGGCCTCCTCGTGCACTTCGATCATGATTGTTTCCACCAGCCCGGGGAGGAGCCGTGGGACATGGACTGGTCGTGGCCGGTCGCCGTTGACGGGGTTCAACGGTTGAAGCCTGCTCTTGCCCGGTGTCCGGATCCCTTGCGTCCGTCGTGCGAGTGCCTCGTGCACCGGTCGTTGCGGGACAGCATCGAGAGGCCGCCGTCGGGTGAGGTTTTGGTGACGGTTGTACTGGCTGAGGAAGGGCTGCCACAGGTTCGGCCAGTACGCATGCCGTGAGGCGGGCGGCAGCACGGTGGCAGGGCCAGCCGGGGGCGATCAGACCTGGCGGGGTCTGTGAGGGACCCCCGTTTACCCCCCGAAAATCCCGCCCAACCGTTGACGAAGGGTGACAAGGAGCGATGAGCGCATGGTGGTGTCTCTGCAGCTCAGCAACCACTTTTGGCAGGCAAGGACAAGCTTCATTCGGCTACTGTCGGTAACAAGGGGTCGTCGGTTCGAATCCGGCCGTCCCGACGTAGGTCAGAGGCCATCCGGATTCTTCCGGGTGGCCATTTCTGATCTTGTACAGCAGCGAAGTACAGCAACGGCTCATTGATCGAGGCTTTCGCCGAGCCTCCGCCGAGCCTCCCGGGTCGTCTTGGACGAGACCTGGCTGTAGATCTCCATCGTGATCGAGAAGTCCGCGTGCCGCAGGATCGCCATCGCGACCCGGGTGCGCGTCCAAGTCGGACCGCACAAGCCCTCGCCAGGGTAGGCAGACGAGCCGCCCGGGCCGCCTGAGACCGCGGTTCCGGGTGGTCTCGGCAAATTCTCAGCGGTGGGCGAAGACGAACCCGCCCTCGATATTCGGGGCTGGCCGATGCGTCATCTCGGCCTCGACGGTCAAGCCGGCGGCGTCCAGCCAGGCCGCTACCCGGTCCGTCGGGCGGCGGTGCACGTAGACGCGCATCGGGTGACCGCCGTAGCCCTCCGTCTTCAGTCGACTGCCGTCGCCGGCGTGGAACCCGAGCAGCACGACGCCGCCGGGCCGCAGCACCCGGCGGAACTCGGCGAGGACCGCGGGTACCTCGTCGTCGGGAACGTGGATCAGGGAGAACCAGGCAAGCAGGCCGATCAGACAGTCGTCGGGCAGGTCGAGACGAGTCATCGAGCCGACCTCGAAACGCAGGCCGGGATGGTCCCGCCGGGCAATCTCGATCATCGCGGGTGACAGGTCGACACCGAACGCGTCCAGGCCGAGACGGTGCAGGTACGCGGTGAGCCGGCCCGGGCCGCAGCCGACGTCGGCGACCGCCCCGTTCCCTTGGGCCCGCACCAGCTCGGCGAAGAGCGCAAGGATGCCGCGCTGGAACGGTTCGTCGGCGAGATCGTCGCGCAGCATGTCGGCGTAGCTGACAGCCACCGTGTCATAGGAGGTCCGGGTGTCGTCGAGCCAACCGGGATCGGCCATGCGCTGCACGATAACGCCGACTCAGCCAACGCCATCGTTCGGGCCGACATCAGATTGACCTGCGTGAGTCAGCCCGACAAAGGTCGCGGCAGACCCATTCGGAGAACAGGGATACCGATGCGCCCTCCAGGTGAGCCCAACGGCGGAGGGCCGTCACCCAACGACGGCGAGTCTCGGCCCAACGGCGGCGGGCTGCCTGCCTTCTCCGTACCGCGAAGATCATTTATTTGGTTCGGGCCATTTCTGACGGTTGGTTGCCAGCCGCTCCGGAGTCGCCGTGGGGCTGCGGGTGAAAGCGCTCGCTCGGTCGGGTCGTGGGCGACAGAATGGCTGCGCTGATGGTGATCTCGCGGTGGGAACGGGGGCGTCGGTGGGCGCGATGTCGCTGGGCACAGTGCTTCGGCGGTGGCTGCGAGCTATGTCTGCCAGCTCGAGCGAGTCGCCTGAACGTGACTATCTGCCTGAGCTGCCGGCCATCGAGTGGGCGCGGGCTGGCGGTGCCGATCGAAGCGTCAGCCCCGCAGAGTTCTCTGCCGTGTTGCTGACGGTGGCCCGCGACGGTGACCCGGGCCTGCGGGCCGCGGCTGCGGATGCGCTTGGTTCCGCTGAGGCGCGGTGGTGGTTGGCGGTGGATGAGGCGCTGCGGGAGCGGTGGTGGTCGGCGCCGCGCTGGTCGCGGAGCCTCGCGGCGGAGCTGGCTGACGGTGAGGTGGAGGTACTGCGCCTGGTCGTGGCCGGCTGTCACCGTGACGGGCGGATCCGCGAAGCGGCAGTTGTTCACCTGGCTGATCACGCGCACCCGGCTGCGCTGGCGGTGCTAGCGCTTCGGACCGCCGACCATGTGGCCGAGGTGCGCCAGCGGGCAAGGGCGGCGGTGGATCGTTGGCTGTCGTCATCGCGGGGGTCGTTGACCCAGCTCACGGAGATGGCGTTCGCCCTGCGCGGTCGAGGTCAGGGCGCCTGGCTGGCCGAGCGCGTCGAAGGTGTCCTGCGGGACCTGCCATTGGAAGACTTGGAGCCGTTGCTGGCGGCGCGGGATCGTCGGACCCGGCGGGCGGCGTACCAGGCCGCGACGGCCGGTGGTCTGTTGAGTGTGAGCCGGTTGATCACAGCCGCGATGGAGGACGATGACCTGCCGATCCGGTCCCTGTGCGCCCAAGGTGCCGTTCAGGCCGCGCCGGACCCGGCTCAGCTGCGGGGGTTGCTGGTCAGTCGTACTGCGCTGGTTCGGGCTGAGGCGCTGCAGGCCGTGACTGCGGTCGGTGATCTGGGTGCCGCTGAGGCGGCGTTGCCTGATCGGCATCCGCTGGTGCGGGCGATCGCTCAGACCGGGCTCCGCCGCAGCGGCGCGAATCCGGCAAAGTTCTATCGCCTGCTTGCTCGACGGGAGCCGCCGCTACCGGGGGTGATCGCCGGGCTGGGCGAGACCGGTGGCGTCGAGGATGCCGGCCTGGTTCGACCGTGGCTGGCGCATCCACGTGCCCGTGGTCGGGTCGAAGCGGTCCGCGCATTGCGTCGCCTCGGCGTGACCCGATCGGCCGAACTGGTGCCACTGCTGCGCGACGGGTCTGGCGCGGTGACCCGCCAGGTGGTCGCGGCCCTGCGACACGATTTCGGCGTCCTGGACCCGGAGATGCTTGAGGCCCTACTCGGGCCGGGCAACGCGCCGCATGTCCGGTTCGCGGGCTACCGGCTACTGACCTTGGCCAACGCATGGCAGCGGCTGGCCACCAACCTACGGCTGATCGATGATCCCGACGACCGGTTGCGCGTCGGTGCGCGGGCGGACATCAGCGTGTGGCTCAATCGGCAGGCGGCCACGACCTATCACGGGCCATCGGACGATCGTGCCGCCGAACTCGACAAGCTGATCGAGCGTGCTCGCCCGATCCTCGATGAGGACAAGGTCCGGCTGCTGCGGTTCCATGCCGGCCTGCCCCATCAGGCGGCGGTATGACCGGCGACGACACGCCTCGCCCGCTCAGCGACGTCGAGCGGGACGTCATCGCGCGGCTGCTGTCCGTGCCGTTCCCCGGGCGCGACGAGTTACGGGCGCAGTTGCCGTTCGCCACAGTCGAGGGGCGGTGTGGGTGCGGCTGCGTGACCGTCAGCCTTGCCGTGGACCGCGCCGCGGCGCCGGCTCCGGTGTTGTCCGGTGCACCAGTGTCGGCTGATATCAGCGACGACGAGTTCTACGCCGGCATCGTGCTGCTCGTCGACGGTGAGGGCTATATGTGTTGCCTGGAGGCCTACTCCATCGGTGACGACCCCGTTCGGCGGCTCCCACCCGCAGAGCAGATCAACGCCCGTCCGCAGAGGTAAGCCTCAGCCTTCAGCTGGACGGACGGCGCAGCAGCCGGACCACGACTAACCGTATGATCTTGGGCTCCTGTCGGACCAGCGGCGGCCGGCCCGGTATCTGGGTGAGCCTAGTGAGTCTCTCGACTTTGAGTCGTCGGCGTGTCGCGGCACCCGACTCTGGCTGGGGGTTCAGGCCGCGCCACGCGGCGGTGTGTCGTGAATCCTGTGTAGCCAGTCCATGAGTGCGGCGTAGTCAGCATCAGTGAGACCCTGACGGGGATCGACGCGACGAAGCAGGGCGTGTCCTGCGTGATGTGCTGACACCCAGGCTCGGTCGGTGTTCGTGATTTCGTCGTCGACCCAGGCGAAGGGGCGGCCTGCGGCCCAATCAACGAGGGCGCGGGTTTTCCAGTGCAGCCCGTTCCGCTCGTCCCGCTCGTCGGTGTCGGTCGGCTCCGGCCAGATCACCACCGCCAGCTGCGGCAGACCGATCCGTGGCGCGATGGTCTCGTTTGCGTCGTCCATCCAGGTCGTGGCCCAGACCAGATCGCACCGTAGCGCCGTCAACCGGGGTCCGTGTTCGGGATTGATCCTGCCCAGAAGCGGATTCGAGCTGGTCTCTCGTGGTTCAGTGCCCGTCTCGCAAGTTGCGTATTGCTGCGGTGTCCCACCGAACGGAATGAGGGGTCCGTCAACATCGAGGAAGAGCAGCGGACGCTCTGCAGAGCCGGTCACGGCAGCACGATATCGGTTCATCCTGGCCGGCCCGAAGGACTATCGTGCCGGCGTGATCAACGGTGATGGTGTTCGACTGGGCACGGAGGCGGCGCGTCGACTCGCGCAGAGCGGGTGTTGTGAGATCGCGCCGGGCCTGACGGATGAGGAGTTCGATCGCATTGAGAGGACGTACGGCTTTGAGTTCGCCGATGACCATCGGGCGTTCCTTGCGGCGGGGCTGCCGCTGAACGTCCCGTTCGAGCCGGAGGAGGGCGTGTCCTATGCGTGGGAGAGGCCCTGGCCGGACTGGCGCAGCGGTGACCCCGGTGCCATTCGTGAGCGCTTGGAGTGGCCCGTGGAAGGGGTGCTCTTCGACGTGGAACACAACACGGTATGGCACGACACCTGGGGCGATCGGCCGGCAGGCCGCGATGAGGCGTTGGAGACCGCGCGGCGCAAGCTTGCGCAGGCGCCACGGCTGGTACCCGTCTACGGACATCGGTTCCTGCCCGCCGGGCGTGGAACCGTCGGGCACCCAGTCCTCTCGATCGTCCAGACCGACGTCATCTACTACGGCATGGACCTGGTCGACTACATCCATCAGGAGTTCGGCGGGCCGGGTGTGGACAGGACAGATCAGCGCTGGGACCCGAAGGCGACGGTGGCGTTCTGGCGGGACTTCCTCTGATCCGTCCGGCACGCCGGAGCAACCTCGACCCATGCCGCCGTCGTAGCCCTTCCGGTGTTCAACTGACCGCGCGCCAACTGTCGAGGCTCCCGACTGCTCGGTCAACGGGACGTGGAGGGGCCCGTAGGGCCGATCGCAGGCGTCCAACGCGACCTGCGGGCAAGGACAGCCATCAGTTCTGGCCTGTCGAAGGCCCGTTCCACCGCATCCACCCCTGCGGGCCTCGCTCCGGGTGAGCGTTGAACCTCCTGTAGATCGCTGGGCGGCTCGACAGGCCAGTAGTGCGATCAGCAGATCCACGGAACGCTACGGTCCGATGGCGGTCACCTGCTCAGCCGCGTCAGGTCAGCAGGGTCCGGGAGTCATCGTCACCGTCGTCGCAGGAAGGCGTAGACGATCTTGTTGGAGGCGAATTCCGAGATGTTGACGAGGTCCCAGCCGAACTGGCCGAGGACCTCGGCGGCAGCAACCGCCTCGCTGACCTTGTCGCCGCTGACGCCGTGATGGGAGACGACGGCCAAGAGACGATAGGGGTACGTGCGAAGGTCGGCTTGGCCCTGCAGGACCGCCCGGGCGGTGACCATCCGGGTCCGGGCGATCTGCTCCGGGGTCTCTGCGGCGGTCATACCCGGCACCATAGTGGCTCGTCGCTCGGGCAGTCTGCCAGCTCCGCAGCCGGTATGTTCGAGACGTGTCTGCGTCGGCCGGTGTTACTCGACTTGTCGTGGCGCTCGTTGCGGCGCTCGCCGCTGCCGCCTGTGACGGTGCCTCGGCTCCAGTGAGTGCGCCGACCGCCGGGCCGGCCACGAGCAGCGTCGCCTCCACCCCGCCCACCGCCTCAGTCGGCCCCACCTATCGCGCTCAAGATCTGGAGCTGTGCAAGCGTACTGATCTTCGGCCGTTGGCGGAGCTGTCCCTGACGGTGGCCCGCACCGATCCGAAGCCACCGCTGGGGCAGCCGGGTGCGTCGTGTCTGTTCGAGATGCGGACGAAGGACGGGCATCAGGCGAACCTGCGGGTGGAGGCGGCCACTCCAGCCAGCGAGCAGGAGGCTCGGCTGCTCTACCGGGCCACGGCGCAGGTGACGGTGATGACTCCAGCCGGCGTCATCACCGGTGTGGGCGACGAGGCCGAAGCCTTCACCAGGCGCTCCGAGCCCGGCTTCAAGTACGCCGAGTACATGGTCCGGGCGCGCACGGGCAACCTGGTGGTGAAGGTCTGGTTGGCCGTCGGTGGTGCTTCGTATGCCGCGACTGAAACGCTCGCATCGAAGGCGCTGACGTTGCTCAAGGCCACCCAGGCGGCCGTACCCACGGTGTGATGCCCCCGGTCTGTCATCCGCGGACGGCCTCGGGCCACCGCCCACCGGGTAGCTTCGAGTGGTCGCCGACCTGCGTGGCGATGTCGCGGATGTTGCCCAGCGCGTCGATGAAGCGTTGGCCGATGGTGAGCAGAACGTCCAGGCCGGCGGTGACCAGGTCTCCGACCGACTCGGCGAGGGTGGAGATGGCCCAGGGTAGGTCGATGACGGTTGCCCCTTCGGACGCGGCCTGCGCCAGTTTGCCGACCAGCCCCGTGACGATCTTCGCGAGTTCGACGGCGTAGTCGACGTTCGCCTTGGCGATCGTGAACAGCCACTGGCTGATGAACTCCGACTTGACGACGGACTCGTCGACCGCGGCCTTCTGCTTCAGTGCCTTGGCGTTGTAGGCACTCGCGGCGTCGCCGGTCCACTTGGGCAGGTTCTCGTTCGCGGGGTCGGTGGTGGCGGAGGAAAGGTCGGAGACCGGGGTCTTGACGTCGTTGACCCAGCGGAAGCTGACCTCGATCAGCGAGAGCACCGGCAGTTGATGCTCCAAGGCCTGCTCGACGCGGTCGAGGACGGCGTTCAGTGCCGTTTTGGTGCTGTCCAGGCTGTGCTTGATCCACAGGAGTGCTGCGGGTCCGAGGAGCCACTTCCACTGCTGTACCTGCTCGACGATCTCGTTGAACGTGGCGATGGCCGTGTCGATGCCGGCGCGGATGTGGTCGAACGCCTTGTTGAACGGTTCCCCGTACTCGAGATCAGTGGTGCCTGGCTCCATGGGGTGCTCCGTGCCCTCTCCGAACGTCGCGCGGTGGGTCGCTAGGCCTTGTAGATCTTGTTGAGGTCGAGTGAGACGACCTCGTCGGCCCGGTCGTACTCGTCGGCGATGTGCCGCAGGGCCTTGCCCACCTGTTCGAATTCGGTCACCGCCCCATTCAGAACGGCGACCATGAAGGTGTGGAAGTCGTTGTATGCCAGCGAGTGGATGAGGACGTTCGCGTCACCGATGAAGAAAGCCGACGGGTCGAGGTGGAGCTGCTCCGCAGCCACCTTGATGGCGGCGACCCGGTCCGACAGTGACAGCCACTTACCACCCTCATCACGTAGCGAATCGGTGATGACGTTCAGGTCAGCCATCTCACTACCTCACGATCCAGTCCGTCCGGCGGTGGGCAGCTCGAACGCGCGGAAGAGGGAACCGGCTTCGAACTGCAGCTGACCCGCGTCTGCCCGTGCGATCCGCCTGACGTCGCCGGTGATACCGGTGATGCCGCCTCCGCTGATGTGCAACGTCAGACAGCCGTTCGGGCTCGACATGCTCGACTCGTCCGTCCGCCTGGGCAAGCGAGTCGCAGCGTCGAGCTCTGCGTCGAGGGCGGACAGCGTTCGCCAGGTGCCGCGCAGCCAGGTGTGCTCGTCGACGTCCTGCTCGGGGCTCCTGCCCAGTGGTTCCCGCTCCCGCGATGCAGGGCCACTCTCCTCCGCCTGCAGACGAAGGAGAGCCGCCAGTTCGAGGGCAGCCTGCACGGCGGCGGCGTACGCCTCGAAGAGCGCATCGGCGAACCCGCTGGGGCCGAGCCGGCTGCGCCAGTCGTGAGCGATCGTGACAGCTGAGACCTCTCGCTGGGTGTCGACCATGACGCGGACGGAGCCGGAGTGGTCCGCCCCGGAGCACTCCTCGGGTCGCAATTCCCGTCCCGCCTCGCGCAGCGCACGATCGGCCTGCTCGCGTAAGACGGAATCGTCGCCCAGGAAGTCCAGACTCGCCAGTTTGAGGCGCTCATGCCTGCTGCCCTGCTGCATTCGCCCCCGGCTTTCTGCTCGGTCAACGCTTTTCCGTGATGCCCCCGCCACGGCGAGGTAGGACCACGGTACGTGAATGACCAAGATCCGGGGGACCCCGGCCGCTGGGCTGGACGTCTCGCCATGCCGAGGACATTGTCGCGGCAGAGACGCCCCGGGGCCCGAGCCGATTTCCCACGGCGATAGCCGGACGCACTCCGTTGGCGAGGTTTCTACCCAACGCCAGCCAACAGACTGTTGAGCTGCCGAAACGGAACCTGTCGGCGATCTCCGTGCGGGGTCTCGCGACAACTTTCTGAATCTGCCCGGCTCGGTGGACGACATGCTTGCCGAAGCGCGCGGCTACCGCCTGAGCCTGGTGCTGGCCCACCAGGACCTCGCTCAATTGCCACGACCCACCCAGCTCGCGTTGAGCGCGAACGCCCGCAACAAGATCACCTTTAACGTGGCGCCCGAGGATGCGCACCAGATGGCCCGGCACATGTTCCCCGAACTGTCCGAACACGATCTGAGCCATCTGGACGCCTACCAGGCAGCCGCGCGGCTGGTCATCGGCAACCGGGAGACCGCCGCGTTTACCCTGCACACCCGGCCGCCCCGCCCCGTGGTCGGCGCCGCCACACACATCCGGGCCGCCTGTGCCGCCGCCAGCGGGAATGCGACTGACCCGACCGCCATCGAGCAGCTCGCCAAGCGTCTCGCCGGCGGCGATCGAGGCAAGACATCCCGTCGCAGCGAATGATGTCGAGCCTCCCACTCCATACACCGGGGTGGGTTCGCACCCTGGTCGGCGGTCCGGCCCCGCCATGGTCGTTGCGAGCAGCCTGCAAATCAGTCGCTGCTCACCCAACAACGCAGCTAGTACGGCAGCCGCCGTTTGAGATGTTGCTGGTGGGGCCGGGTGGACGAGGTGCGGCCACCGCGTGATCGTCTGTCTGTTGTGGACAAACTTTCGGATCTGGCGGTGGCCGCGTGCCCCAGCGTA
>NZ_JAGPXW010000014.1:0-172342 GCF_018070365.1 Micromonospora sp. D93 | reverse complement strand
GTGGGGGAGTGGTGGGTGGGGTCGTGGTCGGAGGCGTGTCGCCCCCGATGCTGCCCGGCACCGCGCGGAGAGCGTCGTACCAGGCGGCGGCCATCTTGCGGTAGCCGGTGGCGTTCGGGTGCACCCCGTCGGCCAGGTCGCTGAGCGTCAGGGCGCCGTACATGTCGACCAGGTGTACGCGTTTGCCGGCGGCGGCCCGGCTCTGCACGATTCCGGGGATCGCGGCGTTGTAGCCCCGAACCTGGTTGTCCGCACCGGACTTCGGGATGATCGTGGCGACGAACACGTCCGCGGTCGGGGCGGTGTTGGTGATCCGGTCGACGAGCGTGGCGAGCCGGGACGGGGCACCGGACGTGTCGCCGTACATGTCGTTGGTGCCGATGTGCAGCAGCACGGTGCGCGGGTTCGTGGCCCGCAACCAGTTCACCACGTTGGCGTCGATCTGGGCGATGGTCCAGCCGGAGTGGCCCTGGTGGTCGTGGTCGCCGAGGCTGGCTGGGCCGTTGAACTGGGAGCCGACGAAGTCGATCCGGTAACCACCGGACGTGAACCGCTGCCACAACTCGATCCGGTAACCGCCGGGAACGTTGAAACCGTCGGTGATCGAGTCACCGAGCGGCATGACGCGTACGCCGCCGTTGGACTCGGCGCTCGCGGGAGTGGTCGTGATCGGCACGGCGGCGACCATGGCGGCGACGGCGGCCAGGGCCGTCCACCATCGGCGGGCCCGCCGGGGCCTCGACGTCGTCGCGCTGCCGGTCGGTGTGGAAGGGAGGGCTTGGACGAGGGTTGGAGTGCGCATGGGACTTCCTCTGGTGGGGGTGCGCAATACATTAACACTCATCAATGAAACGGAGGTGAGCCGCTCAGGCCCCGACCGGGTGGAGCACCGAGCCCAGCCAGCGCAGCTGACGCAAGACGTGGACGGCCTCGCCGCCCTCGTGGCCGTTGAACGGGTAGACGTGCATCTCCCGCTCGGGTGGGACCGGCCGCCCATTCGCGGCGCCGTAGTGGTTGTAGGCGGCGAAGGCGGTTCGCGGTGGGCAGACGGTGTCGCGCCGGCCGACCCCGAACTGCGCAGGCGCCGTCGCCCGACGCGCGAAGCTCACCCCGTCGACATAGGACAGGGTGCGCCACACCGCCTCCTCGGCCTCCCGGTGCACCGCCAGGTACCTGGCGATCTCGCCGTACGGCGCGAGGTCGGTGAGCGCGACGGCCCGGCGCATGTCGCAGAGGAATGGGGCGGTGGTCAGCACCGCGCTCAGATCGTCGACGAGACCGGCCACCGCCAGGGCGATGCCGCCACCCTGGCTGTTGCCGACCACTGTGACCCGGTCACCCTCGACCCCCGGCAGCGCGCGGACCGCCTCGACCGCCCGGACCGCGTCGGTGATCACACGGCGGTAGTGGTAGGTCCGCGGATCGAGGATCCCCCAGGTGACCGGCCAGGGCCCGCCGGGCGCCCCGTGCGGGTCCGCGGTGTCCCCGGCGCCGTACTGCCCCGCCTGGCCCCGGTTGTCCATCAACAGGTGCGCGTACCCGGCCACCGGCCAGGTCAGCCGTTCGTGGGGCAGGCCCCGGCCGCGACCGTAGCCGGCGTACTCGACCACGGCCGGCAGCGGCTCTCGAACACCAGCCGGGCGGGTGTACCAGGCGCGTACGGGGTCACCGCCGAACCCGGCGAACGTGACATCCCAGGAGTCGAGCAGCCGCAGCTCGGTGGGCTCGGGACGGACGTCGACGAGTACCGGCACGGCGGCCGCCTCGGCGAGCGTGTCCCGCCAGAACCCGTCGAAGTCGTCGGGCTCGGGGACCTCGGGCGCGTACCGCTGGAGTTCGTCGAAGGTGAGGGCGGAGTGGGGCACGGGTCCTCGCAGGGGCCGGGGTCAGTGCGGGTTGGCGGGGGGCGCGGTGCTCTCCCGGACGACCAGCTCGGTCACCAGGTCGATCCGGCTGGTCGCCGGCTCGTTTCCCCTGGTCAGGTCGAGCAACATCTGGGTGGCGATGCCGGCCATGTCCCGCAACGGTTGGTTGATCGTGGTGAGGGCCGGGTCGGTCCAGGCGGAGACCGGCAGGTTGTCGTACCCGATCACCGAAAGGTCCTCGGGCACTCGCAGGCCGCACTGACGGGCGGCCCGGAGCACCCCCATGGCCTGGATGTCCGACCCGGCGAAGATCGCCGTGGGTCGGTCCGGCCGCTGGAGCAGTTGCAGCCCGTGGGCGTGCCCGGCTCCGGCGGAGAAACTGCCGTAGCGGATCAGCTCGCGGTCGACAGCGATTCCGGCCTCGTCGTGGGCCGACTGGAAGCCGGCGGCGCGGGCGCGGCTGCACAGCACATCGGGTGGCCCGGAGATGATGGCGATCCGTCGGTGCCCCAGCTCCAGCAGGTGCCGAGCGGCGAGGAGGCCGCCGTTCCAGTTGTTCGACCCGACGGTGGGCACGGAGGCCGAGGTCGCGCTGTCGGTGTCGACGACGACGAACGGGATGCCCTGCCGCCGCAGGTGCTGCTGCTGGGCCTCGGCCAGGTGGGAGAGGACGAACACCACGCCCAAAGGGCGGTCGGCGAGTAACGCCTCCAGCCATCGTGCTGGTGGGCGGTGCGCGCCGTCGAGCTGGGCGATCGACAACCCGATGCCGGCCGCGGAGGTCACCGCCTCGACGCCGCGCAGGATCTCCATGGCCCAACCCGTGTCGAACTCGTGGAACACGAGGTCCACCCGACCGCCGCTTGTCGCGTGTCGCCGGGCGCGGCGCTGGTACTGGTGGCGGTCGAGGCTCGCCTCGACGCGGGCTCTGGTGCCGGGGGCGACGTCGCCGCGTCCGTTGAGGACCTTGGACACGGTCGCGACCGAGACGCCGACATCGTTGGCGATGGTCGCGATGGTGGTGGAGGCGGGTGGGTCGAGCGGGCGGTGCTCTGTCATCGCAGCCTCATACAACATCGAAAGTTTCGGCCGACCTTAACATGATGGGACATTCACGCCAGTCGGTACCGGAGTCGCGTTGCCCATTCGCCGGTCGTCGCACGGCTCATCGGCGACGGAGCGCCGATTGGGGAGTCACCGTGTGCAGGAAACACCCCCTGGTAGTCCGATTGAGACTCTTGACAGGCATCGATGCGGCACTTAGGTTGCCGAAAAGGTTACGCAGGTTTCCGGAAAGTTTCGGATCGTGAGAAACGTCCGCCACGGAGCCGGTTCCACGAGGGCACGGGGATGTGGCCGGAGCTAAGGGGTCATGGCATGCGAAGTCAGTCGCTCGAGGACAGCGGCGCCGCTCCCTGGCGTGATCAGCGGCTGTCGCCGACCGAGCGGGCCGAGGCGCTCCTGCCGAAGATGTCCCTCGAAGAGAAGATCGCCCAGCTCGTCGGGGTCTGGGTGGGCGCCGACGCCAGCGGCGAGGGCGTCGCACCGCACCAATCAGACATGATCAGCGAGTTGCCGCAGTGGAGCACTGTCATCCAGCACGGGTTGGGTCAGCTGACCCGCCCGTTCGGCACCGCCCCGGTCGACCCGGTGCTCGGCGCCCGATCGCTGGCGGCCTCGCAGGCGCAGATCGTGGCCGCCAGTCGGCTCGGCATCCCCGCGCAGGTGCACGAGGAGTGCCTCACCGGGTTCGCGGCGTGGCGGGCCACCGTCTACCCGACCCCGCTCAGCTGGGGCGCGTCCTTCGACCCCGACCTGGTCGAGGCGATGGCCGACCGGATCGGACGATCGATGCGCGCCGCCGGTGTGCACCAGGGTCTCGCCCCGGTCCTGGATGTCACCCGCGACTACCGCTGGGGCCGTACCGAAGAGACCATCGGCGAGGACCCCTACCTGGTCGGGACGACAGGCGCCGCGTACGTGCGGGGCCTGGAGCGGGCCGGCGTGGTGGCCACGCTGAAGCACTTCGCCGGCTACTCCGCCTCCCGGGGCGGACGTAATCTCGCACCCGTGCCGATGGGGCGCCGCGAACTGGCCGACGTCATCCTGCCGCCGTTCGAGATGGCGCTGCGCCTCGGCGGCGCCCGCTCGGTGATGAACTCCTACGCCGAGATCGACGGCCTGCCCGTCGCGGCCGACCGTGGGCTGCTGACCGGGCTGCTGCGCGACGAGTGGGGCTTCACCGGCACCGTGGTGGCCGACTACTTCGCGGTACGGTTCCTGCAGACCCTGCACGGAGTCGCCGGGGACGCCGCCGACGCGGCCCGGCTCGCCCTGCGGGCCGGGATCGACGTCGAGCTGCCCACAGTGGACGCCTTCGGCGAACCGCTGGTGGACGCGGCGCGCCGCGGCGAGGTCGACGAGGCGCTGATCGACTGCGCGCTGCGTCGGGTGCTGATCCAGAAGATCGAGCTAGGTCTGCTCGACGAGGGCTGGCAGGAACTGCCCGACGACGTGGCGTCCCTGCGCTTCGACGACGAGGCCAGCCAGGACATCGCCCTTCGCCTCGCCCGGGAGTCGGTCGTCCTGCTGCGCAACACCGGCGTCCTACCACTGCCCGTGGCCACCCGGGTCGCCCTGGTCGGTCCGGTCGCCGACGACCCGATGGCCATGCTGGGCTGCTATTCGTTCCCCAACCACGTGGGCGTCAACCACAGCGACTACGGCCTCGGCCTGGACATCCCCACTCTGCGCGACGAGTTGGCCCGACGGGTCCCGATGCTCACCCACGAACCGGGGTGCGCCATCACCGGCGAGGACACCTCGGGTATCCCGGCCGCGGTCGCCGCGGCCACCGCCGCCGACGTGTGCGTGCTGGCCGTCGGCGACCGGGCGGGAATGTTCGGCCGGGGCACCTCCGGTGAGGGTTGCGACGCCGTCGACCTGCGACTACCCGGCGTGCAGGGCGACCTCGTCCGGGCCGTCCTGGCCACCGGCACCCCTGTGGTCCTGGTGTTGATGACCGGCCGCCCCTACGCGCTCGGCTCCGAGTTCGACGGCGCGGCGGCCGTGGTGCAGGCATTCTTCCTCGGCCAGCTCGGCGGGCAGGCGCTCGCCGAGGTGCTCACCGGCGCGGTGAATCCCTCCGGGCGGATGCCGGTCAGCGTTCCCCGCGACGCCGGCGGGCTGCCGAGCACCTACCTGGCACCACCGCTCGGCCGGCGCAACAAGGTCTCCTCGATCGACCCGACCCCGGCGTACCCGTTCGGCCACGGGCTGAGCTACACCACCTTCGAGTGGTCCGACGCGACGGTGGTCGAACCGCGCGAGGATCCGACTGCCTGGCCGGTCGACGACGAGGTGCGGGTGCGGATCACCGTCGCCAACACCGGTGAGCGGGCCGGCACCGAGGTCGTGCAGCTCTACCTGCACGACCCGGTCGCGCAGACCACCCGTCCGGTGGTCCGGCTGATCGGCTACACCCGACTGCCGTTGGCGCCCGGCGAGGTGGCGCACGTGACGTTCGGCGTACCGGCCGACGTGGCGTCGTTCACCGGCCTGACCGGCCAACGGATCGTCGAGCCCGGCGACGTCGAGCTGCGCTTCGGCCGGTCGAGTGGCGACATGGCGGCCGCCCTGCCGCTGCGACTGGTCGGCGCCGAGCGCCAGGTCGGCCACGAGCGGGAACTGCTCACCTCGGTGCGGGTGGAGCCTCTCGTGGCTGTTCCACAGGCGGCATAGGAGGCCGAGGATGACATCAACCCTGCGGCCACCGCCGCCGGCGCCGCCGCGTTCTCCGCAGGCGGCGCAGAGCCCTGCCCCGCGCTCGCCACGACGCGGTCGCAGTTGGCGGCAGGCACTGCGCCGGGACTGGCAGCTCTACTCCCTCGCCATCCTGCCGCTGCTGTTCTTCCTGGTCTTCCGCTACCTGCCGATGATCGGCAACATCATCGCCTTCCGCCGGTTCAAGCCGGGCGGCAGCATCTTCGGCGAATACTGGGTCGGGCTGCGCTACTTCCGGATGTTCCTCAACGACCCGACGTTCTGGGAGGTCTTCACCAACACGCTCGTGCTCGGGACGCTGACCCTGCTGTTCTGCTTCCCGCTGCCGATCGTGCTGGCGCTGATGCTCAACGAGGTGCGCGCCCGCCGGTTCAAGCGGTTCGTCCAGTCGGTCTCCTACCTGCCGCACTTCCTGTCGATCGTGATCGTGGCGGCGATGGTCATGCAACTGACCTCGATCGAGGGCGCGGCCAACCAGCTCGTCGGCCTGTTCGGCGGCGACCCGGTGGCGTTCCTGCAGAAGCCGGAGTGGTTCCGCGCCATCTACGTCTCATCCGAGGTCTGGCAGACCGTCGGCTGGGGCACGATCCTCTACCTCGCGGCCCTCACCACCATCGACGAGGACCTGTACGAGGCGGCCCGGATCGACGGCGCCAGCCGGTGGCGGCAGACCTGGCACGTCACGTTGCCCGGCATCCGTCCGACGATGATGACGCTGCTGATCCTCAACATCGGCAACTTCCTGGCGGTCGGGTTCGAGAAGATCCTGCTGCTCTACAACCCGCTGACGTACCCGACCGCGGACGTGGTCTCCACCTATCTGTTCCGGATGGGCTTCCAGTCCAGCAACTTCAGCTACGCCGCCGCCATCGGTCTCTTCGAGGCGGTGATCGGGTTGATCCTGGTCCTGACGGCGAACCTCATCTCCCGGCGCACGGTGGGGACGAGCCTGTGGTGATCCTCGGTACGAAGAGCGACGCCCCGAAGACGCGGGGTCCGGTGGACAGTCGGGGCTACCGGATCTTCCGGATCGTCAACACTGTCGTCCTGCTCGGCGTCGTGGTGGTGACGCTGTTCCCGTTCCTCAACATCGTGGCCCGCTCGCTCAGCGAAGAGGCGTACATCATCGCCGGCGAGGTGACAATCGTCCCGCGTGGGTTCGACCTGACCGCGTACAAGCTGCTGATGTCGGACGCGATGTTCTGGACGAACTACCGCAACACCGTGGTGTACACGGTGGTCGCCACGCTCATCTCGATCGTGCTGACCACCTGTTACGCGTACGTGCTGTCGAAGCCGCAGCTCAAGGGGCGCCCCTTCCTCATCGGCGTCGCGCTGTTCACCATGTTCTTCTCCGGCGGCCTGATTCCCAACTACGTGCTGGTCACCAGCCTGGGGATGAAGAACACCATCTGGGCCGTGGTGATCCCCAATGCCATCAGCGTGTTCAACCTGCTGGTCATGAAGGCGTTCTTCGAGAGTCTGCCGAGCGAGTTGGAGGAGGCCGCGGCCGTCGACGGGCTGAACACGTACGGCATCCTGCTGCGGATCGTGCTGCCGCTGTCGAAAGCGATCATCGCGACGATGGTGCTCTTCTACGCGGTCTCCTTCTGGAACTCGTGGTTCGCCGCGTTCCTCTACATGGACCGGCAGGATCTGCTGCCGGTCACCGTCTACCTCCGCAACCTCATCGCGGGCGCCACAAGCGCCGAGTCGGCCGCCGCCGACGCCGACAAGGTCCAGGCCGCGGCCACTCTCCAGGCCGTGACGATCGTGCTCACCACCCTGCCGATCCTGGCGGTCTACCCCTTCGTCCAGCGGTTCTTCGTCCGCGGCGTGATGCTCGGCGCGGTCAAGGGATGACGCCGGCGCCGCACCGCTTCCCCACCGAAACCCCACCACCGAAAGGACGAGCCATGCTCCACAAGACGTGGCGCCGCGTGGCATTAGCCACCGCGGGTCTGCTTGCGCTCTCCCTTACCACCGCCTGTTCCGAGGACCCCGGTGAGTCGACTGACCTCACCGAGAACAAGGTCGGCGCGATGGCCACCTACGGCGTCGGCGACCAGTTCAAGGCCACCGAGGCGCTCTCCTTCTCCACCCTCTACAACAACCACACGTTCTATCCGCTCAAGGAAGACTGGGCGTTCTGGTCGGAGCTGACCAAGCGGACAAACGTCAAGATCGAGCCGGTGGCCGTGCCGCTCAGCGACTACGAGCAGAAGCGCAGCCTGCTGATCGGCGCCGGGGACGCCCCGCTGATCATCCCGAAGACGTACCACCCGCAGGAGGACGCGTTCGTGTCCTCCGGAGCGATCCTGCCGGTGAGCGACTACCTGGATCTGATGCCCAACTTCAAGGAGAAGATCACCAAGTGGAACCTCAAGCCGGAAATCGACAACCTGCGGCAGGCCGACGGTAAGTTCTACCTGCTACCCGGCCTGCACGAGAAGCCCACGCAGGACTACACGGTGCTGGTGCGCACCGACATCATGCAGGAGCTCAACCTCCCCGTCCCGAAGACCTGGGACGACCTGTACACCGTGCTCAAGGCGATGAAGGCGAAGTACCCGAACGTCTACCCGTACTCCGACCTCTTCAGCAAGCCCAACCCCACCGGCGCCCTGCTGGGCATCCTCGGCTCCTCCCACGCCACCTACGCGGGCTGGGACTTCCAGCACGCCACCTGGGACCCGACGGCGAAGAAGTTCACCTACACCGGCTCGTCCGAGCAGTACAAGCAGGTGGTCACGTACCTGCACAAGCTCGTCGCCGAGGGCCTGCTCGACCCGGAGAGCTTCACCCAGACCGACGACCAGGCCCGCCAGAAGCTCGCCAACGGCAAGTCCTTCGTGGTCACCGGCAACGCGCAGACGCTCGTCAACAACCACAGGCCCGACCTGGCCAAGACCCTGCCGAACGCGAAGATGGCCAAGATCCCGCTGCCGATCGGCCCGTCCGGCGAGGTCAACCCGTTCCCCCGGCTGGAGAACGGCATCATGATCTCCTCGAAGGCGCGGGAGAGCAAGAACTTCGTGGCCATGATGCAGTTCATCGACTGGTTGTGGTATTCGGACGCGGGTTTGGAATTCGCCCGCTGGGGCGTCGAGGGCACCACCTTCACCAAGGACGCGTCCGGCAAGCGCACGCTCGTCCCTGACGTCAGTTTCCTGGGGCTCAACCCGAAGGCGTCCAAGCACCTGCAGAAGGACTTCGGCTTCCAAAACGGCGTCTTCGCCTACGGCGGCACCCCCGACCTGGTCCGCGGGTTCTTCTCCCCGGAGGAGTTGGAGTTCCAGAAGGTGATGGACGCCCGCAAGCCGAGGGAGGTCCCCCCGCCGCGCCCGTTCACCGATGAGGAGCGCGAGCAGGTGTCGCTCTGGGAGACCCCGCTGAAGGACTTCGTCACCCAGAACACGCTGAAGTTCGCCCTCGGACAGCGGCCCCTCAGCGAGTGGGACGCGTACGTGGCCGAGCTGAAGGCCAAGAACTCCGACCAGTACATCGACCTGGTCAACAAGGCGTACGAGCGGTTCCAGAAGAACAACGGCTGATCAGCGGGGATCCGGTCGGGCGGCCTGTCGCCGTCCGACCGGACCCCCGGCGACCACGGGTCAGCGACATCGACCGGAGGGAGCGATCGTGAGTGGCGCGGCCCAGACCTGGCGACAGTTCGGCGACGGCCCACTGTCGCGGATCACCTCGCGCGTCTACATCCTGCTCGTGGTCGAGTTGGTCCTGCTGCTCACCACAGTGCCCACCCTGCTCCCGCTGCTGTTGCTGGGCCGCGACCCCAGCAACCTGCCGCTGGCCGCGCTCCTCCTTGTACCGGTCGGCCCGGCCGTCTCCGCCGCCCTGTACGCCCTGCGCCACCAGCGAACCGACCTGACCGACCTGCGCCCAGCCGCCCTGTTCTGGCGTGGCTACCGGGCGAACGCCTTAGGCGTGCTGCGCATCTGGGTGCCGACGCTGCTGTGGCTGACAGTGCTCGCCGTGAACCTCGCCTACCGGGGCGCGGTCGGCCTGTCGAGCTGGTGGGCGGTGCCGCTGGTGCTGATCGGAGTGGCTGTGACACTCTGCGCGGCCAACGCGCTGGTGATCACCTCGCTGTTCGACTTTCGCACCCGGGACGTGCTCCGGCTGGCCGTGCACTTCGTCGTGCGTACCCCAGGTGTTCCCGTCGGCAACGCCCTGCTGCTGGCCGCGGCGACCGGCATCATCGCGGTCTTCTCCGAGGCGGTGCTGATGCTGCTCGCGTCGATCGCGGTCCTGGCGTTCCTGCGCGTCAGCGAGCCGATGATCCACCTGATCCGGAAGGAGTTCATCGCGTGAGCCTGCCCCTCAGCGCCAAGGTGCCCTTCGGGGGCGACTACAACCCGGAACAGTGGCCCGACGACGTGTGGAAGCAGGATTACCGCCTCTTCGACACGGCACGGATCGACCTGGTCACCCTCGGCGTGTTCGACTGGGCGCTCACCCAGCCCGCCGAGGACACCTACGACTTCACGCTGCTGGACAGGGTCGTCGAGCGGGCCAGTGCCGAGGGGCGCGGGATCTGCCTGGCCACCGGCACCGGGGCCCACCCGCCGTGGTTGGCGAGGGCGTACCCCGAGGTGACCCGGACCGACTTCGAGGGTCGCAAGCACCGGTTCGGTCAGCGGCACAACTCCTGCCCCAGTTCGCCGGTCTTCCGCCGGCTCTCGACCGAGCTGGCCCGCCGGGTCGCCCGCCGCTACGCCGACACCCCGGCGGTGCTCGCGTGGCACGTCGGCAACGAGTACGGCGGCGCCTGCTACTGCGCGCTGTGCGCGGCGGGCTTCCGGGACTGGCTGCGCCACCGCTACGGCACCCTCGACGAGCTGAACGAGGCCTGGTACACCACCTTCTGGTCGCACACCTTCACCGACTGGGACGAGATCGAGCCACCGTCGGCGTTGACCGAGCACTGGCGCGGCCCGAACCACACCGCGTTCCCGGGCATCACACTGGACTACCTGCGGTTCACCTCCGACGCCATGCTGACCAACTTCCGCGACGAGAAGGCCGCCATCCGGGAGTCCAGCCCCACGCTGCCGGTGACCACGAACTTCATGGGCATGTACCGGCCCATCGACTACCACCGCTGGGCCGCTCAGCTGGACTTCGTGTCCTGGGACAACTACCCGCCCGACGACGAGTCGGCCGCCCGGATGGCACTGACCCACGACCTGATGCGCGGGCTCAAGGACGGCCAGCCGTTCTGGCTGATGGAACAGACCCCCAGCTTCACCGCGTGCCGCGACGTCAACCCGTTGAAGCGCCCCGGTCTCATGCGGCTGTGGAGTTGGCAGGCCGTGGCACACGGCGCCGACGCGGTGCTCTTCTTCCAGCTGCGCGCGTCCCGCGGGGCCAGCGAGAAGTACCACGGCGCGGTCATCGGCCACGCCGGTCGCTCCGACACCCGCGTGTTCCGGGAGGTCGCCGAGCTGGGTGCCGAACTGGAACGGCTCGGTCCGGCGTCGCTGGGCGCGCGGACCCCGGCCCGGGTGGCGCTGCTGTTCGACTGGGACAGCTGGTGGGCGTTGGAACTGTCCGACGGCCCGTCCCGGCTGGTCCGCTACCAGCACGTCGTGCTCGCGTACCACCGGGCACTCTGGGACGCCGGTGTGGACCTCGACGTCGTCGCGGTGACCGCCGACCTGTCCCGCTACGACGTGGTCGTGGCCCCGGCCCTGCACCTGATCAAGGGCGACCTGCCGCAGCGACTGGAGGCGGTGGCGACGCGCGGCGGGTCGGTGCTGACCACCTACCTGTCCGGCCGGGTGGACGAGAACGACCAGGCGTTCCTGATGGACGTGCCGGGCCCGCTCGGGCAGCTCACGGGTGTCCGCGTCGACGAGTGGGACGCGCGTGGGCCGGAGGTGGTCAACCCGGTCCGCCTCGGCGACGGCGCGGCCCAGGTCGACGTCGACGCGCGGCTTCTGTTCGAGCTGGTGGTTCCGCAGGGCGCGCAGGTGATCGGCACCTACCAGGCCGACTTCTACGCGGGCACCCCGGCGGTGACCCGCAACGCGTTCGGCGCGGGCGACGGCTGGTACGTGGCCGCCGGTCTGGACCAGACCGGGGTGTCCTGGGTGGTGCGGCAGGTGCTCGACCGGCACGGCCTGCTCGGGCCCTACCCGGACGTACCGGATCTGGAATCCGCCGTCCGAGTGGCACCGGACGGGTCGCGGCTGCTGTTTCTGCTCAACCACCGCGCCGAGCCGGTCGAGGTGACCGCCCGGACCGGCGGCGTCGACCTGCTCACCGGTGACCGTACGGCGGCCGGCGCTGCCCTGCGGCTGCCGGCGTACGGGGTTGTCGTGCTGGAGGAGGACCGGTGAACGCCGAAGAGTCGGTGGAGTTGGAGCAGTGGATGTTCGTCGAGGAGCCGATGGATGGTGCGGAGCCGCGCGTCCACCCGGCCTGGCTGCCCCCGGAGGCGTTCCGGTCGCTCGGCGCGCGCCGCATCCTCCTGCACGGCGAGGGGTTGCTCGTCGACACCGTCCTCCAGGAAGTCTCGCGTGCCTGCGCGCGTTACGGCGGGCGGGTGTGGCATTCCCCCTCCTGGGACGTCGACGTCGACCTGGTGCTCGCGCTGCGCGACGCCGGTGAGCTGCCCAACCCGGCGGTGGAGGCGGCGCGCGTCGCCGGCGAGGCGGCGTTGGTCGAGCTGGGCGACGGCGCGCCGCTCGGCGACGAGGGTTTCGTGTTGGCACGGGCCGGCGACGTGACGGCGGTGCTGGCCGACGCGCCCGCCGGCCTGCTGTACGGGCTCTTCCACGTGGTCCGACTCTGCGCGGCGGCCTTCGACCCGGTCCGTCCCCCGGAGCGGCACCGGCCGGCGCTGCGCCGACGAATGCTGAACCACTGGGACAACGTGGCCGTGCACCCGGTGATGGGCCAGGTCGAGCGGGGGTACGCGGGCGGCTCGATCTTCTGGCACGACGGCCGTCCGCGCGGCGACCTGGCCCGGGTGCGGGAGTACGGGCGGCTGCTGGCCTCCTGCGGGATCAACGCGATCTCGGTCAACAACGTCAACGTGGCCCGCACGGAGGCGCTGCTGCTCACCGACCGGCTCGGCGACGTGGCCGAGATCGCGGACGTGCTGCGCCCGTACGGCATCCGGGTGCACCTGTCGGTCAGCTTCGCCGCGCCGGTGCTCCTCGGTGGCCTGCCGACCGCCGACCCCCTTGACGAGACCGTGCGGGTCTGGTGGGCCGCGACCACCCGGCGGGTGTACGACCGCATCCCGGATTTCGGCGGTTACCTGGTGAAGGCCGACTCGGAGGGGCAACCTGGCCCGTTCACGTACGGCCGTGACCACGCCGACGGGGCGAACCTCCTGGCCGAGGCGCTCGCCCCACACGGGGGAGTGGTGCACTGGCGGGCGTTCGTCTACAACCACCACCAGGACTGGCGGGACCGGTCCACCGACCGGGCTCGGGCCGCGTACGACCACTTCGCCCCGCTCGACGGGCGGTTCCGCACAAACGTTGTCGTCCAGGTGAAGTTCGGCCCGGTGGACTTCCAGACGCGCGAGCCGGTCTCGCCGATGCTCGCCGCGATGCCGGCGACCCGCCTGGCGGTGGAGTTGCAGGTCACCCAGGAGTACACGGGCCAACAGCGGCACGTCTGCCACCTCGGCCCGTGGTGGAGTGAGGTGCTGCGCTTCGCACCCTGGGGGCCGGGCGGACGGACGATCGCCGACGTGGTCACGGGCGAGGTGGCAGCGGGCGGCGGGATGGTCGCCGTCGCCAACGTCGGCGACGACCTCTTCTGGACCGGGCATCCGTTGGCCCAGGCAAACCTGTACACGTTCGGCCGGTTGGCCTGGGACCCTCGGCGGGACCCGACGGCGATCCTCGACGAGTGGATCACGCTGACCTTTCCGCCGTCGGCGACCGCCGACGCGGAGCTGGTGCGGCGGACACTGCACGAGATCATGGACGACTCGTGGCTCACCTACGAGCGTTACACCGCCCCGCTGGGCGTCGGCTTCATGGTCAACCCCGGTGACCACTACGGCCCCGGCGTCGACGGGTACGAGTACACCCGGTGGGGCACCTACCACTTCGCCGACCGCGACGGCGTGGGCGTGGACCGCAGCCGGGCGTCCGGCACCGGCTTCACAGGGCAGTACCCGCCGTACTGGTCGGAGGTGTACGAGTCACCCGAAACCTGCCCGGACGAGCTGCTGCTCTTCTTCCACCACGTGCCGTACGGGCATGTGCTGCACAGCGGCTCGACAGTCATCCAGCACATCTACGACACCCACTTCGCGGGGGTCGAGGAGGTGACGTCGATGCGACGGAGGTGGCAGACGTTGAACGGCATGATCGACCCGAGCGTGTACGAGCGGGTCGCCGAACGCCTCGACGAGCAGGTGCGCTGCGCCACCGAGTGGCGCGACCAGATCAACACGTACTTCTTCCGCAAGTCCGGAGTGCCGGACGAGCGCGGGCGGGACATCTACTGAGCGGCGGCGAGAGGCGGCCCCACCATCCGGTCGGGCCGCCCCTCGTACCGTGCTCACCGGAGGTCCGGCAGCTTCCGAAAACGTTCCGATAATTTCTCGGGACCTGTCGGCGTCGACAGCACCCGTTGACGCCCATCGCTGCCCAGGTGACCACCGGAACCGTTGCGGCGAAAGGTTTCCGGAAGTCTTGACAATCGAGTGTTCTCGATTAAAGCTGGCATGGTCACGCGAGCCGCGGTCAAGGTCGGGCGAAGGGCAGTCCTCGACTTAAGTCCCCTTCCACGCGCCTTTTTCGCAAGGGATCGCGACGATGACACTGAAGACGAGAATGCTTGGCGTCGTCATGGCGGCAGTGACGCTCGCCGCCGCCGCGCTGACGTTCGCCACCCCCGCGTCAGCGGCGACGCTCACGCAGGTGACCAACTTCGGCACCAACCCCACCAACCTACAGATGCATCTGTACGTCCCGGACCGGGTGGCGACCCGACCGGCGATCCTCCTGGCCATGCACTACTGCACCGGCACGGGCCCCGCGTTCCACTCGGGCACCCAGTACGCGTCCCTCGCGGACAGGTACGGGTTCATCGTGATCTACCCGTCGGCCACCCGCAGCAGCAAATGCTGGGACGTCTACTCCCCGCAGGCGCTTCGCCGTGGCGGCGGCAGCGACCCGGTCGGGCTCATGTCGATGGTCGACTACGTGCGGCAGCGCTACTCGGCCGACCCCGCGCGGATCTTCGCCACCGGCACCTCCTCCGGGGCGATGATGACCAACGTCATGCTGGGCGTCTACCCGGACGTGTTCGCGGCGGGCGCCTCCTTCGCCGGGGTGCCGTTCGCCTGTTTCGCCACCGGCGGCACCTCGGAGTGGAACAGCCAGTGCGCCAACGGGCAACTCATCCGGACCGCGCAGCAGTGGGGTGACCTGGTCCGGGAGGCGTACCCCGGCTACACCGGCCAGCGACCCCGGATGCAGATCTGGCACGGCACCAACGACGAGACGCTGCGCTACCCGAACTTCGGCGAGCAGGTCAAGCAGTGGACCAACGTGCACGGGCTGAGTCAGACCCCGACGTACACCGACTCCCCGCAGTCCGGCTACACCCGCACCCGCTACGGCAGCAGCGGCCCGATGGCGCCGGTCGAGGCGATCAGCATGCAGGGTGTCACGCACAACCTGCCGGTCGACGCCGCGCAGGTGATCCGCTTCTTCGGGCTGGACGGCACCGCGCCGCCGACGACCCCACCGCCGACCACCCCGCCGCCGACCACGCCGCCCCCGACCACGCCGCCCCCGACCACGCCGCCCCCGACCACGCCGCCCTCGACCACGCCGCCCCCGGCCGATGGCGGCTGCCGGGTCGGCTACACGGTCAACGCCTGGAACAGCGGTCTCACCGCGAGCGTGGCCATCACCAACACCGGCACCACCGCCGTGAACGGCTGGGCTCTGACCTTCACGCTGCCCACCGGGCAGCGCATCACCAACGGCTGGAACGCCCAGTACGCCCCGGCCAGCGGTGCGGTGACCGCCCGCAACGTCTCCTACAACAACACCATCGCCCCGAACGCGTCGGTCGAGATCGGTTTCCAGGCCACGCATGAGGGCGGCACCGGCAAGCCCACCTCGTTCGCCCTCAACGGTGCCGCCTGTTCGGTGTCCTGATCCCCACTCCCATCCACCACCACAGAAGGAGTCACACGATGAGAAGTACGAGATGGAAGGCGGCGTCGAGAGCCGCCATCGCGCTGGCCGGCGTGGGTGCCCTCGCCGCCGGCATGGCGCTGTTCGCGACGACACCCGCCTCCGCCGGCACGACGCTCGGTGCGTCCGCCGCCGAGAAGGGGCGGTACTTCGGTACGGCGGTGGCCGGATTCAAGCTCTCCGACAGCGCGTACACCACGATTTTGAACCGTGAGTTCAACATGGTGACGGCCGAGAACGAAATGAAGATGAACGCCACCGAGCCGCAGCAGAATCAGTTCAGCTACGGGTCGGCGGACCAGATCGTCAACCACGCCCGCAGCCGTGGGATGAGCGTGCGGGGCCACACGCTGGCGTGGCATTCGCAGCAGCCCGGCTGGATGGAGAGCATGAGTGGTAGTGCTCTGCGGCAGGCGATGCTCAACCACGTGACGCAGGTGGCCACCCACTTCCGGGGTCAGGTCGTGGCGTGGGACGTGGTGAACGAGGCGTTCGCCGACGGCAGCTCCGGAGGCCGTCGCGACTCCAACCTCCAGCGCACCGGCAACGACTGGATCGAGGCGGCGTTCCGGGCGGCGCGTGCCGCGGATCCGGGCGCGAAGCTCTGCTACAACGACTACAACACCGACAACTGGACGCACGCGAAGACCCAGGGCGTCTACAACATGGTGCGGGACTTCAAGTCCCGTGGCGTCCCGATCGACTGCGTGGGATTCCAGTCGCACTTCAACAACGACTCCCCGTACGTGAGCAACTACCGCACCACGCTGTCGAGCTTCGCGGCGCTCGGTGTGGACGTGCAGATCACCGAGTTGGACATCCAGGGCGCGTCGGCGAACACCTACCGCAGCGTGGTCGAGGACTGCCTGGCCGTGGCCCGGTGCAACGGCATCACGGTGTGGGGCATCCGCGACAGCGACTCGTGGCGGGCGTCGCAGACCCCGCTGCTGTTCAACAGCAACGGCTCGAAGAAGCCGGCGTACGACGCGGTCCTCGCCGCGTTGAACAACGGCACCCCGCCGCCCACCACCCCGCCGCCCACCACCCCGCCGCCCACCACGCCGCCGCCGACGACTCCTCCGCCTACCACCCCGCCGCCAGGGCAGGATGGCTGTACCACGACGGTGACGGTGAACCAGTGGAACGGCGGCTTCGTGGCGAACGTGCGGGTGACCGCCGGCTCGTCGGCTCTCAACGGTTGGACCGTGACGATCACGCTGCCGTCCGGCGCGACGGTCACCAACGCCTGGAGCGCCGACCGCAGCGGTAACAGCGGCACGACGAACTGGACGAACGTGTCCTACAACGGCCAGGTCGGCGCCGGACAGTCCACGGAGTTCGGCTTCCAGGGCACCGGCACCGCCGGCACCCTGACCCCCACCTGCTCAGCCCGCTAAAGCCCCACCGGCCGGTGCGGAGGCGGACCCCGCCCCCGCACCGGCTGGAAGGGTGTTGGGCGCGCCTGGTCAGTCGCCGGAGAAGCCCCAGAAGTAGATCTCCTCCGGCTTGCCCTCGGCGTCGTGCACTTTCGTGGTGGCTAGCCGTCGATGCGGGTGATGTTGCGGATCTTGTTGGACGCGTCCAGGGCGGCGACCTTGTACGCCTCGGCCAGCGTCGGGTAGTTGAACACGGCGTCGACCAGGTAGTCGATAGTGCCGCCGCAGCCCATCACCGCCTGTCCGATGTGGACGATCTCGGTAGCGGCGGTGCCGAACACGTGCACCCCGAGCAGTCGGCCGTCGTCGGGGGAGACGAGCAGCTTGAGCATGCCGTACGAATCACCGACGATCTGACCGCGAGCCAGCTCGCGGTAACGCGCGACGCCCACCTCGAACGGCGTCGAGCTTTCGGTGAGCTGCGCCTCGGTCTGCCCGACGAAGCTGATCTCGGGGATCGTGTAGATGCCGATGGGCTGCAGGCCGTGCATCTCCCGGATCGGTTCACCGCAGGCGTGTTGCGCGGCCAGCCGGCCCTGCTCCATCGAGGTGGACGCGAGCGCGGGAAAGCCGATCACGTCGCCGACCGCGTAGATGTGGTCCACCGAGGTGCGGTAGCTGGCGTCCACAGTGATCCGGCCGCGTCGGTCCGCCTCCAGTCCGGCCGCCTCCAGTGCCAGGTCGTCGGTCTGGCCCTGCCGCCCGGCCGAGTACATCACCGTGTCGGCGACGATCTTCTTGCCGCTCTTGAGGATGCACAGCGCCGCCGTCTGGTGCTTCTCCACGGCGGCGACCTCCTCGCCGAAGCGGAACGCCACGGACAGGTCGCGCAGGTGGTACTTGAGCGACTCGACAACCTCGTCGTCGCAGAAGTCCAGCATCCGTTCGCGGCGCTCCACCACTGTCACCTTCGTGCCGAGCGCGGCGAACATCGAGGCGTACTCCATGCCGATCACGCCGGCACCGACCACGACCATGCTGCGGGGGACGGCCTGCAGGTTGATGACGCCGTCGGAGTCCACAATCGTCCGGTCGTCGAAGTCGACGCTGTCCGGGCGGGCCGGGCGGGTGCCCGCCGCGATGATGACCTTGTCGAAGGTCACCTTCGACTCGCGGCCGGAGCCGCTGTCGACCCAGATCGAGTGCGCGTCCGCGAAGCGGCCGGTGCCGGTGATCATCACAACCCGGTTGCGGGCCAGTTGATTGCGGATGACGTCGGTCTGCCTGGTGATCACGTGTTGTGTCCGGGCGGCCAGATCGCTGACCGTGATCTCTTCCTTGACCCGGTAGCTGCTGCCGTAGAGGTCCCGCTGGCTCAGCCCGGTCAGGTAGAGCACGGCCTCGCGCAGTGTCTTGGAGGGGACCGTGCCGGTGTTGATGCACACCCCACCGATCATGTCGCGGCGGTCGACGATGCCGACCCGCCTGCCGAGTTTGGCGGCAGCGATCGCGGCCTTCTGACCGCCGGGTCCGGAGCCCAGCACCAACAGGTCGTAGTCATACACAGGCGTTAGCGTCGCAAGATGTCGCGGCTGGCGCCAGACCCCGGAGTGGAGCGTTACTCGTCTGCCACAGTGCAGAGGCCACCGTTCAGCGTGACCTCCTCGGGCAGTTGCGTGCCGGAGGCGACGAGCCCCAGCGACACCGTGCCGCCCGGCGGGATCACCGCGTTGCGACCGGTGTGCGCCACGAAGCCGTCCGACCACTGCCGCACGACGGACCGGACCGCGCAGCTCGGCGGCGGCGGCAGGGTGGTCACCGTGACCTGGGCACTGTTGACCGGGTGGTACTGGTACACCTCACGGACCCGGGCGAGAGTCCCGCCGGCGTCGACCCGGAACACCTCGTACCGGTCGAGGGCGACGTTCTCCACCGAGTGCGCCCACCGCAGCCGGACCACAGTCGCGGCGACGTCGTACGCCACCGGTTGACCCGGCGTGCTCGGGGGTTGGTCGTCCCCCGGTGGCATGGTCAGGTCGGTGATCCGGATTCTGTTGGTGTCGGTCGAGTACCGGGCGCCGAAATCCTCGAATCGCGCGCCGACCGGGTAGCGGACCACGCCCACGTTGTCGGTCGAGGCCGCCCAGGTCAGCTCGACCGAGGTGGTGTCGATGGCGACGACAGTGATCGGGCCGGGTGCGGTGGGCCGTTCGGTGTCGTCGACGGCCGCGTGCGCCGGGGTCGCGCCCGCGGCGACCAGGGTTGCTGTCAGTGTGCACGCGGCCAGCGCGGCGGCCTTCGAGCGGATTTTTCGACTTCGATGATCACGCACGACGAATTCCCCGCCTCCGGTCGCCTGCCGTTCACAGCAATCCATTGCGATCAACGTTGGGTCACTATGGTTCGGCAGGTGGCCCCGCCGGACGCGGGTGCCGACACCAGCGCGAGGAGTCCGGCCCAGGGCAGGCGGATGGTGTGCCGGTCGCTGCCTTTGGAGCTGAATCGTCTACGACGTCGCCGACCGCCGACCGCCGACCGCCGACCGCCGACCGCCGACCGCCGACCGCCGGTGCTGATTCGTTTACGACATCAGCTCCAAAGGCATCGAACAAGACATCAAGCCGCCCGCGAGCCGCCGCCCGCGAGCCGCCGCCCGCGAGCCGCCGCCCGCGAGCCGCCGCCCGCGAGCCGCCGCCCGCGAGCCGCCGCCCGCGAGCCGCCGCCCGCGAGCCGCCGCCCGCGAGCCGCCGCCCGCCAGAGCCGGAGAACCGGGCGATCCGGCCGGCGGACCGACCTAGCCGACGAGGCGGCGTTCCCAGGCCCAGGCGGCGATCTCGACCCGGTTGCGGGCCCTGAGTTTCATCTGCACGCTCGCCAGGTGGGTCTTGACCGTGCCGACGGCGATGAAGAGCTGGGTGGCGATCTCGGCGTTGGTCAGGCCGCGGGCGACGAGCTTCACGACGTCGAGTTCCCGTGGTGACAGGCCACCGTCGTCGCGTGCCGGAGCGGGTGAGCTGAGGTGCTCCAACAGCCGTACCGTGATCGAGGGGCTGATCAGCGCGTCGCCGGACACGGCCGCGCGGACCGCCTCCACCAGCAGGGCCGGGCCGGAGTCCTTGAGCAGGAAGCCGCACGCGCCGTTGGAGAGCGCCGTGTGCACGTACTCGTCGAGGTCGAAGGTTGTCACGACGACCACCCGGATCGGGTCGGCGACGCCCGGCCCCGCGAGCAGCCGCAGTGCCTCGAGACCGTCGAGGCGGGGCATCCGGATGTCCAGCAGCACCACGTCCGGGCGCAGGCGTCGGGCCAGTTCGACGGCGTCGACCCCGTCGGCGGCCTCGCCGACCACCTCCATGTCCGACTGGGCACCGATGATCATGCCGAAGCCGGTCCGGACCATCGCCTGGTCGTCGGCGATCAGCACCCGGATCACCGGGGCACCGCCACCTGGAGCGGGAACGCCGCGTCGAGCACCCAGCCACCGGCGACGCCGGGTCCGGCGGTGATCGTGCCGCCGAGGGCGCGTACCCGTTCGGTGAGGCCGATCAGGCCGAAGCCGTGCCCCCGGGCCGGCGCGGTGCGCGGCGACGCCCCGTCGTCGGCGACCCGGACCAACAACCAGTCCGGGGTGCGCCGCACGGCCACGTTCACGGACCGCGCGTCCGGCGCGTGCTGGCGGGTGTTGGTCAGCCCCTCCATCACCACCCGGTACGCCGACGTCGACACCTCCACCGGCAGTCCGTTCAGGTCGCCGTCGACGTGCAGTCGTGCCGGCGCGTTGGCCGCGCCGTTGAACCCGGTCAGCAGCGGCGCCAGCTCAGTCACCCCGGCCAGTGGAGCCAGCGGCGCGTCCGGCGGGGCGTCCGGGTTGCGCAGGATCCCGACCATCCGCCGCATCGAGGCCATCGTCTCCGCGCCGGCCCGCTCGATCTGCTCCAGGGCGACGATCACCCGCTGCGGGTCCTGTTCGGCGACGAACCGGGCGCCCTGCGCCTGCACCACGATGCCGGTGACGTGGTGGGCGATGAAGTCGTGCAGATCCCGGGCGAACTCCGTGCGCTGCTCGGCCCGCACCAGCGCGATCGCCCGCTCCCGGCCGGCGGCCATGATCCGCAGATAGAGCCCGACGCCGGCGGCGCCGGCCGCGGCGAGAACCTGGAGCAGGCCGAAGATCACCAGCAGGTTCTCGGTGCCGGCGCGCAGCGGCAACGCGGCCACGGCCAGCCCGGCGGCCACCGCCGCCCACGGGGCGAGCCGGGGCGCGCCCCAGCGGGCCACGACGAAGACCACCCCGATCAGCCCGGCCGACTCGGCGAGCCCCCAGCTGCCGCCGATCAGGTATCTGCTGCCGGAGAGGAACAGGACTGCCGCGGTCACGGCCAGTGAGGCGCAGGCGAGCGCCAGCGCGGCCAGTGGCACCACCCGCGAACCCAGCCGGTGCACCGGCAGCCAGAGCGGCACCGTCGCGACCGTCAGCCCCATCCGCACCAGCAGGAGCAACAGAGCGGCCAGGCTCTCCGGCGCGCCGACCCGGGAGTCGAAGATCGCGAGCAGACCCATGGCCACCAGACCGGCGGTCTGGGCCAGGCGTACCCACCAACGTCGAAGATCCGGCGTGCTCATGGTGACCCAGCGTAGCTAGCCGAGCGGAGGCGCCGGATCGGCCGAAAGACAGACCCGCCACCGGCGATACCCGGCCCCGGACCGATGCGCCCACCCGCCGGTGGCGGCGACGCTGTCCGGGTCACCA
Source organism: Micromonospora sp. D93 (assembly GCF_018070365.1). Taxonomy (NCBI): domain Bacteria; kingdom Bacillati; phylum Actinomycetota; class Actinomycetes; order Micromonosporales; family Micromonosporaceae; genus Micromonospora; species Micromonospora sp. D93. Next base: position 150,366 of record NZ_JAGPXW010000014.1, on the reverse strand, counting down.
CGCAGCCACTGGAGGAACGATGACATCCCACGCCCCGCCGGAGACCAGCCACGCCGCGGTCGCCGCGGTCGATCTGGTGAAGGTGTACGGCAGCGGCGACACCGCCGTCCGTGCCCTGGACGGGGTCTCGGTCGGCTTCGGCCGGGCCGAGTTCACCGCGATCATGGGCTCGTCCGGGTCCGGCAAGTCGACACTGATGCACTGCCTCGCCGGTCTCGACACTGCGACCTCCGGTCGCGTACTGCTCGGCGGCACGGAGCTGACCGGCCAGTCGGACCGGACGCTGACCCGGGTACGCCGGGAGCGGATCGGATTCGTCTTCCAGTCCTTCAACCTGCTGCCGCAGCTCACCGCCGCGCAGAACATCACCCTGCCGCTGGACCTCGCCGGTCGGCAGCCCGACGCTGAACTCCTCGCGCACCTCGTGCGGGTGCTGGGCCTCGGCGACCGACTGAACCACCGGCCCAGCGAGCTGTCCGGCGGCCAGCAGCAGCGGGTCGCACTGGCCCGGGCGCTGGTGGCGCGGCCCGAGGTGGTCTTCGCCGACGAGCCGACCGGCAACCTCGACTCCCGTTCCGGCGCGGAGGTGCTCACCATCCTGCGCGACTCGGTACGCGACCTCGGCCAGACCGTCGTCATGGTCACTCACGACCCGATCGCCGCCGCGTACGCCGACCGGGTGGTGCTGCTCGCCGACGGGCGGCTGGCCGGCGAGATCGACAAGCCGAACCAGGTGTCGGTCACCGACGCGCTGCGTGATCTGGCGGCCCGCGCATGAGGGCGACAGTGCTGCGTACCCAGACGGCCGCCGCGGCCCGGCGGCCCGGCCGGCTGATCCTGACCGGCCTGGCGATCCTTGTCGCGTCGTTCGTCGTCTTCGGCACCGTGCTGGTGCAGCAGATCACCGAACGGACCGTGCGGGACAACCTCAGCGGCACCCCGGCGGTCACCGACCTGGTGATCGGGAGCCCCGACGCGCAGCCACCCACAGTGACGGACGTGCGGCAGATCCGGGCCGTGCCCGGTGTGGCCGAGGCGGTGGCCCGGGTGGCGACCGGGGTCTCCGTCGGCGAGGGCTACCTCAACCTCCGGTCCGATCCGGGCACCGGCCCGCTGAGCACGGTCCGGGTGATCGAGGGCAGCTACCCGGACCAGCCCGGCGAGATCGCGATCACGCCGCGCACCGCTGAACGGCTCGGGCTCTCGGTCGGCACCACCACCAGCGGTACGGGCGGTGAACTCACCACGCCCGCCCCACTCACCGTGACCGGCGTGGTGGACACCGCCGCCGACGCCGGCTACGACGCGTACGCCCCGGACAGTGCCGTGATCGCCTGGGCGCGCCTGACGGCCGTGGAGCGCGTCGACGTGCGGGTTGCGCCCGGCACCTCGACGGAGGACGTCCGCCAACGGGTGACCGCGGCGGTCGCCGGCCAGCCGATCCGCTCCGGCGCCGAGGTGCGCGAGGCCGAGGCCAACGCGGCGGCCGAGGAGGTCGGGAGGCTCTTCATCCTGGTCGGCATGTTCGTCTCCATCGCTGTCGTCGCGGCGGCGCTGGTGGTCACCTCGACCTTCCGCATCGTCTTCGCCCAGCGGATGCGGCAGCTCGCGCTGCTGCGGGCGGTCGGCGCGAGTCGGGGCACCCTGGTGGGGGCCCTGGTCACCGAGGGAGCCCTGACCGGGCTGGTCGCCGGCATCGTCGGGGTCGCCAGCGCCCTCACCCTCGGGTACGCGCTGCCGGCGATCCTGCGGGCCACCGGCCACGAGGTCTCCTCGCCGGGCCTGCCACTGGCGGCGGCGGTCACTGTGGTGATCGGCGCCGTTGTGATCACCGTGCTGGCCGTGCTGGCGCCGGCGCTCTCGGCCGCCCGGGTCTCCCCGCTGGAGGCGCTGCGGGCGGCGAGCGTCACCGCCGGCCGGCGCGGCATCGGCGTGCTGCGTCTGGTCTTCGGGCTGCTCCTGGCCGCCGGCGCGATCCTGGCGGCGGTCGGGACGATCAGCCAGTTGCCGAAGCCGGACCAGTCGAACTATGACCCGTCGATGCCACTGTTCCTGCTGGTCGGGTCCGGCGCGTTGGCGTTCTTCGCGCTGGTGGCCCTCGGTCCGCTGTTGGTGCGCCCGGTGCTGGCCGTGGTGGGTTGGCCGCTGCGCCAGCTCGGGCCGCTCGGGCGGATGTCGGTCGGCGGGATCGGCGGGGCGCCGCGCCGGGCCGCCGCGGTCTCCGTCGTGGTCGCGCTGGGCGTGACCCTGATCTCCGGGGTGGTCATCGGCGGCGCGTCGTTGCAGATCCTCGCCGACCGCGAGATGGCGCTGTCGGCCCCGACCGACTTCGAGGTCACCAGCAACGGTGGGACGCTCCCGCCGGCCGTCGTGAGCCGGGCCGAGGCGGCGCGCGGCGCGCTGGCGCGGGTGGTGCCGTACCGGATGGTCGGCGACGCCACGCTGCTGCGCGGCGCCGACAGGCTCGGCGACGTCGAGTCCGGTTATCCGACAAGCGACCTGGACCTGGCGGCATTGCCGACCACCGGTGACCTGGACGTGGCCCAGGGCACCCTGGCCGATCGGGGCCCCGGCCGGATCGTGCTCAACAGTTGGGTCGCGCGGGACGCGGGTCTGCGGGCCGGCGACACGGTCACGCTCGCCGTCGCCACAGCCACTGTCGACGTGCGGGTGGCAGCGGTCCTGCCCGGTGACGGGCCGCTGCACGCGGGCATCCTCGCCGATCCGGCGGACCTGGACCGGCTCGGTGTGCCGGCCGCGTACACCGGTCTGCTGGCCGACGCGGCAGGTGCTGGCGAGGACGGTCGCACCGCCGGTGTGCGGGCGCTGCGGCAGGCGATCGGCGGCAGCGACGGGGTGGGCCTCGCGGTGCTCGCCGACGAACGGGACCGCAACGACGCGTTGGTGCGCACCCTGGTCTGGATCGCTGGGGGTCTGGTCGGCCTGACCGTGCTGATCGCGGTCGTCGGCGTGGGCTCCACGACCGCGCTCTCGGTGGTCGAGCGGGTACGCGAGTCCGGCCTGCTCCGGGCGATCGGGCTGTCCCGGACCGGCCTGCGCACCATGCTGACCGTGGAGTCCGGCCTGTACGGGGTGATCGGCGCGACCATCGGCCTGGTGCTCGGCATCCCGTACGCCTGGTTGGCGGTCCAGACCCTCGGGATCCAGGCGCCGCTGACCGCGCCGCTGCTGCCGCTGGCCGGGCTCTTCGTGGTGCTGGTCGGGCTGACCGCGCTGGCCGGGGTGCTGCCGGCCCGTCGGGCATCGCGGGTCAGCCCGGTGGAGGCGCTGGGGGCCGACAACTGAGCACCGCCGTGGGGTGGCGCCGCGCATGCGACCCCACCCCACGGCGGCCTGGTCAGTTGGGGTTGTTGGCGTGGGTCAGCGTCTCCCAGGCGACGAAGAGGTTGTTGGTTCCGGCCGGACGTTGTTGCAGCGTGAGGGTCTGCGTGTTGGTCATGACGTTGCCCAACCGGGTGCTCATCGCGTTGAAGCCGACCTCGGTGATCGGGCCGAGGCCACGGGTGAGGCTGCCGCCACAGAGCCAGGACGGCGGCGCCTCACCGAGCTGGTAGCGCGAGTGGAACCCGAGCGCCTGACGCAGTCGCTCACCGACCTGTGGGTACAGGTCCCGTCCCTGGATCCGGGAGGTTTCCGCGACGTGCGAGATGGCGGAGATCCCGTACCCGGTGTGGACGAAGTCGCGGCAGGTCTCCTGGGCGAGGCCGGCGACGAAGGTGGACTGGCCCTGCCAGTACCCGATGATCTCCGCGCTGGTGTCCAGGCCGCTGCCGGGCATCGTGTACGGCAACGCGCCGTCGCTGGGCAGGTAGACGAAGGCCCGGGTGCGGTTGAGGAAGCGGGTGGCCGCCGCGTCGTAGGCGGACCGGTCCTCCAGGAACACCGCGATGCCGATCGTGGCCTCCATCATGGTCAGTTCCCAGTTGCCGTTGCTGTTCGAGCCGTTGCGCACCACCGGCAGGTAGACGTTGCGCAGCATGGTGGCGAAGCGGTTTGCGTTGGGCCAGCTGGTGTACGTGTACTTGATGATCTCGGCCGCCCGGGGCCAGACCGAGGCCGCCCAGCCGGTCTGCAGCGGAGCGTTGCTGCCGGTGTGCGCGGTGATCGTGGCCGACCACGCGTCCATGAGCTGGATCGACTTCTGCGCGTACCGGGCATCCCCGGTGAAATACCAGGCGAGCGCGTCGGTGTACGCGGCGATGGCGTCCTCCCGCTCGTCGGTGCAGCCGTTGTTCGGGTTGGAGTAGGAACCGCACTCGACCACCGAGCGGGGCGCCGGGGTGCGCGACAGGGAGGCGTAGCGGCTGCTCATCATCTGGTTGTAGGCCGCCGCCCACGGCTGCGCGCCGGCCTGCACGCGGCCCCGGACGAAGTCGAGCTGGCCTCGGCTGACCAGCACGCCGGGGTGGGTGAAACCACCCGACGACGGCGGCGGTGTGGTGCCGCCGCCGGTGGGCAGCGTCCACGCCTGGTTGGCGGTGCCGGTGCAGCTCCAGATCTGTAGCGGGGTGCCGTCGGCCGAGCTGGGGCCGGTCGCGTCGAGGCACTTGCCCGAGGTCGGGTTGACCAGTTGCCCGGCGCTGGGCGACCACTGCTGCGCCCCGGTGCCGTTGCAGTCGTAGATCTGCACCCGGGCACCGTTGGCGGTGCCGGCGGCGGCGATGTCGAGGCACTTGCCCAGCGCCCGGATCGTGCCGTCGTCGGCCACCGTCCACTGTTGCGCGGTGGAGCCGTTGCAGGTGAAGAGCTGGACCGGCGTGTTGTTTGCCGGGTTCGCGGCGGCCACGTCGACGCACTTGCCGCCGTACCCGGTGATGGCGCCCGTCGCGGCCGCTGTCGCGGGCGATGCGCCGACGATCAGGCCGGTCGGCACGGCGAGCAGGGCCGCGGCGAGCGCGGAGGTCAGTCTGATGCGGGGGTGGCGGGGCATGAGCCCGGCCAATCGTCGCGCCATGTGGGGGTCCTTCCGGGCGGCGAAACAACTGTAAAGTCTGTTAATCATTACAGTCATACACACCGATATCAATGTCTTCGTCGCCACGGATGCCGTTACGGGTGCATGGACGCACCCTTGAGCACCTTGTCCACCACGTTGCGCGGCGCGTGCAGCGGGAGCTGCTGGCCGCCGGGTCGAGCTGGCGCGTCGCCTGCTCCTCGCCGGGCAGCGGCCCGTCGAGGCCGCCGTCGCGGCCGGCTTCTTCGATTAGGCGCACCTGACCCGACACTTTCGGCGGTACCTGGGCGTCAGCCCGGCCCGCTACCCCGCCCGCAGCTGATCACAATCAGACGCGTTGGCCGCCGATGACGGAGAGCAGCCGCAGCTTCTCGTCGCTCGGCGAGCCGGGCACGGCGGTGAAGACCAACAGTGTCTGCGACTGGTCGGGGTCCACAAGCGTCTGGCAGTCCAGCTCCAACGCCCCGACCTCCGGGTGCACGAAGTGCTTGGGCGGGCAGTAGCCGGCCGGCACCGGATGCTCCCGCCACAGCCGCGCGAATTCCGGGCTCCGGGCCAGCAGTTCGTCGACGAGGGCTGCGGCCCGCGAGCCGCGCCCATCACGGGTGTACGACGCGTGCAGGTGCGCCACGAGCAGGCGACTCTGTGTCCGGTGGTCCTCCGTCGGGTGCAGCTGCCGTGCCGTCGGGTCGGTGAACCAGCGGTGGTGCGCGCTGCGCGCCAACCCGGTGTACCGCGTCTCGTCACCGAGCAGGGCGACGGCCGGCGCGGTCTGCGCCAGGGTCTCGCCGAGGTGGTTCACCACCTGGGCCGGGGTGTCGTGCATCCGGTCGAGGATCCGCATCATTCCCGGGTTCACGTGGTCGGCGCGCACCGCGCGATGCGGGACGGCGTGCCCGGCGAGCTGGAACAGGTGGTCGCGTTCGGAGAGGGAGAGCCGCAGGCCGCGAGCGAGAGCGGCGAGCATCTGCTCCGAGGGGTGCGGCCCGCGCTGCTGCTCCAACCGGCTGTAGTAGTCGGTGGACATCCCGCTCAACGTGGCGACTTCCTCGCGCCGGAGCCCTCCGGTGCGCCGGCGCGGGCCCCGGGGCAACCCGACATCCTCGGGTTGGAGCGCCTCGCGGCGGGTGCGCAGGAAGCTGGCGAGTTGGGCGCGGTCCACGGTGTCTCCGATCACTACGTGCCAGCGAGGGCCGGCCTGTTCACTGCAACAGGCCAGCCCGGGGGCGGTGTTCCGTTTCCCCAAGATCAGCGCTGGATTGACTTGGTCTCCAGGAACTCCTCCAGACCCATCCGACCGAACTCGCGGCCGTTGCCCGACTGCTTGTAGCCGCCGAACGGGGCGAGCGGGTTCCAGTGGCCGGCGTTCACGTCGACCTGACCCACGCGCAGCCGCCGGGCGATCGCCAGCGCGTGCTCCGGCTCACCGAAGACGCCGCTGGTCAGGCCGTACAGCGTGCCGTTGGCGATGGCCACGGCCTCCTCCTCGTCGGCGTAGGGGATGATCGTCAGTACCGGGCCGAAGATCTCCTCCTGGGCGATCGCGGAGGCCGGGTCGACGTCGGCGAAGATCGTCGGCTGGACGTAGGCCCCCACGGTCAGCCCCTCGGGCCGCTCCGGGCCGCCGAACACCAGCCGGGCGCCGTCGGCGATGCCCCGCTCGATGTAGCCGACGACCTTCTGCCGGTGGGTCTCGGACGCCATCGGGCCGATCCGGGTGGTCTCGTCGCCCGGGTCGCCGACGGTGTACTGCTTCGCGGCCGCGACGGCCAACGCCACGACTTCGTCCTGACGGGAGGCGGGCACCAGCATCCGTGGCCAGGCGCCGCAGACCTGGCCGCCGTTGCTGAACGCCATCATGAGACCCCGCTCGACAGCGGCGGGCAGGTCGGCGTCGTCGAGGATGATGTTCGCGCCCTTGCCGCCCAGCTCCAGCGCGACCCGCTTGACGGTCGCCGCGGCCACCGAGGAGATGCGCTGCCCGGCGCGGGTGGAGCCGGTGAACGAGATCATGTCGATGTCCGGGTGGGCGGAGATCGCCTCGCCGACGGTCGCGCCGGTGCCGTAGACGACGTTGAAGACACCAGCCGGTACGCCGGCCTCGGCGGCGACCTCGGCGAGGACGCGCGCGGTCAGCGGGGCGTTCTCGGACGGCTTGAAGACCATGGTGTTGCCGGCGAGCAGGGCCGGCGCCAGCTTGGAGACGATCTGCTGAAGTGGGAAGTTCCACGGCGTGATCGCGCCGACCACGCCGATCGGCTCGCGGACGATCAGCGAGTTGCCGACCTCCTCGGTCCAGGCGAAGTCGTCGGCCAGATCGGCGACTGACTCGACCACAGCGGCCGGGAACGCGACCTGGGCGGTCCGGGACATACCGATCGGAGAGCCCATCTCGGCGGTGATCGCCTGGGCGATCTCCTCCGTACGGGCGGCGAGGCCGGCGCCGAGGCGGCGCAGCACGTCCGCGCGGTGCTGCGGGGTGGTCGCCGACCAGGCCGGGAAGGCCGCTCGGGCGGCGGCGACGGCGCGGTCGACGTCGGCGGCGGTGCCGGCCGGGGTTTCGGCGACGACCTCGCCGGTGGCCGGGTTCACGACGGGGAGGGTGTCGGCGGAGCCGGTGACGGTCTCGCCACCGATCCAGTGGCCGGCGACGGTGTGGGTGGAAGGTGTCATGGACCGACAGTCGCACCGTGCCGGGACCCCAACCAGGTGCGGTTTATCCAGGGTTCCGCGATCCCTGGCTGGGGTCCGGCCCCTCAGAGCGTGAGGACGATCCGGCCGGCGGTGACGCCGGCGTCCTGCCGGGCCCAGGCGTCCGCGATGGCGTCGAAGGGCACGATCTCGTGGTCGACGGTGAGCCGGCCGGCCGCCGCGTGCCCCGCCACCACGGTCAGCGCCGCGGCCCGCTCGTCGGTCGACAACCCGTTGTTGGTGTAGCCGATCATCCGCAGCGCGCCGCTGCGCAGCACGGCCGACTCGATGGGCGCTGTCGCGCCGGCCGCGCTGCCCAGGTTGACCAGTCGCCCAGCCGGGCGCAGCACCCGCAGGGCCGCCGCGGCCGGGACACCGAAGACCGGGTCGAGGACGAGGTCGACAGGCCCGTCGGAGGCGTGGCGCAACCGGTCGGCCACCGACGTGACGTCGTCGTCGGGAAGCAGCGGGATGGCGACGGCGGCGCCCAACTCCTCGGCGCGGGCCCGAGCCGAGGCCGACCGGGCCACGGCGATGACGCGACGGGCGCCGCCGAGCAGGGCGAGTTGGACGGCGGCCTGGCCGACCACACCCCCGGCTCCGAGCACGACGACCTGGTCACCGGCCGCCAGGCCGCCGGCGTGGGTCAGCGCCGCGTGCGCGGCGACCGCGGAGAGACCGAGGGCCGCGAGCACTGTCAGCGGTACGCCGGCCGGCAGCGCCACCACGTCGGCGGTGGGCACCGTGACAGTGGTCGCCATGCTGCCATCGACACCGGACCGCATCCCGGCCGACGTGCCGAACCAGACCGGGGAGCCGTCGTCGAGCCGACCGACCCCCTGCACACCCGGCACGTACGGGGTGGTCGGCGTGCCGAAGTAGCTGGTGCCGCTGGCGCAGAGCACATCCAGCGGGGTGATCGGTACGGCCTCGACGGTGACCGCCACCTCGCCGTCGGCCGGCACGGGTTCCGGCCGCTCGGCGATCGTCGGTGCGGCTCCGCAGGTGCTGAGCACTGCCGCGCGGATCACGTCGCGATGTCCGGGTAGGGCATCGCGAAGTGGGCCAGCCGCGCGCCGTAGGACTTCTGGTATTCCAACGGTTCGGTGTTGTCCCGCTCGAAGAGGGCGATGAAGAGGGTCAGGGTGAGGAACGGGTGCGCGCCCAACTCGAAGAGCTTCACGTGGTCGTGGGTGACCAACGCCTCGCGCTCCACGTCGTCGAGGCGTAGCCAGGTGCTCGCCTCGCCGGTGTGGCAGTTGAGCACGGTGTTGGCGCGCTCGGCCTCCCACCAGGCAACCAGCTCGCGCGGCTCGCTGCGGTAGCGCTCGACCAGCTCCGGATCCCGGTCGACCATGAAGAGGAACTTGTTCAGCAGGTACTTGCTCACGCCGGCGCTCCGTTCGGGTACCAGGTGAAGTACGCCTCCATGGTGTGGAACAGGTCGAGGGTGTCGACGTAGTCGGCCTTCACGCCGGCACCGGCCACGCCCATCATCAGCATGAAGTCCATGAAGCCGTGGGTGGCGTTGCCCGGTGAGTGCAGGCTGTCCAGGGTGACCTCGCGCAGGCACTCGTCCAGGTCGCCGTTGGCGATCCACTCGACGGCCCGCTGATCGAACTCCGGATCCGGGCCGTGCGGGCCGAACTGCCGGGGGCCGCCCAGTTCCAGGGAGAGGTGACCGGTGCCGATGACGGCCACCCGCAGGTGCGACGGCCACGACTCGACGATGTCCCGGATGCTCTGACCGAGCTGGACGAAGCGCTTCGGCTGCGGCAGCGGTGGCGCGAAGATGTTCGTGTAGATCGGCACGATCGGCAGGTCGGCCTCGGGCCGCAGCGTGATGATCGGGCAGGTGATGCTGTGGTCGATGCGCAGCTCGTTGCTGAACGCGAGGTCGAAGCCGGCGTCGAGCCCGGCCCGCAGGATGTGCCCGGACAGGTCCTCCTGGCCCTTGAGCAGCATCCGGGGCAGCCCGAACTCGCGTTCCTCGTTGTACCAGTTGGCATCGTAGAAGGGTGCCTTGCCGACCAGGAACTGCGGCATGTTGTCCAGCCAGAGCTGGTGGAAGTGGTCGGAGCCGACCATCACCAGCACGTCGGGTCTGGCCCGGGTCAACGTCTCCCGGAACGCCAGGATCTTGCGGGTCCACTCGTCGGCGAACGGTGGTCGATCCTCTCCGGTGGCGGTGCTGGCCCGGTAGTAGAAGGGGTGGTGGGTGGAGGCGATGACCGCGACGATGGAGGCCATTCCCGCTCCTTTCGGGGGTGGACGAGGGGGATCAGGGTTCGTAGACGGCGTTGCGGTCGACGGTGCGGTAGATGTCCATCCCGAGCGGTCGTCGTCGCTCCTCGGCGAGGTGCCCGAGCAGCCCCGCCGCACGGGCCAGCAGGGCGAAACCGCGCAGCATCTCGACGGGGAGCCCGAGGTCGGCCAGGGCCGCGCCGCAGACTCCGGCGCCGTTGAGCGGCAGGGTGCGGCCGAGCACCTGCGGGTGTACGCGTCCGATCGCCTCGAACAGCAGCAGGTGCGGGCCGTGCAGATCCTCCTCGGTGGCGATCCGGATCAGCGCGGGTGTGCGCGGGTCCTGCTCCTTGTGCACGGGGTGCCCGAGCCCGGGGACCAGTCGACGCTCCCGCTTGGCCCGGGTGACCGCGTCGAGCGCCACCGCGTCGTAGTCGGTCACCTCGCCGGCCTGGGCGAGCGTGTCGGCGAGGAAGCGTCCACAGTCCTCGGTGACACCGAGGAAGCGGGAGCCGCCGCCGAGCAGGCCGGCGGCGAGCGCGCCCTGCAACGACTCGGGCGCGGACAGGTACGTCAGTCGCGCCGCGATCGCCGTCGGGGTGAAGCCGTGGTCGGCGAGTGCCACCAGCACCGCCTCGAAGACCCGCACCTCGCCCGGGGTGGGGCGGCGGCCGGCGACCAGCCAGTACGCCAGCTCACCGAAGCCCACAGTGCCCATCAGGTCGGCGGCCAGGTCCTGCCCGAGCAGGGAGATGCTGGTCGGGTCGGAGGTGCCGATCCCGGTCGGGAAGCTCAGTTCCTCAGCCACGCGCGGATCTCCTCGCCGTGTTCGTCGAGCCCGGGCGGCGGCAGCTCATACCGGGCCGGGGTGTCGGAGAAGGTGATGGGGTTGCGGACACCGGGCACGTCGCCGACGGTGACGACCGGGTCGAGCCCCAGCTCCTCGGCGAGCGCCACACCGCCGTCGATGGTGTTGATCGGCGCGCACGGGACGCCGGCGGCGAGCAGGTCACGGAACCACTCGTCAGTGGTCCGCTTGGCGAGGCGTTCGACCAGCAGGGGCCGTAGCTGTTCGCGGTTGGCCGTGCGGTCCTGGTTGCGCCCGAAACGGCTGTCGTCCGGCAGGCCGGGCAGGTCGAGCACCTGGCAGAGCTTGCGGAACTGCCCGTCGTTGCCGGCGATGACGATCAGCTCGCCGTCGGCGGTGGGCAGTGGCTCGTACGGGAAGAGGCTGGGGTGCGCGTTGCCCATCCGGAACGGGACGGTGCCGCCGGCGACGTAGCCACTGGAGTGGTTGACCAACCCGGACAGCGCCGAGCTGAGCAGGTTGACCTCGACGTGCTGACCTCGGCCGGTCTCGCCCCGGTGGTGCAGCGCGGCGAGGATGCCGATGCTCGCGTGCAGCCCGGCCATCACGTCGAAGACGGAGATCCCGGCCCGGTACGGCGAGCCGTCCGGGTCGCCGGTGAGGCTCATCAGGCCCGAGATGGCCTGCACCATGAGGTCGTAGCCGGGGAAGTCGGCACCGGCGCCGGTGCCGAAGCCGCTGATGCTCGCGTACACGATCTTCTCGTTGTTCGCGGTGACGGTGTCGTAGTCGAGGCCGAACCGGGCGAGGCCACCGGGCCGGAAGTTCTCGATCAGCACGTCGGCGCGGCGGGCCAGCTCCTGCGCGGCGGCCAGGTCGTCGGCCTTCTTGAGGTCCAGTGCGATCGACCGCTTGTTGCGGTTGATGCCGAGGTAGTACGTCGAGACCCCGTCGCGGGTGGGCGGCATCCAGGTGCGGGTGTCGTCGCCACCGGCGCTCTCCACTTTGATCACCTGGGCGCCCAGGTCGGCCAGGAGCATCGTCGCGTACGGCCCGGCGAGGATCCGGGAGAAGTCCGCGACGAGCAGGCCAGCCAGTGGGCCTGTCGAATGCTGCACCATGTTTCCGCCCGTTCTGCGGACACCCGTCCGCCCGGACAGCTTGCGATACCGCACCAGGCGTGTCAACGGTTCGTTTGTTGCGCGGAACCACACTCTTGACACCAATGGTGACCGGGACCACACTTGCGCCACTCGGGCTGGCCGCACAGCGGACAACGGTCCGGATCCCCCTCGTACCCCGAAAGGAATGGGTGGCGATGAGCGCAACCGACCGGCCGGTGGTCTTTCGTAACGGCCTGGTTCTCACCATGGACGACGCGCACACGGTGCTGCCCGGCGCCGACGTGCTGGTCATCGGCGGCCGGATAGCGGAGGTCGGCGTCGGCCTCACCGCACCCGACGACGCCCTGGAGATCGACGCCACCGACGGCATCCTCATGCCCGGCATGGTCGACACCCACCGGCACCTGTGGCAGACCGCGATGCGCGGGTACGGCGCCGACTGGACCCTCACCCAGTACTTCGTCTGGTACTACCTCGAGTCGGGCAAGCTGTTCCGGCCCGAGGACGTCTACGCCGGTAACCTGCTCGGGGCCATCGAGGCGATCGACGCGGGTGTCACCACCACAGTCGACTGGTCGCACGGGTTGCAGACGCCCGAACACGCCGACGCCGCCGTGGACGCCCTGGAGGCGGTGGACGGGCGGTTCGTGCTCGCCTACGGCAACATCCAGCAGGGGCCGTGGGAGTGGGCCACCTCGCCGGAGTTCCGCGACTTCCACCGCCGCCGGATCGACGGCGGCAGGTTGGCCGGCTTCCAGCTGGCGTTCGACGTCACCGGTGACCCCGCCTTCCCCGAGCGGGCCGCGTTCGAGGTGGCCCGGGAGTTGGGCATCGCGGTGACCACCCACGCGGGCGTGTGGGGCGCCACCAACGACGACGGCATCCGGCTCATGCACGAGAACGGTTTCATGACCCCGTCGACCGTGTACGTGCACGCGGCGACGCTCACCCAGGACTCGTACAACCGGATCGCCGCGACCGGCGGCTCGGTCTCCGTCTCGACCGAGAGTGAGCAGAGCGCCGGCCAGGGTTACCCACCCACCTGGCAGCTGCGCCACCACGACATCCCGGTGTCGCTGTCGATGGACACCAGCGTGTGGTGGAGCGGTGACCTCTTCTCCGCGATGCGGAGCACGCTCGGCGCGGACCGCTCCCGCGAGCACCTGGAGGCGCACGCCAAGCAGGAAACCATCACGCACTGCCACCTGCGCGCCGAACAGGTCGTCGAGTGGGCCACCCGAGGCGGCGCCCGCGCCCTCGGCATGGACGCCACGATCGGCGCCCTCACCCCCGGCCGGCAGGCCGACGTCGTCCTGATCAAGAACGACGCCTCGCCGGTGATGTTCCCGATCCTGAACCCGCACGGTCACGTCGTCTTCCAGGCCCAACGTGCCGACGTGCACACCGTGCTGGTGGGCGGCCGGGTCGTGAAGCGCGACGGCCGCCTCGTCGACGTCGACCTCGCCGCCGCACGGGCCAACGTGGCGGCGACCATCGACCACCTGCGCGAGACGATGGGGGAGGAGGCGTGGCAGCGGGGCATGAACCCGGAGATCCCCGAAACCGCGATCCTGGAGAACCCGTACCAGTACACCGAGTGGGACGCCGGGTCGGCGCAATGGAAGCATTGAGGAATGAGTGACAACGGAAGGGGCGCCGGGCCCGACTTCATCGAGGCTCTCGCCCGTGGCCTCGACGTCCTGCGCTCCTTCCGTCCCGCCTGCCCCTCCATGACGCTCAGCGAGATCGCCGCCGCCACCGGCCTGGCCCGCCCCACCGTCCGGCGCATCCTCATCACGCTCGAATCGTTGGGCTACGTCCGCGCGGTCGGCCGCGGCCACACCCTCACCCCGCGTGTCCTGGAGCTGGGAATGGCGTACGTCAACGCGCTGAACATGTGGGACGTGGCCCGACCACACATGGAGAAGCTCGTCGCCCAGACCAACGAGTCGACCTCGATGGCCCAGCTCGACGGCAGCGACATCGTCTACGTGGCCCGGGTGGCCGTCCCCAAGATCGTCACCCTGGGCGTCACCATCGGCACCCGCTTCCCGGCGCCCGCGACCTCGATGGGCAAGGTGCTGCTCGCGGCCCTCCCACCGGACACGCTGGAGGCCGTCCTCGCCGAGCCCAGCCGCTCCGGCATCACGCCGCGCTGGCAGCCCGCCCCGGGCGAACTCGACGCCGTGCTGCGCGAGGTCCGGGCCAAGGGCTGGGCACTCGCCGACCAGGACCTGGCTCCGGGAATCCGGTCCGTCGCCACCGGCGTACGCGACGGCGACGGGCGGGTCGTCGCCGCCATCAACGTGACAGTGCACGCCGCCGAAACCTCGCTGGAGGCCCTGCGCGAGGAGCACCTTCCGAAGCTGCTGCGCGCGGCCGCCGACATCGGGCACGACTGGGCGCTCACCGCCGCCGTCCCGGTGGTCACGGCCTAGACGTACGTCGGGTTGGCCGGGGCCCGCGGATCGTTCGGGGCAACGCCGACACCCGACCCGATGTCATAGTGCCGCGATGAAGGCAGACCTGCACAGTTACTTGACGGGCGGCCGCGAGTCGCTGCTGTGGAAGCTCGACGGGCTTGGCGAATACGACATTCGGCGTCCGTTGACCCCGACCGCGACCAACTTGCTCGGTCTGGTGAAGCACTCGGCAGCCATGGAGATCCTCTACTTCGGCGTCGTGTTCGGCCGACCGTTCGAGCAGGAGTTGCCGTTTGTCGGCGACGGGGCGGAGACCAATGCCGACATGTGGGCGAGCGCGGATGAGACCCGCGAGGAGATCGTCGCACTGTACCGTCGCGCGATCGCCCACGCCGACACCACAATCGAAGCGCTTGCGCTGGATGAGGTGGGCCACGTGCCGTGGTGGGGCGATGCAGCTGTCACGTTGCACCGTGTCCTGGTCCACGTCATCGCGGAAACCCAACGGCACGCCGGCCATGCTGACATCGTGCGCGAACTCATCGACGGCACGGCCGGGCTGCTGCCCAGGAACGACAACCTGCCCCCCGTGGGCGAGTCATGGTGGCTGGACTACCGCCAGCGAGTGGAGCAGGCTGCCCTCGACGCCAGCAAGCGCAGCAGCTAGTTCGCTGCCGGTCATGGCAGCCAGATCGCCGGTCTGGCGCCTGGGCCGGGGGCTGCCGCGGATCGATCATGATAGCTGAAAGTGTCGTACACCTGTTCTAGGGTCAGCTCATGGTCGGGGAGTTGACGCAGGCAGAGGGCTCCATCGCGGCCTGCGCCGACACGGCCACCTGGGCACTGCCCGAGGGCGAGCTGATCGCCGCGCTCGACACCGCGCACCGCATCGAGCAGCGTCTCGCCGCGGTGAAGCTGGCCCTGATCCGTGAGCTCGACGGCCGAGGCACCGCCACCACGCAGGGTGCCTCCTCCACCGCGGTGTGGCTCCGCGAACGGTTACGCCTCACCATCCCGGCCGCCCGCCGCCTCGTCGACCTCGCCGCCGTCCTGGATTCCGGCAACCCCGGCGTACGCCAGGCGCTGGCCGATGGTCACATCAGCGTCGACCAGGCCCGGGTCATCGCCGACACGGTCGACACCGTGCAGACCGCCGCCGGCCCCGAGGCCGCCGACAAATCCCTCGGCGTGCTCGTCGAGTGGGCTGGGCAATTCGATCCCACCCTCCTCCGCAGACTCAGCACCCGCATCCTCGACCACGTCGCACCCGACATCGCCGACGCCGCCGCCAAAGCCACCCTGGACGCCGAAGCCCGCCGCGCCAACCGCGACCGTCACCTCACCCTCTCCACCCTCACCGACGGTCGCCTGCGACTCACCGGCATCCTCGACACCGAGACCGCCGGGCTGCTCCGCGCCGCCATCGACCCACTGAGCGCACCCTCGGGCCCTGATGACCAGCGCTCTCCCGGGCAGCGCCGGCACGACGCACTCAGTGACGTGTGCCGCCTTTCCCTGCGCGGCGGCGAGCTGCCCGAGCACGGCGGTGATCCCGCGCAGATCGTCGTCACCACCAGCTACGACGGGCTGACCCGGCAACTGGGCGGCGGCGCCCTCGACACCGGCCTGCACCTCGCCCCCGAGACCGTGCGCCGCCTCGCCTGCGACGCCGCCATCCTTCCCGCCGTCCTCAGCGGAGCCGGCCAACCACTCGACGTCGGGCGACAACGTCGTCTCATCACCGGCTCTCTCCGGCGAGCCCTGGTGTTGCGCGATCGTGGCTGCGCCTTCCCGGGCTGCGACCGACCCCCGCGCTGGTGCGACGCCCACCACATCCACCACTGGGCCGACGGCGGCGACACCAGCCTCACCAACGCCGTCCT
Source organism: Micromonospora sp. D93 (assembly GCF_018070365.1). NCBI lineage: Bacteria > Bacillati > Actinomycetota > Actinomycetes > Micromonosporales > Micromonosporaceae > Micromonospora > Micromonospora sp. D93. The sequence goes on along the minus strand of NZ_JAGPXW010000014.1, from coordinate 134,218 downwards.
GCTCTGCGGCCACCACCACCGGCACCTGCACCACAGCGACTGGGACGTGCGACTGGCGGGCGACGGCCACCCCGAATTCGTGCCACCGGCCTGGCTCGACCCCGAACAGGTCCCCCGCCGCAACCACTACCACCGACGAACGTGAGCACCACCAGCACACAACGCCGCACAGCCGACCCCTGGCCCTCGCCGGGCTGATCCGGACCGCCCCCTCTCGCCGGTGGTTCTGTTGTCCTATCGCCACCCCGACGAGCGGCTGTAAATGGACGGCCGTTCGGATCTGCGGCCGGGCGGTCACGAAATCCGGCGGCGAATCGTCACAGCTGGCGGTTAGTCTGCCTCCGCGCGTCGCTGCCCCGGCACGTCGCGCCCCGCGCCCGGTAGGCGCGGCATCGCCGCCACCGCCCACCATCGGCCGGCTCAATCGACTTCAGGAGAGTTAGTGACACAGCAATCCATCGCGACATCGGACAAACTCGACGGTGCGGTGCTCAAGGTGGCGGGCGTCGTCGTCCTTGGCGCGATCATGTCGATCCTCGACGTGACGGTGGTCAGCGTGGCGCTGCCCACATTCCAGAACGAGTTCGACGCGTCCTACGCCCGCGTCGCCTGGACCATGACCGCCTACACCCTCGCTCTCGCCACCGTGATCCCACTCAGCGGGTGGGCGGCGGACCGGTTCGGCACCAAACGTCTCTACATGGTGGCGCTGGCCCTGTTCACGATCGGGTCGGGGCTCTGCGCCATGGCCGACACGATCGGCGAGCTGATCGGCTACCGGGTCCTGCAGGGCCTCGGTGGCGGCATGCTCATGCCGCTGGGCATGACCATCATGACCCGGGCGGCCGGGCCGCACCGGATCGGCCGGTTGATGGCAGTCCTCGGCATCCCGATGCTGCTGGGGCCGATCGGCGGCCCGATCCTCGGTGGCTGGCTGATCGACACCGCGAGCTGGCACTGGATCTTCCTGATCAACCTGCCGATCGGCGTGATCGCCCTGATCTACGCGCAGTTCGCGCTGCCGAAGGACGCGCCCGAGCCGTCCGAGTCGTTCGACTTCGTCGGCATGCTCATGCTCTCCCCGGGTCTCGCCCTCTTCCTCTACGGCGTGTCGTCCCTGCCGGAGGCGGGCACCTTCGCCGAGGCCAAGGTCTGGGCCCCGATGCTGGTCGGCGGCGCGCTGGTGGTGGCGTTCGTGCTCTACTCGTTCAAGCCCCGGCACCCGCTGCTCGACCTGCGGCTGTTCCGGAACCGCAGCCTGACCATCGCGTCGGTGACGATGTTCGTGTTCATCATCGCGTTCATGGGCGCCGGCCTGCTGTTCCCGAGCTACTTCCTGCAGGTGCGCGGCGAGTCGACGCTGGCCGCCGGTCTGCTGATGGCCCCGCAGGGCATCGGCGCGATGATCACCATGCCGATCGCGGGCACGCTCGCCGACCGGGTGCCGATCGGACGTACCGTCCCGTTCGCGTTGGGGCTCATCGTCATCGGGTTCTTCGGGTTCACCCAGGTCGACCCGCAGACGTCGTACTGGCTGCTCGGCGGTTCGCTGTTCGTGATGGGCCTCGGCATGGGCGGCACGATGATGCCGATCATGACGTCGGCCCTGCGGACGTTGTCGGCCAACGACGTGGCCCGCGGCTCGACGCTTGTCAACATCCTCCAGCAGATCGGCGGGTCGGTCGGCGCCGCCGTGATGTCGGTGATCCTCACCAACGAGCTGAACGGCTCCCGGCCGATCCCCGGCCTGGTGGACGAGAGCGGCAAGCCGATCACCGAGGCCGGGCTGGCCATCGCCTCCCAGCAGCGGCCGGAGCTGCTTCAGCAGATGCCGGTGGACCCGTCGCTCATCGAGCGCGGGCTCGACTTCGCCGCCAAGTCGTTCGCCAGCACGTTCTGGGTCGCGTTCGCGCTGGTCGTGCTCACGCTCATCCCGGCGGTGTTCCTGCCGCGCCGACGTCAGCCGGCGCAGCTCGACGACCCGCAGGGCGAGCAGGTCAGGACGCCCGTCGTCATCCACTGACCGACCCCGCCGCGCCCGGCACCTCCTGAGGTGTTGGGCGCGGCGGGTACGGCGTCAGCGCAACGGACCGTCGCCGGGCCCGTCCGGGTCCTCGACCACGTGGATCGCCGCCTCCTCCGCGCTGGCGGCACCCGCGTCGATCCCGGCGTCCCACGCCACAGCCTCGTCCTCGTCGTCCTCGCGGACACCCTCGTCGTAGGCGACGAGACGGCCGGCGCGTGCCTCCGCCTCGTACCCCCGGCGGGTCAGCTCGTCCTCGTCGTCGCCACCCTCGGCGTACGGGTCGACATCCGGCACCTCCTGGGCCAGGTGTTGTGCCAGGGACTCGCCCGCCCGCTCCTCGGCGGGCGTGGTGCCGAACCGGTTTGCCGCCGTCCAGTGGTCCTCGGCGATGATGCCGGTGTCGAGGGGGTCGCCGACCCGGTCGTCGTCGAGGGTGTCGGAGGCGTCCAGGACACCGTCGTCCTCGGCCACGTTCCACTCGTCGACGGAATCGATCCGTTCGGTCTGGCTCACGGCGGTCTCCTCTTCGTCACGGTGCAGCAAAGTGCCCAGCCTATGACCGTGTAACGCGACAGCGCCCCGAGGTCTGCCCGCTGTGACGAACGGCCCTCGAGGCGCGCTGTGCCGTGCTGGGTTACCGCTTCAGCAGCTCCGCCACGGCGTCGGTGAACTCCACCGGCTGCTCGATGTGCGCGAAGTGTCCGCTTCGCTCCAGCGTCACCAGCCGCGAGTCCGCAAGCCCCGCGTGCAGCTGTTCGGCCCAGCGGGGGCCGCAGATGAAGTCGTACGCCCCGACGATCACCACGACGGGCACGGTGATCTCAGCCAGGTCGTCCCGTACGTCGAAGGGCGTCGGGTCCTGCGCTCCGGCCGGCGCCGACCAGATCCGGACGGCCGCCTGAAACCTGGCGAACTCGTCCTGTCGAGCCCAGAAGTCCGCGAAGTACACCGGCAGGGCGGCGCGCAGAGCGGCCCCCAACGACTCGTCGTCAGTCGCGCCGCCGATCTGCCCGAAGGCAGCCGGGACCGCTGCCGCCTCCGGCCGGTCCGGGTGCCGCTGCGGGTAGGCGGCGAGGCCGGCCATGGCCTCGGCCCAGAACTCGGCGCCGGTGACGGGTGAGGTGTCGTACAGGGCGAGGCCGGCGATCCGGTCCGGGTGCGCCAGCGCGTACCGCTGGACGACGAACCCGCCGTGCGAGTGCCCGAGGAGGTACACCCGGGGTGCGCCGAGGTGCTCGACGACGGCGTGCAGGAACCGGACATACGTGTCGAGACGATAGTCGCCGGGGTTGTCGAGCTGCCCCGACGCGCCCGTGCCCACCGGCTCGACGTAGACCATCGTGAAGTGCGCCTCCAGGCTGGGCGTCCGCAGGTACGCCCACTCGATGCCCGGGCCGCCGGAGTGCGCCACGCAGACCGGGCCGGTGCCGGCGACGTGGTAGACCTGCCGAACGCCATCGACGGTGAACGTGTGGGCGCCGGGTGCGAGGGCGCTGACGTCGTGGCTGGTGGAACCCATGAACTATCTCCCGATCCGAGACCCGCGCGGCGTCCGCCGACACGGCAACTGGTGCATGACGCGGACCAGATGCGCGGGTCGAGGGGAAAGTTCGCTCGGTCGGGAAGGTTTTTCAGACCAGCGCGGGGACGGGGTGGAAGAGGGTGAGGTGGCGTACCCGGCCCTCGCGCAGCACCTGCAACCACAGCGCCGCAGGTGGGCAGTGCTCCGGGTCGTCAGGTGGGCTGATCAGGTCGGTCTCCCAGATCAGCACGTCGCCGCTGGCCACCACGTTGCGCAGCCGCTGACGTACCCCGGCGGTCAGGTCGCGGTCCATGCCACTGATCGCCAGGTCACGGCCGCCGCGCGGGCCACCCGGCACGATCATCTCGGCGTTCGGCCACCAGCTCTCGCGGACCACCCGCTCGAAGTCGCCGCCCATCGCCGTGGTGAGCATGTCGCTGCCCTCCCGCCACCGGGTGTCGTTGGAGGTGGCGACGTCCGCGTGCGCCGTGGTCGCCGCCGTGCGGAGGCCGCCGGCGAGCGCGCGGCGGGCGTGGCTGAGGCGGCTGCGGACGGTGCCGACCGGCACACCACACACGGCCGCGATCTGCTCGTACGAGGACGCGTCGCTGAAGTAGCGCAGCAGGGTGACGAGGCGGTCAGGTTCGGACAGTTGCGCGATGGAGTGCCACACCCAGTCGCGCATCGCGGCCCGGTCGAGAGCCTCCTCCGGGGTGGGTGTGTCGGCGGGGCGGGCGAACCACTCCGGTTCGGCGACCGGGACGGCTCGGGGGCCGCGCAACGCCATCCGGCTGTTGTTGCGGACGATGGTCCGCAACCAGGGGCCGACGGCGTTCGGGTCGCGGACCTCGCCGATGCGGCGCAGGGCGACGACCACCGCGTCCTGCACCGCGTCCTCGGCGTCCGGCCCGTAACCGAGGACGCTCAGCGCGACGGCCCGCATCCCGGCCTCGTGCCGGGCCAGCAGCGCCCCGAGCGCAGCCGGGTCGCCCGTCTGCGCGAGCACGACCAGCTCCGCGTCGCTCTGCGTCACGCGTACATCCTCCCGCAAGTCCCTGGGCGTCCCGCCTGGGGGGTTTTGGGCGGTTTGCTCGGTGCCCGTCGCCGCTTCCAGCCTACGACGAGTGAGCGTCTCCGCTCTGAGCCGGTGCGGGGGAGGGCGAGGCTCACCGCCCGCGGAGGCGGAGACGGTTGCCGGAAAGTGACACACGTCGGTCGTAGCGTGGGCGGCATGAGGATCTGCCCTCTCGAAGCCCTTCGGTGGTGCGCGGTCGGCGTCAGCGCGTGTGACGGGCATCTGTGGTGATCGAGCTGCGCTGGGCTCAGGTGTCCGCCCGACGTCTGGCGCGGCACCGACTCTCCGCACCCGCGTCGGGCGCCGCACCGGACGCCGGACGCGTCGCCGACGTGGTGTCGGCGATCTGTGGCGCGCACGCCCAGATCGCGTCGGCAGCCGAGCTGTCCGTCGGGCTGCGGGTGCCGGGCGCGACCCGCGCCCTGGTGCGCCGGGCACTGTGGACCGACCGCACCCTGGTCAAGACCCGTGGGCCGCGCGGGACGGTGCACCTGCTCGCCGCGGCGGACCTGCCGGTGTGGGTCGGCGCGCTGAACGCATTGCCGGCCCCGTCGTGGGAGCGGAGCGTGGCCCTGCTGACGCCCCGGCAGACCGAGCAGGTCCTCGCGGCCATCGCCGACGCGGTCGTCGAGGCCGACCTGACCACCGCCGAGCTGACCGAGGAGATCGTCTCCCGGACCGGCCCGTGGGCGGGCGACCTGGTCATGGAGGCGTTCCAGGACAAGTGGCCGAGGTGGGTCGCCGCGATGACCGCCGCCACCCGGAGCGGAGTGATCTGCTTCGGCCCGAATCGCGGTCGGGTCAGCACGTACACCAGCCCGACCCGGTGGCCGCCGACGACACCGGGTTCCCCGACGACCGGCCGTCCGGGTTGCGGCTGCTGCCGTACTTCGACGCGTATGCGGTCGGCTGCCACCCCCGCGAACGGCTCTTTCCCGGCGCCGCCGCCGACCGGGCGCTCGCCGGCGGCCAGGCCGGCAACTATCCGGTGCTGCTGGTGGACGGGGTGGTCGCCGGCGTGTGGCATCAACGCCGCTCCGGTCGCTCGATCCGCGTGACAGTCGAACCGCTGGGGACGCTCGGTGCCGCCCGGCAGCGGGCGCTGGGTGAGGAGGTCGAACGGGTCGGCGAGATCCTGGAGGGCAGGGCGTCGCTGACCATCGGCACCGTCAGTGTCGGTCCGCACGCCTGAGACCACGCCGGCAGGTCGCCTGGGCCACGATGAGGGCGTGCACCCCGAACCGGTCGACCACGCGCCCCGGCAGGCGTTCCCCTGGGCGATCCTGCGCCAGCGCTGGGAGGACCTCACCTTCCTGCACTGGGCCGTCGCCCCGGAGGTGGTCGCGCCGTTGCTGCCCGCCGGCACTCGTCCGGACACGGTGCAGGGGGTCAGCTACGTCGGCCTCATCGGCTTTCGGATGGTCGGGCTGGGCTTCGGCCGTGGCCCGGGGGTGCCCTACTTCGGCACCTTCTGGGAGACCAACGTCCGGCTCTACTCCGTCGACGACGCCGGCCGACGAGCTGTCGTGTTCCGGTCCCTCGACGCGTCCCGCCTGGTGCCGGTGCTCGTCGCGCGGGCGACGCTGCGCCTGCCGTACCTCTGGTCGTCGATGCGGTTGGATCGCGACGGCGACCGTCGCACCTACAGCTGCCGGCGGCGTTGGCCCGGGCCGGCGGGCGCGACGAGCCGGATGGTGGTGCGGGTGGGGGAGCGGATCGTCGACCCGACCCCGCTCGAACACTTCGTCACCGCCCGTTGGGGGCTGCACACCCGGGCGTACGGGCGCACGCTGCACCTGCCGAACTGGCATCCGAGCTGGCCGCTGCACCGGGCCGAGCTGCTGCACCTGGATGACGAGTTGGTCGCCGCCGCCGGGCTGCCGGCACCGGTCGGGCCGCCGGTCAGCGTGCTCTACTCGCCAGGTGTCGGGGTCAGGTTCGGCCCGCCGGTGGCGGCCCGGCCACCCGGTGCCGGGCCGCCGGAAGCTCAGTAGCGGCCGCCCTCGGGTGCGGGCAGCGCGTCCAGGTCGGACAGATCCTCGGCGCTGAGCAGCACGTCGGCGGCCGAGCAGTTGTCCACCAGGTACTTCGGGGTCTTGGTGCCGGGGATCGGGATGACCTGGTCGCCCTGGGCGACCACCCAGGCGAGGGCGACCTGCGCGGGGCTGAAGCCGGCCCGGTCGGCGATCTCCCGGACCCGGGCGACGATGGCGAGGTTGGCGCGCAACGCGTCCTGCTGGAAACGCGGCAGGCCCCGCCGGAAGTCGTCGACGGGCAGGTCGTCGAACGAGGTGAACCGGCCGGCGAGGAAACCGCGACCCAGCGGGGAGAACGGCAGGAAGGCGATGCCCTGCTGGGCGCAGTACGGCAGCACCTCGGTCAACGGGTCGCGGGTCCACAGCGACAGCTCGGACTGCACCGACGCCACCGGGTGCACCGCCTGGGCCCGCACGATCTGCGTCACCGTCACCTCGGACAGCCCGATCTGCCGGGCCTTTCCCGCCGCCACGACCTCGGCCATCGCGCCCCAGGACTCCTCGACGGGCACCTCCGGGTCGACCCGGTGCAACTGGTACAGGTCGACGTGGTCGGTGCCGAGCCGGCGCAGGCTCTCGTCGATCGCCGCGCGGATGTGCTCCGGGCGGCCGTTGTTACCGATCTTCGGTGAGTTGCCGGGGCCGCCGGTGGGGGAGGTGGCGACCAGGCCGACCTTCGTCGCCAGCACGGCCCGCTCCCGGTGACCACCGGCCAGCGCCCGCCCGACAAGCTCCTCGTTGGTGTACGGCCCGTACACGTCGGACGTGTCGACAAGCGTCGCGCCCAGATCCAGCGCCTGTCGGATGACGGAGATCGACGTGTCGTCGTCGCGAGGGCCGGTGATGTCGTAGCCGTGGCTCATGCCCATGCAACCGAGGCCGATGACGCCGACCTCGGGACCGGTGCTGCCCAGCGTGGTGGTTCGCATGCGCCCCAGGCTACGACCGGCGCGGGTGGACTGTAATTCAGGACTTCAACTGGGTGAAGCGGATGCTGTTGCCGAACGGGTCGCGCAGGGCGCAGTCGATCCCGTAGAAGCGATCGGTGGGTTCCTCGGTGAACTCGACGCCCCGGCCCAGCAGCGTCTCGTACGTCTTGCGGCAGTCGTCGGTGGAGAAGATGAGCGAGCCGCCCATCGCGCCCTTGGTGACCAGGGCGCGGACCTGCTGGGCGGTCTCCTCGGACATCGCCGGTGGTCCGGGCCTCTCCAACAGGATCTGGCGACCCGGCTCGCCGGGGACGCTGACGGTCAGCCAGCGCATGAAGCCCATGTCGACGTCACCGTTGACCTCCAGGCCGAGCTTGCCGACGTAGAAGTCGAGGGCCTCGTCCTGGTCGAGGACGTAGATCTGTGAGTGCGTGATCGCGGTGAACATGCAGGTCACGCTAGGGGGTGGCACCGCCACATGCTTATCCAAAACTGCTCAGTGACGACCCTCACCGGAAGTGGACCCAAGAGTCCGGTACGGTGGAGGATAAGCGGACTCGCGAGTCCGTATCTGCCTGCGAGCGAGCACGAGGAGCTCCATGACCCCGGTACGGATCAGCGACGCCCTGCGCGCGGTCGTCTTCGAGCCGACGCGCGACCTTACCGAGGCGCTCGACGAGTTCTACGCCCCCGACTACACCCACCGCAGCGACGGCGAGACCCTCGACCGGGCCGGCTTCGTCGAGATGGTGACCCGGGTACGCGGTCAGATCGTCAGCGGCACCGTGCGGGTCCTCGACGAACTGCGCGACGGCCTCCGCTACGCCGAACGGCACGTCTACGAGATCACCCTGGCCGACGGGTCGACCGCCCAGCGGGAGATCGCCATCTTCGGGACGTACGCCGAGGACGGCCGCTTCCGTCACCTCAGCGAGACGGGTTTCGACCTGCCCGCCGACGACATCGCCTGAATGACCCCGAGCCGGCCTCGACCAGCGCGTCATTGAGATCATCAGCGCTCGGGACCTCGACAACCCGGAACTGTCGTCGTCCGACCGGGCTCTCATCCGTTTCACCGCCGAGGTGGTGCGATCTCCACGCATCTCCGACGAACTGTTCGACCAGGTGCGGCACGTCCTGAGCGAACGCGAGATCGTGGAGGTGCTTCAGGTGGTGGGCTACTACTGGTCGTTCAGCCGGGTCTGCACCGTGCTCGACGTCGAACTCACCAAGGTGTACAGCGACGAGCGCGTGGTCTCCGGCGGTGCCGGCCGGGCAGACTGAGATCCATGGCAGAGTCCGACTCCGATCCGACGTCGGGCGACCCGGATGCTCCCCACCGGCGTCTGGACGCCCGTCGCAACCAGGAGCGGGTCATCGCCGCCGCCCGGGAGCTCTTCGCCGAGCAGGGTCTCCAGGTGACGGTGCCGCAGGTGGCGGAGCGGGCCGGGGTGGGTCGCGCGACGGTGTACCGCAGCTATCCCAGCAAGGAAGACCTGATCGTCGCGGTCGTGCAGCGGCAGTTTCAGGAGCTGGAGCAGCGCACCCGCGCGGCGCTCGACGGCGCCGACGCGTACCGGGAGTGGTGTTCCTTCGTGCCCGACCTGTTCGGACGCCTCGCGCGCGACCGGGTCCTCGCCGACGCGTTCTTCGAGGGCAGGCTGGTGCCCGCCGCGCGCATCCTGGGCCTGATCGGGCAACTGGTGGGGGCGGCCCGATCGTCCGGCAAGATCCGCCCGGACGCCGGGGAGCTGGACATCCGCGTCATCCTCTGCGGGGCGGTCCGGCAGCTCATCGTGCTCGACGAGCGCGACCCGGCGGTGTGGCGCCGGTACGCCGACCTGGTGCTCAACGCGCTGCGCCCCTGACGGCCACGGCTGACACTGGAAGAAAGTTCGGCGAACGTGTCGAGGACTGTCGCGCCGGCTTCGACCATGGGTTGAGGGCCGGGGATACCCGGTCTCGCCGACGAGCCGACACGGCACGGACCGAGGAGTGGATCGATGACGAAGGTGACGACCGGGGCGACGATGTCGTTGGACGGCTACATCGCGGACGCGTCCCACGGTGGCTTCGAGTACCTCTTCAAGTGGTACGGCAACGGCGACGTCGAGACGCCGACGGCCAACCCGGAGATGACCTTTCGGACGTCCGCCGCGAGTGCCCGGCACCTGCGGGCTCTCACCGAGCGGACCGGCGCGCTCGTCGTCGGCCGCAGGCTCTTCGACATCACCAGCGGGTGGGGCGGTCGGCATCCGATGGATGTGCCCGTCGTGGTTGTCACGCACAGCGTGCCGGAGGGTTGGGCGCCCGAGAACGACTCCTTCGTCTTCGTCACCGACGGCATCGAGAGCGCCGTCGCCCGGGCGAAGGCGATCGCCGGCGACAAGGAGGTCGGTGTCAACGGCGGCACCATCGCCGCCCAGGTCGTCGAGGCCGGCCTGCTCGACGAGGTGCACGTCGACCTCGTTCCGGTCCTGCTCGGCGCCGGCATCCCGCTCTTCGCCGACCTGAAGATCGCGCCACTTCAGCTGGACGGCCCGTTCAGCGTCGTCGAGGGCGACGGCGTCACCCACCTGGCCTACCGGGTACGCCCAGCGGCCTGAACGCCTCGGGGGGCCGGCCCGGACAGGGCCGGTCCCCCCGGCCGCGCCTCGGTCACCGTCGAGGGTCAGGGGGTGAAGGCCCGCCGGTACGCGGTAGGGGTGGTGGCGAAGGCCCGCTGGAAATGCGCACGGAGGTTGGTGGCCGTGCCCAGACCTGTGCGCCGTGCGACCTCGTCGACGGTGATCCCGCCGTCCTCGAGCAGGGTGCAGGCGGCGCGTAGCCGTTGCTGGATCAGCCAGGCTCGTGGGCTCGTCCGGAACCGACTCCGGAAGGCGCGGTGCAGCGTACGGCTGGACATCACACCCCGCCGGGCAAGGTCCGCGACGGTGATCGGGCGGTGCAGGTTGCTGCTCGCCCACGCGGTGACCGTGGCCAACTCGTCGTCCTCACCCGGGACACCGAGCGGGATGAACTGGGCCTGACCGCCGGCTCGGTGCAGTGGTGTGACCATGTGGCGGGCCCGTTGGATGGCGACGGCCTGCCCGTGGTCGCGGCCGACGAGGTAGAGGCACATGTCGAGACCGGCGGCGAGTCCGGCGCTGGTGAGCACCTCGCCTTCGTCGATGTACAGCGCGTTCGCGTCCACGAGCACCAGTGGGTGCTCGTGGGCGAGCGCGTCGGCGTGCGCCCAGTGGGTCGTCGCGCGGCGGCCGTCGAGCAGACCGGCCTGGGCCAGCGCGAAGGCGCCGGTGCAGATCGACGCGATGCGGGCGCCACGACCGTGTGCCTGCCGCAGCGCCTCGAGAGCACGCGGCGGTGCCGGACCACGGCGGAATCCGGGCACGATCACCGTGTCGGCATCGTCGAGCGCGTCAAGCGGCGCGGCGATGGACAGCTCCAGGCCGGCGGTGGTGGTGGTGACCGAACCACCGTCCAGTGCGCACACCGTCAGCGCGTACCGGCCGTGGCCCTCGTGGCCGAAGACCTGCGTCGCGATGGTCAGATCGAAGGCGACGACTCTGGGGAGGGCGAGAACGGCGACCCGGTGCGTGGCGGGACTCTTACGCATGATGGCAAGGATGCCACTCGTCGCCGCCCACTCGACGGGAGATTCTGGGCCGTATGCGAATCGAGATTGTGGTGTTCGACGGCTTCGACGAACTGGACGTCTTCGGGCCGTTCGAGGTGTTGTCGATGGCCGGCTTCGACGTGGGACTGGTCGCCGTCGAACGGCCGGGCCTGGTCACCAGCATGCGCGGTGTCCGACTCCAGGTCCCCGAGGTGCTCAGTCAGGCCGACGGCGTGATCGTCCCGGGTGGCGGATGGCTGGACCGTGCCCCCGAGGGCGCCTGGGCGCAGGCGCAGCACGGCGTGCTTCCGGCGCGGCTGGCCGCGTTGGCGCCGACGGCGCGGTGGATGGCGTCGGTGTGCACGGGCGCGCTGGTGCTCGCGGCCGCCGGCCTGCTGACGGGTCGGCGGGCGACCACCAACCGCAACGCGTACGACGAGTTGCGCGCCTACGACGTCACGGTCCTCGACGAGCGGGTGGTCGACGACGGTGACCGGGTCACCGCCGGCGCGCTGTCGGCCGGGCTCGATCTGGGGCTGTGGCTCACGGAACGGGAACTCGGCGCCGCCACCGCCGACCGGGTCGCCGCGTCCATCGAGTACCGAGTGGCGCATCGCTGAGCAGCCCGGACAGAGTCCCTGAGCAGCCCGGACAGAACGGGCGCGTCACCTTAACGCGCCGGAAACACCCCCGGTATCAACCCTGGGAACGCTCGTCGGACAGTCCAGACCAGCGACACGCGAACCGGGGTGACCATGGCCGACAACACCACGAACGCGCCGACGTACGACGGGCCGGTGGACCGGTCCGGCAACGGCCGGACGCTGCCCGCCCCGCGCACGAACCCGGTCCTGTCGCTGGACGACGGCGACCCGGCGGACCTGGCCACGATCGGTGTGGAGGAGGAGTTCCACGTCGTCGACCTGCACACCCGGGAGTTGGTGCCCCGCGCCGGGGAGTTGCTCGACCGGTTGCCGGCGACCTCGTTCACCGCCGAGTTGCACCGCAGCGTGGTGGAGACCAACACCGCCGTCTGTCGCACCCTGGACGAGATCCGCGCCGAGTTGACCCGGCTGCGGCAGGCGGCCGTCCAGGTCGCCGACCGGGCCGGGCTGGGCATCGTGGCGGCCGGTACGGTGCCGCTGCGCGCCGACGGCGACCCGAGCGTGACCCCCACGTCCCGCTACCGGCGGATGCTCGACGAGTACCAGCTGCTCGCCCGGGAGCAGCTGATCTGCGGAGCACAGGTGCACGTCGGCGTCTCCGACCGGGACCTGGCGGTGGCCGTCACCCGTCGGGTCCAGCCGTGGCTGCCGGTGCTGCTCGCACTCTCCACCAGCTCGCCGTACTGGATGGGCCAGGACAGCGGCTACGCCAGCGTGCGATCGCTGGTCTGGCAACGCTGGCCCACGGCCGGCGACCCGGGCGAGGTGACCAGCGCCGCGGACCACGAGGCGCTGGTCGCCGAGCTGATCTCCTCCGAGACCATCACCGACCCCGCCATGATCTATTTCGACGTCCGGCCGTCGGCGCACGTGCCCACAGTGGAGCTGCGGGTCACCGACGCCAACGCCGACGTGGAGACCATCGTCCTGCTCACCGGCCTGTTCCGGGCGCTCGTCCGGCGGGAGGTCGCCGCCCTGCGCGCCGGGATGGACCGCACGGCCGTGCGACCACCGGTGCTGCGCGCCGCCGTGTGGCGGGCGGCCCGCTCCGGGTTGGAAGGCGACCTGCTCGACCTGCCCCGGTCGGCCCGACCGGTGTCCGCCGCCCAGGCGGTCCGCCGCCTGGTGACCGACCTGCGCCCGCAGTTGGAGGCGACCGGGGACTGGGAGCAGGTCAGTGAGCTGACCCGGTACGCGCTGGAACACGGCAGCTCCGCGGCGCGGCAGCGGCGGGCGTACGAGCGGCGTGGCCGGTTGGCCGACGTTGTCGACCTGCTGCTCGACGAAACCCGGGGCCGGGTCCGAGGGCCGCTGCCGGGTGCGCCGACACCGCCGACGCTGCCCACGTACGCCGACGCCGGCGACGAGGTCTTCGGACCGGCCGGACCGCAGCCGGCGTACGCCCCGATGCTCGCGGCCCTGCGCCAGCTCGGCGCCGGCGTCCTGCGTCAACGCGAGCACGACCGGGACGAGGAACAGCGGGCCCGAGGGGTGACGTTCAGCGTGGCCGGCGAGGCGAGCACCCGGCTCTTCCCGGTGGACCTGGTGCCCCGGGTGGTGCCCGCCGCCGACTGGCGGACCCTGCGTACCGGCCTGGTGCAACGAGCCCGCGCCCTCGACGCGTTCCTGCGCGACGTCTACGCCGACCGGGCCGTGGTGGCCGACGGCGTGGTGCCGGCGTGGGTGGTGGAGTCCTCACCCGGGCTGCGCCCGACCGGGGCGCTGATGGGCAGGCGGGGCACCCGCGCCCAGGTGTCCGGCACCGACCTCGTCCGCGACCCGGACGGCGGCTGGTACGTGCTGGAGGACAACCTGCGGGTGCCCTCCGGGATCGGCTACGCGGTGCAGAACCGTCGGCTGACCCAGGCGGTGCTGCCGGAGCTGCCGGTGCCGGAGGATCTGCTGCCCGCCGACGAGACGCCGGCGATGCTGTACCGGGCGTTGGTCGCGGCCGCGCCCGCCGCCGCCGACGACCCCGCCGTGGTGGTGCTCAGCAGCGGCCCGGGTGATCCGGCGTGGTTCGAGCATCGGCTGCTCGCCGACGAGATGGGCGTTCCGCTGACCGAGACCAGCGACCTGCTGGTGGAGGAGGGCCGGGTTCGGTTGGTCCGCGAGGGCTGCCGCCGCGAGGTCGACGTGATCTACCTGCGGATGGACGAGGAGGCGCTGCTGCACGCGCCGGGCGCGGACGGGGTGCCGTTGGGGTGGCCGCTGCTCGCCGCCGTGCACGCCGGGCGGCTCACGCTGGCCAACGCGTTGGGCAACGGTGTCGGTGACGACAAGGCGCTGTACGCGTACGTGCCCCGGCTGATCGAGTACTACCTGGGCGAGAAGCCGCTGTTGGGGGACGTGCCGACGTACCTGTGTGGGCTGCCCGAGCAACGGGCCGAGGTGCTGGGCCGGCTCGACGAGCTGGTGCTCAAGCCGGTCGACGGGTACGGCGGTGACCGGGTGGTGATCGGCCCCCGGGCCGAGGCGGAGGAGTTGGACGCCGTCCGGGAGCAGATCCTCGCGGCCCCACACCGGTGGATCGCCCAGGAGATGATCGCGCTGACCACGCACCCGGTCTTCGACGGCACGGCGCTCGCTCCCCGCCACGTCGACCTGCGGGCGTTCGTGTTCCTCGGTGACACCGCCGAGGTGGCGCCGGTGGCGCTGACCCGGGTGGCGCCGGCCGGCAGCATGATCGTCAACTCGTCGCGCGGTGGCGGGTCGAAGGACACCTGGCTGCTCGGTGGAGCCGACGAACCGTCGGTGTAACCCACGCTTGACCCACCCGTCATCGGGACGCAACCCGGTCCGCCAAGCCTGGACCGGTCAGCGGCCCCACCGGATCCAGCCGATGAGAGGTGTCTGCCATGTGCGGTTTCGGAGGCGAGTTCCGCCTCGACGGGGCGCCAGCGGACCTGGCCGCCGTCGAGCGGATGCTCTCCGACCTGACCCCCCGGGGCCCGGACGGCGAGGGGCGGTGGCAGCAGGGGCCGGCGGCCCTTGTGCACCGCCGACTGCGCATCATCGACCTGTCCGACGCGGGCGCCCAGCCGATGGTCGACCCCGAGCTGGGTCTGGCCATGGTCTTCAACGGCTGCGTCTACAACTACCGGGAGCTGCGCGACGAGCTGACCGCCGCCGGCTACTCCTTCCGGTCCACCTCGGACACCGAGGTGATCCTCAAGGCGTACCACAGGTGGGGGACGGCCTGCGTCGAGCGGTTCCACGGGATGTTCGCGTTCGCCCTGGTCGAGCTGGCCACGCACACACTGGTGCTTGCCCGCGACCGGCTCGGCATCAAGCCGCTCTACCTGGCCGAGTCACCGGGCCGGGTGCGTTTCGCCTCGACCCTGCCGGCGTTGCTCGCCGCCGGTGACGTGAACACCGACCTCGACCCGGTGGCGCTGCACCACTACATGAGCTTCCACTCGGTGGTGCCACCGCCGCGCACGATCCTCGCCGGGGTCCGCAAGCTGCCGCCGGCCACCGTGCGGGTGATCACCGCGGACGGCCGGAGCACCGACACCACGTACTGGCGGCCGGAGTTCAACCGGGCCGCCGCCCCCGCCATGTCCGCCGACGAGTGGCAGGAACGGCTCATGGCGGCGTTGCGCACCGCCGTACGACGGCGGATGGTCGCCGACGTGCCGGTCGGCGTGCTGCTCTCCGGCGGTCTCGACTCCAGCCTGATCGTCGCCCTGCTGGCCGAGCAGGGGCAGACCGGGCTTGCCACCTTCAGCATCGGCTTCGAGGCGGCGGCGGGGGAGAGCGGCGACGAGTTCCACTACTCCGACCGGATGGCCCGCCACTTCGACACCGACCACCAGCAGATCCGAATCGGCGCGGAGCGGTTCGTGCCCGCCGTGCACCGGGCCATCGCCGCGATGAGCGAGCCGATGGTCAGCCACGACTGCGTCGCGTTCCACCTGCTCTCCGAGGAGGTCTCGCAGCGGATCACTGTGGTGCAGTCCGGGCAGGGCGCCGACGAGATTCTCGCCGGCTACGACTGGTACCCGCCGATGGCGAACGTGGCCCGCGCGGACGCCGTCGAGGCGTACGCCCGGGTGTTCTTCGATCGTCGCCACGACGCGCTCGGCGGGCACCTGGCGCCCGAGTGGATGCTCGACCACGACGCCAGCCTGGAGTTCGTCACCGCGCACTTCGGCGCGCTCGGCGCGGACACCGCGCTGGACGCGGCGCTGCGCCTGGACAGCCTGGTGATGCTTGTCGACGACCCGGTCAAGCGGGTCGACAACATGACGATGGCCTGGGGGCTGGAGGCCCGCGTGCCGTTCCTCGACCACGAGGTGGTCGAGTTGGCCGCCGCCTGCCCACCGGCCATGAAGTTGGCGCAGGGCGGCAAGGGTGTGCTGAAGGCGGCGAGCCGGGGCATCGTCCCGGACGAGGTGATCGACCGGCCGAAGGGCTACTTTCCGGTGCCCGCCATCCGGCACCTCTCCGGCCCACTGCTCGACGACGTGCGGGACGCGCTGACCGCCCGACCGGCGCGTGAGCGGGGCCTGTTCCGCAAGGACTACCTGGAGGAGTTGCTGGACGCGCCGAACGCCCGGCGGACCACGCTGGGCTCCAACGCGCTCTGGCAGCTCGGGCTGCTGGAGCTCTGGTTGCAGCGGATCGGGGTTTAGATGAGCGTACGGATTGAGGCGCCGCGCACCACCCGCCGGGCCCGGCCCGCGAGCCACCGGCCGGTGGCGCCGCCGGTGCCCACGGGTGAGGACTTCGCCCCCGCGCCGTCCCCCGACGGCCGCCGGGTGGCGTTCCTCTCCGACCGGGCGGGAACGCCCGGCGTCTGGGTCTGCGACGTCGACGTGGGCCCGCCCGTCGCGGTGCCGGTGGGCGACGAGCCGGTCCTCGCGGTGAGCTGGTCCCCGGACGGCAAGTGGCTGGCCTGCGTCGTCGCCCCCGGGGGCGCGCCCCGCACCGAGCTGTGGGTGGTGCGCCCGGACGGTACGCGACGCCGCCAGGTCGCCGGGTTCGGCCGCCGCAGCGCCACGCTGGCCGGTTGGTTGCCCGACGGCGCGGTGCTGGCGGTCACCGAGACCGACGAGCGCGGGCGCGCCCTCCTGGTCGACGCGGGCACCGGGCACCGGCGGGTGCTCGCCGAGGGCGACCTGCTCACGCTCCTGGACGTGACCCCGGACGCCGGAGTGGCGCTGCTGCGTCGTGGCCCGCGCAACGCCCGCTGGCTGGAGCTGCTCGACGTGGCGACCGGCGAGCGGCGGCGGCTGGTGCCGGACACCGGGCGGGGCAGCACCGACCAGGGTTGGTTCGGCCCGGACGGCACGAGCGTGCTGGCCCGCACCGACGCGTACTCCGAGCTCGCCGCGCTGGTGCGGGTCGACCTGACCCGACCGGAGCAGCCACCGACCCGGCTCGCCGGGCGACCGGACGCCGAGCTGGAGCACGTCACGCCGAGCGCGGACGGGCAGCGTGGCGCGCTGTTGTGGAACACCTACGGCGGGCGCAGCGAGCTGAGCCTGCTCGACTTCGCCAGCGGTGTGCAGCGGGCCGTCGCCGCCCCGGGCGAGGTGCTCGGCGACGCCGCCTTCGCCGCCGACGGCGGCCTGCTCTGCCTCACCGCGCAGGGGCCGGTGCGGCCCCGGGAGGTGTGGCTGGTCGACCCGTCGACCGGGGCGCCGCGCGCGCTGCGGTCGGACACCGCCCCGCGTACGGACGATGCCGGTGTCGCGCCGCAACTTGTCGACCTGCGCGCCCGCGACGGGCTGCCGCTCTCGGGCTGGCTGTACCGCCCGGCCGGGCCGGGCCCCTGGCCCACCGCGATCAGCCTGCACGGGGGCCCGGAGGCGCAGGAGCGTCCCGGCTACAACCCGCTGTTCCAGGCCCTCGTGGCGCAGGGCGTCGCGGTCTTCGCGCCCAACGTCCGCGGGTCGTCCGGGTTCGGCCGCTCGTTCGTCGCCGCCGACAACCTCGCCGGCCGCTACGGTGCGATCGCCGACGTGGCGGCCTGCGCCGACTTCCTCGTCGACGCCGGTGTCGCCCGGCCCGGTCAGCTCGGCTGTCTGGGCCGTTCCTACGGCGGTTACCTGGTCCTCGCGGTCCTGGTGAACTTCCCCGGTCTGTTCGCCGCCGGGGTCGCCGAGTGCGGCATCTCCGACTTCCGGACCTTCTTCGCCGAAACCGAGCCGTGGATCGCCGCCGCCGCCGTCAGCAAGTACGGCGACCCGCAGCGGGACGGAGACCTGCTGCGCGACCTCTCCCCGCTGACCCACATCGACCGGCTGGACGTGCCGGTGCTGCTGATCCACGGCGCCAACGACACAAACGTGCCGGCGGGCGAGTCGACGCAGGTCGCCGAGGCCCTCGCCGCCCGGGGCGTGCCGCACGGGCACCTGGTGCTCGACGGGGAGGGGCACGACTTCCTGGCGCGGGACAACGCCGAGGCGGCCCGTACTGCCACCACCTCCTGGCTGACCCGGCACCTCGCCGCCACCGCGACCGTCGTCGGCTGAGGCGCTATCCTGCGCCGGTGGAGGTCGGGGCGCAGGGCGAGCGGTTGGCCGCGGACCTGGGTCGGTGGCTGACCGAGGTGACCTTCGTCGACCTGGACACCGACGAGGTCACCGCGCGGGTGATCGATTCGGTGGTGCGGTGGGCCGAGGCCCAGGGTTGGCGGGTCTACCGGCGTGCGCCCAGCGTGTTGCCGTTGCCGCCGCCGTTGGAGCAGCGGCATTCGGTTCTCGACGTGGCGTGCGCCCGCCCCGACGGTCCGCCCGTCGTGGTGGAGGTCGACCACACCGACCGGGCACGGACGGTGCAGAAGTTGCGTGCGGAGGCGGACGCCGGCCGGATCCCGATCTGGGTGCGGTGGGGCGTCGGGCGTTTCACAGCGCCGCCCCCGCCGGTGCGGATGGTGACCGTCGAGGTGACCCGGCGGGCCGGGCCGGCCGGGCTTGGGCGTCTGCACAGCCGCGGCGGTGACCGCCCCGCCCCGGCCCACTCGACCGGTGGCGGCACGGTGACCCCGCAGGCGCTGCCGATCCCGTCGACCGACCCGCCCGAGGACCCGGGTAAGGGCACCTGAAGCGAACCGTAAGTGGGCTCCGGCAGAGTTCTGGGTGTCACCGGAGAGCACGACCGACACCCAGGAGATCCCGATGCGCAAGCTCATCAACTCGACCTACATCACCCTCGACGGCGTCATCGAGAACCCGATGTGGACCGGGCCGTACTTCGACGAGGAGGCCATGAGCCTCGCCGGCGAGCAGACCAACGAGGCCGACGCGATGCTGATGGGCCGGGCCACCTACGACGGCTTTTCCTCCGTCTGGCCGAACATGGACGAGAGCGACCCGACCACTGGCGCCGCGTACTTCAACAACGTCAAGAAGTACGTCGCCTCGACCACCCTGACCAACCCCACCTGGAACAACACGGAGGTGCTCCAGGGTGATCTGGTCGAGGCGGTCACCGCGCTCAAGGCCCAGGAGGGCAAGAACATCATCCAGTACGGCTTCGGCTCGGTCACCGCCCAGCTGATCCGGGCGGGCCTGGTGGACGAGGTCCGGTTCTGGATCCACCCGGTGCTGGAGGGCGGCCCCAGCGTCACCGCGGCACTGACCGACGTCAAGGCGTCGTTCGACCTGGTCGACACCCGGGTGCACAAGAGCGGCGTGATCGTCGCCTCGTACCGGCCGAAGACGACGGCCTGACCAGAGATCAGAGCTGAGCCCGGGCCTCGCTCGGGCTCAGCTGCGCGCCCTCGGCGAGCAACGCGTCGAAGCGCTCCGGCCCGAGTTCGGCCCGCAGGCGTGCGGTCACCCGGTCGGTGTCGTCGCGTTCGGCCGGCGCGGCGGGGGACTTCGTGGCGAGCCGGGCGGCGGCCGCGGCGCCCAGCAGCCGGACGGCGTCCTCGGGGGAGCGCACCGCCGACGCCATCCCCTCCAGCGGGCCGACCGCGTCGCGCATCGTCGCCATCGCCTCGGCGGCCTCGAACGCCTCGACATGCAGGGCCAACGCGGCGTCCGGGTCGCCGCCCAACTCGACCGCGTAGCCCAGCTCCACCAGGATCATCGGCAGGTAGAGCGCGGGTTGGCTCTCACTCCGGCCCAGGTCGGCGAGGCGGCTGAGGTGGGTGACGGCCAGGTCGAGCTTGCCGTCGCGGCGGGCGGCCAACCCAAGGCTCATCTCCGCGAAGATCAGCGCACCGGGCGAGCCCTGCTCCACCGCCAGGTCGTACGCGCGTTCGGCCAGTTCCCGACCCTGCGCGTAGTCGCGGGTCTGCACGGCGAGCCAGGCCAGCCAGGACAGCTCGGCGCAGACCTGCGGCCACAGCGCCAACTCCTCGGCCCAGCGCAGCCCCTCCCGGTGCAGCGCGGCGGCGCGTTCGTGCTCACCGCGCATGTCGGCCAGCCCGCCGACCCACTCGGTCGCGCGGAGCCGACCCCACCGGTCGCCGAGGTCGGCGAAGAGCGCGGCGCTGCGGGTCGCGGTGCGTTCCAGGGTGGCCTGGTCGCCGTTGGCGTGTGCGAGGTGGGCCAGGGAGGTGAGCACCGCGGCCTCGGTCCACGGGTCGGCGGCGCCGGTGGGCAGCAGCTCCGACGCCAGGGCCAGGTCGCCGTGCTCGATGACCGCGTTGGCCGCGAACCACGCGGCGTGGCCGGCCGGGTCGGCGACCACGGCGGCGCGCACGTCGTCAGGTGCGACCGCCGCACCCTGCGACAGGGCGAAGCCCACCCGCCAGGGGGCTGCGCGGGCCTCCTGCTCCGGGTCGCCGGGCACGGCCAGCGCTCGCCGCGCCTCGGTGAGCCGGCCGCGCAGGAACCAGTACCAGCTCAGCGCGACCGCCAGGCGCAGCCCGCCACCATGTGCCAGCGCCGACCGCAGGTTCGCCAGCTCGGCGTCGAGCAGCGCCAGCCAACGTTGCTGGTCGGCCCCGCGCAGCGCGGGGTCGGCGCGTTCGGCCAGCTCGGTGTAGTAGGCGGCGTGCCGCGCGCGCACCTCGTCGGCGTCGGTGAGCCGTTCCAGGCAAAACGCGGCCACCGACTCGAGAAGCCGGTAGCGGGGGGCCGCGCCGGAGTCGTCGAGCACCACAAGCGACCGGTCCACCAGCCGGGCGAGGGCGTCCAGGTCGGTTCGGCAGACCTGTTCGGCGGCCTCCGGGGTGCAGCCGTCCGGGAACACCGCCAGTTGGGCGAGCACCACGCGGTCGGGCTCGTCCAGGAGGTCCCAGCTCCAGCCGATCACCGCGGTCAGCGTCCGCTGCCGGGGTGGCACGTCCCGCTGCGCGGTGGTGAGCAGCCGGAACCGGTCGTCGAGCCGGTCCACCACCCCGCGTACGCCCAGCGCGCGGACCCGGGTCGCGGCCAGCTCCAGCGCCAGCGGCAGACCGTCGAGCCGGCGGCACAGCTGGGCGACAGCAGTCGCGGTCTGCCGGTCGAGGTGGAAACCGCGCTGCTGCGCGGCGGCGCGGGCGACGAACAACCGGGCCGCCGCCGAGCGCCGGACCGCGTCCAGGTCACCGTCGTCCGGCACCGGCAGTGGGGGTACCTCCCAGAGCAGCTCACCGGTCAGCCCGAGTGGCTCCCTGCTGGTGGCCAGCACGCTCACCCCGGGCACGTCGCGCAGCAGCCGGGAGACCAGCGCGGCGACCGGTTCGATGACGTGTTCGCAGTTGTCCAGCACGAGCAGCAGCTGCCGGTGCCGCAGGGCCGTGACCACCCGGTCGGCGGGGGACAGCGTCGTTCCGGCGGCCTCGTGGGCGCCCAGAGCGCCGAGCACCTGTTCGGCGACGGGCGCGTCACCGGCCGGGAGCGGGGCCAGCTCGATCAGCTGGACGCCGTCCGGGTAGGACGCCGCGCGGGCCGTCTCGGTGGCCAGCCGGGTCTTGCCGACGCCACCCGGCCCGACAAGCGTGACCAGCCGCTGCCGGGGCAGCAGCGCCCGTAGCTCGGCCAGCGCGTCGGCCCGCCCGATCAACTCGTCGAGCGGGGCCGGCAGGCTGTTCCGGATGAACGCCGCCTTCGGCGGTGCGCTCAGGCCGGCGTCCTGTTCGAGGATCCTGCGGTGCAGGGCGACCAGCTCCGGGCCGGGGTCGAGGCCCAGGTCCTCGGCGAGCCGGGCCCGCAGGTCGGCGTAGCTGTCCAACGCCTCGGACTGGCGGCCGGCCGCGTACAACGCGCGCAACTGCACAGCCCGCAGACCCTCGCGCAACGGATGCTTGGCGACCAACTCGGCCAGGTCCGCGGCCACCAGATCGTGCTCACCCCGGGCCAGCCGGGCCTGCGCCAACCGCTCCTGGACGACGAGGCGCTGCTCGGCGAGGCGGGCCGCCTCGGCACGGACGAACTCGGCGTCGGCCACGTCGGCGTACGCCTCACCGCGCCACAACGCGAGCGCCTCGGTCAGCCGCTCGACGTCGGTGCACCGGGCCAACTCGTCGAAGCGACCGACGTCGACCGCGTCGACCCGCAGCAGGTAGCCGGGTGGTCGGGACTCGACCAGCTCACGGGCTCCGGGCTCGGCATCGTTGAGCGCCTTGCGCAGTTGCGACACCCGCACCTGGAGGGCGCCGGCCGGGTTCGCGGGGGCGTCGTCACCCCAGAGGTCGTCGATGAGGCGGTCCGCCGAGACCACCTGGTTGCGGTTGGCCAACAGGTCGGCCAGCAACGCCCGGACCTTCGTGCCGGGCACCACCACCGGCTCGCCGGCGTCCGTGGTCACGGCGAGCGGCCCGAGCACCCCGAACTGCACGGCGGTCATCCTAGTCGCGCTGAGCTGAGCCGCTGTCGCCCCGGAGCGCGTCCGCCGGACACCACGGCGTTCAGCAGGCCGACCGCAGCAGCGGCTCGGGCTCGGCGTCGCCGAGCAGCGCCCGGGCCTGCCGAGCCAGCAGGTGGTGCTGGGCCGCGTGGGCGAGTTGTTCGCCCATCCGGGCGTGCCGCGCCGCCTCCTGGTGCCGGTTGGCCGCCCGGTACGCGCCCGCCAGGCCGAGGTGCGCGTTGACCTCGCCCCGGCGGTAACCGATGTCCCGGCCCAGCCGCAACGCCTGATGCAGCAGCTCGAGCGCCGGTGCCGGGCCGTGCAGGCCGAGCGTGGCGGCACCGAGGGTGGCCAGGGCCTCCGCCTCGACCCGACGCCGACCGATCGCGCGGGCAATGGCCAGACACTCCTGGGCGAGCCCGTGCGCCTTGGCGTGGTAACCCAGGTCGACGTACGCGGCGGCGAGCTGGTCAAGATCGGTCGCGACGCCGTAGCGGTTGCCCACCTGGCGACGGAGCACCACGGCCCGGGTGAGGTGCAGCACCGCCAGGCCGGGCCGGCCGAGCGCGCGCATGCCGACGGCGAGGTTGTGCAGGACGTTGGCGATGTCGTTGAGCGGCTGCTCGGCGACGTCGAGGGACGTGTAACCCTCCATCGCCGCCTGCTGGGCCCGGACCGCGTCGTGTACGTGGCCCAGCTCCAACTGCACGACGCCGAGGTTGCCCAGGCAGCTCCACTCGGCGTGCCGGTTGCCCAGCTCGCGGTAGAGCCGCAGCGCCTGCGCGTAGCACTCGCCCGCCTCGGTCAGCTGGCCCTCCTCCCGGTGCACGATGCCCAGGTTGTTGAGAATGGACGCCTGCCCGGTGCGGTTACCCAGACGACGTTGGATGGTCAAAGCCGCCTGGAACCGCCGCCGCGCGTCGGCGTAGTCGGCCCGGCTGGCGCTCAACGTCGCCAGACTCGACTGCATCGCGGCCACCCCCGGGTCGTCGCCCTCGAGTTGGGCCTGAGCCAGACCCAGCTCGACGACCTCGCGCCATTCGCCGTGCGCCCCGGTCTCCTGGAGGTAGCCGCGCATCCGGTCGGCGAGGTGCCAGGCGATCTCACGTGGGCCGTGCTGCGCCACGTGCCGGATGGCGGTGAGCAGATTGGCGTACTCGGCGTGGAACCAGCTCGGCGACTCGGGTTGTGCGGCCCCCGCCGTGCGCCGGACCGAGCCGGCAGGTCGGGGGAGGAACGCCATCCGGGGGTAGTTGCGCCGCGCCAGCGCGTCGGCGATGGCCAGGTAACCGTGGAACAGCCGACCCAGGGCTTCGGCGCGCTGGTTGACGGTGTCCTCGTGCTGGGACTGCTCCGCCGCGTACAGGCGGATGAGGTCGTGGGTCACGAACCGACCGCCCCGGGCGGCGGGGCGGACCAGGTGGCTGCTGGTCAGGGTGCGCAGCATGGCGTCGGCCGTGGACCAGTCGACGTCCGCCAGCGCCGCGAGGTCCTCGGTGGTGAAGCAGTCGGTGGGGGTCGACCCGAGTAGTCGCAGCGCCCGCCGCTCGGCGCCGCCGAGCCGTTGATAGGACGGGGTGATCGCGGCGCGCAGCGCCACTCGGGGGTCGCCGGGCACCGAGAGGCCGCCGAGCCGGTCCCCCTCCCGCAGTCGCCGCACGTACGCGCGGGCGTCGTCCGGGCCGGTCGTGGCCAGGTTGGCCGCCGCGATCCGCAACGCCAGCGGGAGGTTTCCGCAGAGCGCGGCAAGGTCGTGGACCACATCCGGCGCCACAGTGAACCCGTGATCCTGGAACACCGCGATGAGCAGGTCGGCGGCGGCCTCCGGGCTGAGTGGGTCCAGACCGACGGCCCGCCCACCGTGCAGCGCCACCAGCGCGCCGAGCGTGCTGCGGCTGGTCACGATCACCGCGCAGCCGCCGGCGCCCGGCAGCAGCGGCTCGACCTGCTCCGCCGAGGCGGCGTCGTCCAGGACGATGAGGACGCGGCGACCGGCGAGCGCTGCCCGTAACGCGGCGGCACGGGCGTCGGCGGTGGCGGGTTGGGCCGCTGGGGGCACGCCCGAGTGGGTGAGCAGCTCGGACAGGAGGTCGAAGGGGCGAGCCTGATTCTTGTGCTGGCCGCGCAGCCGCGCGTACCACTGGCCGTCGGGGAACTCGTCTGCGAGTTGGTGACCCAGGTGAACGGCGAGGGCGGTCTTGCCGATGCCCGGAGCGCCCGACACGGACACCAGGGGCAGGCGTCCCTCGCTGGCGGCGGCGGCGATGGAGCGCCGGATGGCCTCGACTGTCGCGACCCGACCGTGCAGCACGCCGATATCGGCCGGGAGCAACGACATCGGTGGCACCGCGGGGGTGGCCGTGGCCGCCGCCGGAGGTGGTCGCCAGCTCAGCGCGGGGTCGGCGCGGAGCACGCCGTCGCGCAGCTCCCGCACCGCCGGCCCGGGGTCGACGCCCAACTCCTCGGCGAGGATCGTGGCGAGCCGGTGGAAGGCGTCGAGGGCTTCGGCCTGCCGTCCGTCGCGGTACAGCGCGAGCATCAACTGCGCCCACAGCCGCTCGCGCAGCGGGCTGCGCCGGGTCGCCCGGCGCAGCCCAGCGACGATCTCGGCGTGCCGGCCGAGGGTCAGCTCGGTGTCGAAGTAGACCTCGAAGGCGCGCACCCACCGCTCGCTCAGCGCCGGCACGTCCTCGCGGTGCAGCACCTCGGAGTCGACGTCCGTCAACGGCTCGCCGCGCCACAGCGCCAGGGCTTCCCGGAGCAGGTCGGCTCGGAGTTGTGGGTCGGCGGTGACGCTGGCCGCCACGAGCGCGTCGAAGCGGGAGAGGTCGAGGGCGGCCGGCGGCAGCTCCAGGAGGTAACCGCTGGCGCGCGTCGCGATCAGCTCGCCCGGAGGGCCCTCGATGGTCAGGGTGCTGCGCAGCCGCCGGACCAGCGAGTGCAGCGCGGCTCGCGCGTGGGTGGGTGCCCCGGTGCCCCAGACGCGATCGACGAGCGCGGCGACGCTTACCGTCTCACCCCGGTTGAGCAGCAGTGTGGCCAGCAATGCCCGCTGGCGGTTGGCCGGGACGGGGATGGTGCGGCCGTGCCGGGAGACGCGCAGCGCGCCGAGCACGGCGAAATCCCACTCCACGGAAGCCCCCAGCGTCGGCCGACCGGACGCCTCGCGACGTCGACCGGCAGCGACGGTAACACGACGGTCCGACACGGCGGTGTGGGTTTTGACGCACGGTGACCGCCCAGCCGCAGGGTGCGTGACAGCGCGATGACAGCGCTTCGACGACGCCCGCTGCGACCGTTGCGCCGGCGACGAGGAGGAACACGTGACGCAGATGGAGTTCCGCATTCTGGGGCCGATCGAGGCCGTCCGTGCCGGTCAGTCGGTGCGGTTGGCCGGTCCACAGCAGCGCTCGGTGCTGGCCGCGTTGCTGCTCGCGCGCGGCCGGATGGTGTCGGTGGGCCGGCTGGTACGCCTGCTCTGGGCGGAGCAACCGCCGGTGACGGCCCGTACCCAGTTGCGCAAACGGGTCAGCGAGCTGCGCGCGTCGCTCGGCTCCGAGCGCATCCGGTCCTGGCGGGACGGGTACGCGATGCGCGTGGCACCGGGCGAGCTGGACCTCGACCGGTTCCTCGACGAGGTGCGGCGGGCCGCTGTGCTGGGCGACGCGGGCCGGCTGGCGGAGGCGTCAACCGCGTTGGGCGCGGGTCTCGGCTGGTGGCGCGGGCCGGCGCTGGCCGACGGCACCGACGAGCTGACCGCCGCGGAGGCGCCGCAACTGGAGGAGGCGCGGCTCGCCGCGATCGAGGAGCGGGTGGCCGTGCGGTTGGCGCTGGGCCACCACCCGCAGGTGATCGGGGAGTTGGTCACGTTGGTCCGGCGGCACCCGTACCGGGAGCGACTGCGCGGTCAGTTGATGCTGGCCCTGCACCACAGTGGACGTACGGCCGATGGGCTGGGGGTGTACCGGGACTGGCGGGCGGAGCTGTCGGCGCAGCTCGCCATCGAGCCGGGGCGGGAGCTGCGTGACCTGCACCGCGCGCTGCTCGGCGGGGATGTTTCCTGGTGAGCGCTGTGGTGCCGGGCGGGAGCATTGCGGCCCCCGCCCGGCTGGCCGTCATACGCAGGTGACCCACCAGTGGTGCGAGCTGATCTGGTTGTCGGCGGGGGTGCCGTCGTTGAACGCCTGGTAGCCGAGGGTGAAGTCGGCCCAGTAGTCGCCGCGCGACAGGCACATGCTGCCACCCGTGAGGAACGTCCCGGTACGCATCCGTACCGAGTCGTACTCGTCCGGGATCCCGTTGTTCCAGACCGACGTGGCGATGTTGTCGAAGCTGTAGTCGCCGCCGCAGTCCCACTGGCCGGTGGTGGCGGCGCCGCCCGGGTTGACCCAGTTGTTCGCGTTGCCCGCCCACGCGCACCAGCGGCCACCCCACCAGGCGTGCTCGTAGGCGTAGAAGTAGCCGTTGCCCGCCGCCGCGGCCCGCGCCCCGTCCAGCGGGGTTCTCCGAGGTAGGTCGACCCGCTCGGCCCGGCCGTCGCGGTCGGACGGTGCGGCCTGGCTGGCCGCTCCGACCGCCCCCGGTTGCGCGGGGGATGCGGCCGCCGGTGCGCCGGCCAGCAGCGTGGCGAGCATCGCGCCCCCCGCCATGACCAGGTGGATACGTCTCATCTCATCCTCCTTCTCGCCGGGCGACCATCGCCTCGGCGTTCATTCGTGCTCGGCGGCGACCACGGCCCGGGCCCGGGGGAGCGCCCCCCGCTCCAGCCGGTTCCTGGTCGCCACGTCCTGGTGGTACGCCGCCGTCAGCTCGTCGCCGTGGCGGGCGTCCAGCGCCCGTGTCGTCGCGGCGAGGCCGTCCTGGGCACACCGCGCCTCGGCGACCGCCGCGGCGATCTCGTCCGTCCGCCCTCTGGGGCCGACGCTCTCCCGCAGCCGGTCGGGGGTGTCCGCGGTGTAGCCGTGTTGCCGCAGGCACCGTGCCCACGGCCGGAGCGCGGTCGTCCAGGCGGGATCGGCGAGGACCCGCCGCTGCCGCAGGTACGTCAGGTCGACGACCACCTTGCTCGACCGGTACCACTCGGCCAGGTCGTCGTAGAGCCGGCGCTGCGCCTCGGACGTGCATCCCTCGGCGCTGCGCCGCATCACGCCGCCGGAGGGGAGCCGCGCCTCCAGTCCCTCCGGGCGGGCGCCGTTGAGCGCGGCCAGGTACGCCTCCCGGCGCTCGGGGGACAGGCCGCTGACGTAGCGCTGGTTGCTGTTGGCGCGCCGGCGGGCGTCGACCGCCTCCACCAGGTCCGAGCCGAAACCGTGTCTGCGCGCCCACGCGACGTCGTCGACGACGTACGGGAAGGAGAGCAGTTCGTCTGCTGGTGGCGGTGTGCCCAGCCACATCCGGAATCCGGCGCGGATCATGCAGTCCCGGGTGAGCAGTGACTCGGCGCGGATGAGGATCTGCCGATCCTCGGGCCCGACGGGTCGGGCCGGGACCGGGTCGGCCGACGGTGTGCTTGTCGACGCTGTTCCGGCCGACGTCGAGCCGGGCCGGGCACCGGCGATGGACGACGCGGCCAGCGACAGTGCCACGGCGAGGGTGACGATGACGACGATCGCCCGCCGTCCGGGCCGGAGCGCTCCGGGTGTTCCGCGTACTCGCATGAGCCGAGCAGACCAGCGCGGTGTTCCCTTTTCGTACCGTCGCCGTACCGCGAGCGCCTCGCCCGCCAACATTCGCGGTGCGGCGCTCGTGGCGTGCGGACGGATTAACGGGTAGAAACATGTCAACCCCTTCCGGCCCGGCCCAACCTCCGGACGCAAGGGCCAGAGAGCGCTCTCACCGCCCCCAGCTGCGCCGGGAAGACGTCCGGCCAGCGGAGAGGACGAACCACATGACAGCCCCGTCCCCAGCCGTGCGCCGGAGATCCGGTCGCACCCTCCTGCTCGCCCTGGTGTTGACCACCGCCACCACGATGACCAGCACGGCAGCCTTGGCCGGCCGCCCGACGCACGGCGCCCCCGACTTCGGCCCGAACGTGACGATCTTCGACCCGTCCATGCCGGTCGGCGAGATCCAGCAGACCCTCGACGCGGCGCACGCCCGGCAGGTCGACAACGAGATGGGCACCGAGCGGCACGCCTACCTGTTCAAGCCGGGTACGTACGGCACGGCCGGGCAGCCGTTGCAGGCCAAGGTCGGCTACTACACCGAGGTGTCCGGCCTGGGCGCCTCGCCCACCGACGTCACCATCAACGGGAAACTCGAGGTCTACAACCGCTGCCTCGCCGACGGCGGCACCGGCAACTGCCTCGCGCTCGTCAACTTCTGGCGCACCCTGTCCAACCTCTCGCTCACCATCAACGCCGCCGGCCAGGACGACTGCCGGTCGTCGGCGAACTTCTGGGCGGTCTCCCAGGCGGTGTCGATGCGCCGGCTGAACATCGGCGGCGGCGGTCTGTCGCTGATGGACTACTGCACCGCCGGCCCGCAGTACGCCAGCGGCGGGTTCATCGCCGACTCACGGCTGCCGGCCACGACGAACGGTTCGCAGCAACAGTGGCTGACCCGCAACAGCGAGGTCGGCAGCTGGTCCAACGCGGTGTGGAACCAGGTGTTCGCGGGGGTCGAGGGCGCGCCGGACGACGCCACGTTCCCCGACCCGCCGTACACCACACTGGAGACCACCCCGCTCAGCCGGGAGAAGCCCTACCTCTTCGTCGACGGCAAGGGTCGCTACCAGGTACGGGTGCCCGCCGCCCAGCGTGACAGCCGGGGCGTCTCCTGGGCCGACGGAATGACGCCGGGGCGGACCATCGGGATCGACGACTTCTTCGTCGCCAAGCCGTCCGACTCGGTGCGGGTCATCAACAGCCAGCTCGCCCGCGGCAAGCACCTGCTGCTCACGCCCGGCACGTACGACATCGCGCGCAGCATCGAGATCCGGCGTCCGGGCACTGTGGTGCTCGGGATCGGGCACGCCACCCTCACCGCCGTGAACGGCGCGATCCCGCTGGACGTGGCCGGTGTGCCGGGGGTGATCGTCGCCGGTGTCACGATCGACGCCGGCCTCGTCGAGTCGCCGGTCCTGCTGCGGGTCGGACGCCAGCACGGCCACAACGCGAGCAGCCCGCACAACCCGACCACGCTCTCCGACGTGTACTTCCGGGTCGGCGGCCCGCACATCGGGCGGACGAACACTGCCCTGGAGGTCAACAGCGACAACGTGCTCATCGACCACACCTGGGTGTGGCGCGGCGATCACGGAGTCGAGGGCTTCACCGAGGGCGTCAACGGTGACACCGACCGCTGGCGCACCAACACCGGTCGCTACGGCGCCATCATCAACGGCGACCACGTGACCGCGACCGGCCTGTTCGTCGAGCACTTCCAGCGCTACAACACGGTCTGGAACGGGGAGCACGGCACCACGATCCTCTACCAGAACGAGCTGCCGTACGACCCGCCGACGCAGGCCGACTGGATGAACGGCCCGGTCGAGGGCTGGGCCGGGTACAAGGTCGATGACCGGGTGCGTCACCACACCCTCTACGGCGGCGGGGTGTACGTGTTCAACCAGAACAACCCGTCGATCCACACCGAGAACGGCTTCGAGGTCCCGAACCGCCCGGGTGTGCGGCTGCACCACATCATGACCGTCAACCTCAGCGCCGGCACGATCGACCATGTGGTCAACGGCGTCGGCGACGCCGCCGACATGACCAAGGTCGGCGTTCCGGTCTACCTGGCCCGGTACCCGACCCCGTAGCGACCGACGGTGCCGGAGCCCGCGTCGGCTCCGGCACCGTCGTCGGTGGCGCTAGCTATGGGGAATCCGCGTCGACTGTGAAGGCCGTTGGCGGGCGCGGTGTCGTGGACGGCGCCGCGCGGTCGTCTCGACCCCCAGCCGGTGGCGCACGGCCAGCGCCGCGCCGCCAACGGCAAGCAGCAGCACGTTCACCGCGAGGTAGCCGCGGACGTCACCGCCGCTGAGCAGGGCGCCGCCGATGATGCCGACCGGAAGCACGGCCCAGGGGCCAGAGCAGGAACGCACCGGCACACAGCACCGCGACGGCGGCGGTCAGGCCGACCGCCCCGGGCAGGAGGCTGAGCACGGTCACCACCGCGCCCAGCCCGGTGCCGGCGAGCACCAGCAGCGGAGCGCCCAGCGCGACACCGCCGGGCCGTCGCGACGGCGAACCCGGAGTCTCTCCCAAGGCGCCGTCCTCCCTCGTGGTCAGCTGCTCCCAGTGGCGTGCCGACGAGCACCCCCCCGGGAGCAAATTACTAGCGACAAAGGACCAAATAGTGCAAAAGGGATAAAAACGCTTCGTACCAAACTAAACTTCAGATATGTCCGTTACCACCATCGGTGTCGACTCGCCGACGGACCTGTTGCCCCGGCGCGTTCTGGTGACCGGAGGCGCCGGCTTCATCGGCAGTCACGTGGTCGCCCGGCTGATGCTGATGGGCTGTGAGGTCCGGGTGCTCGACAACTTCTCCACCGGCCGGATCGAGAACCTGGCCGACGCCGTGTCCGGCGGGTTGACCGAGGCGGACATCGTCTCGGGTGACATCCGTACGCCGGAGGGTGTCGAGGTCATCCACGAGTGGCAGCCGGACGTGGTGGTGCACCTCGCCGCGCAGCCGAGCGTTCCCACGGCGCATCGTTCACCCCTGTACGACGCCGACGTGAACGTGTTCGGCACCGTCAACGTGCTGGACGCCTGCGCCCGCGGCGGCGTACGGCTGGTCATCAACGCGACAAGCAGCGACATCTTCGGCAGCGTCGCCGCCGACGAGTTGCCGGTCCGCGAGGACCATCCGATCGCACCGGTGAGCCCGTACGGCGTCAGCAAGGCCGTCGGCGTGCACTACCTCGACTGGTACGGGCGTCAGCACGGCCTGTCGTACACCTCGATGGTTTTCGGAAATGTCTACGGGCCTCGGCAGGAGGGCGGCGACTGCGGTGTGGTGTCCCTGATGGCCGATGCGCTGCTCGGGGGCCGGCAGGCGGTGATCCACGACGACGGTGCGCAGACCCGGGACTTCATCTACGTCAGCGATGTCGCCGAGGCCATCGCGGTCGCCTGTCACCACAACGGGGTAGGGATGGTCAACATCGCCTCGGGTCGGCAGACGAGCGTCAACGAGGTGTACGACACGGTCCGGCAGGCGTCCGGCGTCGACAACGCGGCCCGTTACGAGCCGCTGCCCTGGCCGGACGAGGTGCGCAACATGGCTCTGGACACCACGAAGGCGCGCGAGCTGCTCGGGTGGTATCCCAAGGTCAGCTTCACCGAGGGCGTACGGCTGACGGTGCGCGACGCTCGCCGCCGCCAGGCCGGCAGCCAGCTCCTGTCCCCGGTGCGGGCGCTGGAGCGCGCCATCAACCACTGACAGTCCAACGTGTAATTCCCGTCATCTGATCCGGAATTTCATCGAACAGTCTAACTCTTGCGGGCCGGCATCCACTGCTGCCACGATGGCCGTCAATGCCTTCCGTCCCGAAGGAGTGGTCGTCATGGCGGTCTCCCGCCGCAGGTTCGTCACATCGGTGCTGGCCGGGTCCGCCCTCGCCACCGCCTCCACCACCGAGCTGCTCACCACCCTGGCCAGCCCCGCGCACGCCGCCAGTCCCCCCGGGGACGTGGTCGGCAAGGTGACGGTCGGCTACCAGGGCTGGTTCAGCGCACCCGGCGACGGGGCGCCGATCGGCGGCTGGTGGCACTGGGGCCGCGACCGGTTCCAGCCGCCCTCACCCGCCAACACCACGATCGTGTCCTGGCCGGACATGCGCGAATACACCCGCACCTACCCCACCGCGTACCCCAACCTGGGCAACGGCCAGCCGGCCACCCTCTTCTCCTCGTACGACCAGCAGACGGTCGACACCCACTTCCGCTGGATGCAGGAGAACGGCTGCGACACCGCCGCGCTGCAACGGTTCAACCCGATGGGCGACGAGGGCCCGACCCGCGACGCGATGACCCAGAAGGTGCGCTCCGCCGCCGAACGGTACAACCGCAAGTTCTACATCATGTACGACGTCACCGACTGGCTGACCTTCCAGTCGGAGATCAAGACCGACTGGACGACGAAGATGGCGGCGCACACCGCGTCGTCCGCGTACGCCCGGCAGAACGGCAAACCGGTCGTCTGCATCTGGGGGTTCGGCTTCAGCGAGTCCAGCCGTCCCTTCACCCCGGGGCCCTGCCTGGAGGTCATCAACTGGTTCAAGGCGCAGGGCTGCTACGTCATCGGTGGCGTACCCACCTGGTGGCGGCAGGGCATCGAGGACTCCCGCCCCGGCTTCCTCGACGTCTACCACGCGTTCCACGCGATCTCGCCGTGGATGGTCTACCGGGCCCGGACGGTGGAAGAGCTGGACTCGTACTACAACAACGTCAACGTCGGCGACATGGCCGACTGCGCGGCGCGCGGCATCGACTACCTGCCCTGCGTGATGCCCGGCGACCTCGCCGGTGGTCACCGCAAGCACGGCGACTTCTACTGGCGGCACATCTACAACATGGTCCGGCTCGGCTCCCAGGGCCTGTACGTGTCCATGTTCGACGAGTACAACGAGGGCAACCAGATCGCCAAGACGTCCGAAACCCAGGCCACCACCCCGGCCGGCGCGAACATCCGCGCACTGGACGAGGACGGCGTCGCCTGCTCCTCCGACTACTACCTGCGAATCACCGCCGACGGCGGCCGGATGCTCAAGGGGCAACTCGCACTCACCGCCGTACGCCCCACGCCACCGATGGTCGGCACCCCACCCCCGACCGGCGGGAACCTGGCCGCCGGCCGGCCCACCTCGGCAAGCAGCCAGGGCAGCGGGTTCCCGGCGTCGAACGCGGTGGACTCGAACACCGGTAGCTACTGGGAGAGCGGCGGCGGCTCCTTCCCGCACTGGTGGCAGGTCGACCTCGGCGCCAGCCACCAGGTCAACAAGCTCGTCGTGCGGCTGCCCACCGGTTGGGGCGCGCGTACCCAGACCATCACCGTGCAGGGCAGCGTCGACGGCAGCTCCTTCGCCACCATCGCCGCGGCCTCCGCGTTCACCTTCGACCCGGCGACCGGCAACACGGTGACGCGCACGCTGACGACCACCACGGCCCGCTACGTCCGGCTCAGCATCGCCGGCAACACCGGCTGGGCGGCGGGCCAGCTCGCCCAGGTCGAGGTGTACGCCGGCAGCACCGTCCCGGACAACCCGCCGAGCACCCCGAGCGGCCTCACGGTGACCGGCAAGACGTCGACAAGCGTGTCGTTGGCGTGGACGGCCTCTACCGACGACACCGGGGTTACCGGCTACCAGGTGCGGCAGGGCGGCAATGTCGTCGCCACCGTCACGGGCACCACGGCGACGGTGAGCGGGCTCAGCCCGTCCACCGCGTACACCTTCACTGTCGTCGCCCGCGACGCTGGCGGGAACACCTCCAGCGCGTCCTCGGCGGTCACCGTCACCACTGACGCCGCGGCCAACGCGGACCTCGCCCGGGGTCGATCCACGTCGGAGAGCAGTCACGTCCAGAGCTACGGGTCGGGGAACGTGGTCGACGGTGACGCCAACAGTTACTGGGAGAGTGCCAACAGCGCGTTTCCGCAGTGGGTGCAGGTCGATCTGGGAGCCTCGCGGACCGTTGGGCGGGTGGTGCTGAAGCTGCCGCCGTCGTCGGCTTGGGGTAGCCGGACGCAGACGCTCGCTGTGCAGGGGAGCACTGATGGGGGGAGCTTCGGGACGCTTGTTGGATCGGCGGGGCGGACGTTCGACCCGGCTAGCGGCAACCAGGTGACGTTGACGTTTAGCGCGGCTCAGGCGCGCTACGTGCGGATCACCGTCACCGGGAACACTGGGTGGCCGGCCGGGCAGTTGTCGGCGCTGGAGGTCTACGCCAGTTGACCGAGGCTTGGGCGGCCGCCGGGGGAGCGGCGGCCGCCCCACCAGGAGGGCAGCACTCTTCAGACCAGTACTGAACCTTTGGCCAGAATGAAAATCCTCGCCGTCGGCGTAAGTCGCCCCTGAGGCCACCGCGTACGGAGACTCCCCCCGAACGGTCCCCTGCCATGTGTCGAGACGGACCGATTCGAGCTGACAACCCCTTGGCCCCGAAGATCGGCAACACGGTCTCGTTCGATCTGCTGCGCTGGGATCCCCGAGCGGCGATCCTTTGGGTTGGCCGTTGGTCGGCGGCGCGAGCGGCCTGCGATGCGGGCCGCCTCGATCTCGTATAGAAGGAGAATCAAGGATGACATGCGACGCCGGGCGATGACGATGCCGTGCGTCGCACCATGCCTGACATGATCGCGACGAGGCGAGGCGGCATAGCAGGCAATCTAGGGCGGCCTCCAGACCAAGAGGCGACCGGCCCGGATTAGTCGCTTTTCAACCCGGCACGCTGCAACCGTCCTGGGCCTCGCGTCAAGACAGCGTTGATCGCAAAGTGGCCGCGGCTGCTGGTTGCCCGACGGCGACTCCTGCCCACAGTGCACTGATTGCTCCTTGCTTTTCGCCAGCCGCCGCTAATGCTTGCGCAAGGATTAGATAGCTTTTGAACTCGTCGAGAACCACCCCCTGCTGGGCCATTGTCAACGCCTCATCGAAACGCATTTCCTCCAGCAGGTAGGTCACCAGCGAACCCAGCGACTCCCATGTCCCGTCCCTGACCGCACCGTGCAACTCCTCCTCAGACTCAGCGCTATGCACGCGTAGATAGTCAATACGCTGCTCTCTGTCGATTTCGTACTGGAGCGAATGTGCCTCCTCAACGGAGCCGAGCTGCAGCATCTCGGCGACTCGCCGCTGAGAGAGGGAGTCGTTTGGCAGCGGCCGACGGGGCCGGCCGTAGGCGAGCAAGAAATCTTCCAGATCCTCCTCGGCCGAAAATTCACGTCCTTCCACAGCCGCATAAAGCAGGTCCTCTGCCTTGTCGAGGTTGCCACGGCTCTGCTCCAGCCAGGCCAAATGCCTGTTGCGCTCGAACAGTGGGCCAGGGTGCTCCCTGGCGAATTCCTCTGCTCGCTCGAACTCGCCGTCCTCGACCAAAATCCTAAAGATGAGACTTCCGACAGTAGTCTCGCCATTTTCGAGAGCGCTGATCAGGATCGCCATCGCCTCATCCCGCCTGTCGCGGGCGGCCAGGAACCGGCCGAGGGCCTGCCCAGAATTCAGCTCTCCAGCCAAGACGCTTTCTCGCAGAACGTTCTCAGCTTCAGCAACTCGGCCAAGCTCAGCAAGATGATCTGCCAGTTCCTGCCGCGCCTGATAGTTGCCCGCCGCGATGGACTGCCGCCAGACCGACTCGATGCTTCCAGGCTCTCCTCGGCATACCAGAAACGAGACGAGAGCTTCTTCCGAGTGCTGTACCCCTCGGGTGACGGCAGCACGCAGCTCCGCCTCAGCACCCGCGAGATCCCCCGTCCATGCACACAAAGCTGCCAGCCCTAGTTGGTCGTCGTGATTCGCATAGGGCAGTAGGTCGCGCCAGCTCGCGGCGGCGTCAGTCGTCCGGCCCTGAAGCATCCGCAGGCGCATCAAGCACCCAGCAGCGCCGCGCGAGCCCCGTGCCGCCTCCTGCAGCAGGATCGTTCCGACTTCCTCCGACAAGCCCCGCACCTCGAAGATCAGCCGGACAAGCACGACCCAGGCGTCGGGTTCTCGGCGATCTACGGCCTCTTGCAGCAGCGACTCGGCAGAGTCCCAGTCGGCACGACGCGCGGCCAGCTTCGCCAAGGGGACCCGGACTCCTGGCAGGTCCGCAGTGCGCGCTTCCATTAGTACGGCGAACGCGTCCTCCGGTCTGTGCTGCCGTTGCAGGAAATCCGACAGGTCTCTAGACGCCCCGGGGATGCCCCTCGCGACTGCGCTTCTGAGGACTGCTTCAGCCTCGACATACCGCGAGCGGCCTTCAAGGATCGAGGCATAGATGCGCCCGGCCTCCGGCTCGTCGTTTGCGGCCCCTTCGCGCCAAACCTGAAGGACCTCGCCCGTACGGCCCAATTGGCGAAGGAAGTCGGCCAGCTCGTAGCGGGCTGAGGGTGTTCCATCCTCGGTCTCATGGCGAAGGATCGCCTCGGCATCGTCGAACTCTTGGTCCTTAGCGAGCAGGCCGGCCAGGTGAAGATTGGCGAAGGGCACGCCCCGGTTCACCGCGTCACGCCAAACGTCGATCACTTCGTCCGCCCTCGACTGCGACCTAAGAAGCTCCTCGAGCTCCGACTGGGGCCCGAAGAGGTGGACACTGATCGTCCAGCCGAGGGCGGGGCCAAGGTACTCATCGCGACCGGTCGCCGCATCGTGTCGACCAGAAGAGGATCCGCCCTCGAATGCAGGGACGCCGGCTTTCATCGCACGACGCAAGACCACCTCGCACTCGTCCGCGCGGTCTTGCGATCGCAGGAACCGCGAGTAGTCAAGCCAGACCTCGACGGGGTCAGATACGAACGCGTCGGCAAAGACCTGCTCTGCTTCCTCGGTCCGCAACTGCGCAGCAAGGAGCTTTGCGAGTGCCACAGAGGCTCTCACGCTGCCTCGGTCGATGCTGATCCGGTAGAAGCTCTCGGCTGGCTCCGTAGCGCCTCGACGAACGGCCGACGCTGCCAGTTGGTACGACTCTTCCGAATCGGTAATGATTTGCCTCAACGCTTCCCACAGGCCGTATTCGACAGTCAAGAGCGCACGTTCGCGATGAAGTTGCTCGTAGACGTAGTCAGCCAAAATATAGCCTAATTCGTCCGCGGCGGTCATCGTCGGATTCAAAAGTGCCGCAGTGCCTCGCAAGGTCTCCGTCGCGAACCTCATCGCGGAGTCGAACCACATCTCGTCGAGCAGCGCGCGCGCCCGCTCGTGCGGATCAAGGAGTGCGACGGTGATGATCTTTAGATCGGAGGTGGTCAGAGGCGCTGCCCTACCGAGCAGGCGAGCGTCGACCGCTCCGGCAATGAGCTTGCGGGAGAACGCATCCGGCGCCATCCGCAAGTGCCGAAGGAGGTCGGGCCCGGCCGCCAACGTCTGCGTAACGGCCCCAGCGCTCCCTTCCGATGTCATTAGCGCCGTCTTGATGGCGGCATCGTGCTCCGCTATGGCAACCGCAGCGGTCATCTCCCGATCGCTGAGCCGGGAGCCGACATAGATGATCACTGCTCGGTGAAACAGCGCTTGGAGGCCGCCTGAAGTGGGACGTGCCGGTGCCTGCTCGTCCGTCCCAGAATGGCGCATGTATTCCTTGGCGTAGCTGGGCCACAATGTCCCGATGACGACACAGCGCCGCGCCCCGTCGAGCAGGTCGATTAGCGTCGCCGCGACCTCGTCCGCATCTTCCTCGATCAGGAAGTTCTGTAGTTCGTTGAGCCACAGCACGGTCTCGTCCCAGTCGGTCACCTCCTCGAACACCTGCCGCAGGCGGGTAAGGGTCAGGGGCACGATGATTTGCCAATCCCGCAGCTCATCGAGCACCCGCTCCGCCGCGCTGCGGGTCTTGCCCGTCGAGGACTCGCCGACTAGCAGGATGAAGCGTGTCGCCGTGCGTGACTCGGCGATGCTCCGCTTCAGCAACTGATCGTGGTCGCGTGGGATGTATGCACTGGCATCGTCTGGTGCGCCAGCTCGACCCGACTCGATAGACGGATGCACTCCGAGCGTCAAAAGATCCAGGTCCCGCACCAGGCGCTTGACTAGCCTGCGCCCAGCAAGAGAGCGCCCAAGCTGGTGCTTCACCCGCCGCTGCCTAACTCGGCGGACTCCCCACCCTCCGGCCGCGCCGAGCAGGGTAACCACGGCGATCGCCCCCGCCACAAGAGACGCCACTTTGTCACCGACGTCTAGATCGAGGTCCATGGTCGAGGATTACTGGTGAGCCACCTTCCTGTCCAGCCGGCAAACGGATGCATCTGGCGGCGGCCCGTGCCAGCGTAGGACGACGGGCAGCCGCTTGGATTGTTTGGGCAACAGTCAACTCCTCACTAAGGACGAGGCCCGCGGCCGCTGCACCGCCAATTCGGTTAATGCTGCGATGAACGAATGGTGGAAACTGCAATTAGCTAACGTAGCCATACGCTTGCGCGGTAGTCAGCCAGGTTATCGGTTGTGAGTGCCAGCGTCGGCCTACCCGCATCCTATAAGACCGGCGTATGATCGGATCGTGACGGACTTGGCAAGCCTCGCGGCACGGACCGCCGCGCGCCAGCTCGCGACGGCGCTGCCCAGAAGGTGGCGGCATGTCCAAGCGGTTGGCTCGAAGGTGGAGTCGCTCCGGCCAGTGGTAGGTGACGATGGAGACGTGCTCGTCGCCGCCGCATGGCTACACGATATCGGTTACACGCCCCGCATCGTGAATACCGGATTCCACTCCCTTGACGGTGCGCGATGGCTCCTCCGTGAGGGGTTCAGCTTGCGAATTGCAAGCTTGGTGGCCCACCACTCCTGCGCATCCTATGAGGCGGAGGAGCGTGGTCTCGGGGCTATACTGGCCGCTGAGTTTCCGCATGAGGAATCATCAACCGCAGACGCTCTGTGGTTCGCGGATATGACGACCGGCCCAGACGGCCAAGACTTCACAGTCGACGAACGACTCGCCGAAATCCGCGAGCGTTATGGGTCGGAAGACCTCGTCGCTCGCTTCTGGAGGAAGGCCGAGCCGGCACTAATAGGGGCCGCGCGCAGGACAATGATGCGCATGGCGTCTCACCCGATGTAGGGATTCTCTCTTTGCTCCAAGCCGTGGTCTATACGTAGCCTCATTGATGGATGGATTGCCACATGATCCAGCGCATCACATAGCACCCATCGGACTGCGGACGACTCGTCGCTAGTAGTTGGCTCGCCATTGACAAATCGCGCTCGGAAACAGATCGAGAACTGCTGCCGCACCTCGCCGTCGCTGTACTCCACGACGTGGTTCGGGTTGGTGTAGATCCCGACCACGCCGGTCACCTCAACCTCGACGCCGGTCTCCTCACGCGTCTCTCGTACGGCCGTGTCGGCGATGTACTCGCCGAAGTCCTGGGCGCCGCCGGGTAGCGCCCACAGGCCGTTGTCGGTGCGTTGGATGAGCAGCACCCGGCCCTGATCGTCCTGAACGAAGACGGTCACGGCTACGACGATGCTGTTCGGCTTCGGGGCGTTCGGGTTGTTGAAGTGGTCGATCCGGGCCATGACTTCAGCCTCTCACCGGCGGACGGCTCAGTGTTCGGGCCAGACGGCCCGCTTCTTCCCGAGAACTCGGTTGAAGCTGGCGACGTAACTGTCGAACAGGTCCCCGCCGCCGAGGCGCCGCAGGTGCAGCACCGGCGCATACGCGGCCGGCGTGCCATACAGATGAGTGTTGACCAGCATCTCGTCGTCGAAGCGGTAGATGGAGTTGTAGAGGATGGTGTCGTGGTAGTAGATCCCGACGTTGTCCAGGTCCCGTAGGTCTTTGTAGAAGGCCAACGCGTTCAGAATCTTGTTGGACATCGCTGGCCCGATGCCCTCGGCGTCTCCACGCTCGGTGATGTGTTCGCCCTCCGGGTCGCCGAACAGCAACTCCACCTGCGCTCCGGCCAACGCCTTCTCGCGGAGCGTTGCGATCCAGCGGTGGTTGAACTCGGGTAGGAACAGTCCTCCGTAGACCAAGACGCCGACCTGTCGGGTGGCCTGCTCCAGGAGCCGCTGCCAGAGTTCGGTGGGGACGGCTCCGCGGCGCGGGTAGATGTAGACGAGTTCCGACTGGCTGATCTGCACCGCGCGTTGCGTCGGTAGCGCGTCCGGCCAGAGGTACGACTCACTCTCGTTCAGCAATTCGGCGATGGTGTGGCGATAACGCGGGTACGGGTTGCGGGTCTGAGTCACCCACCGCTCGACAGTCTTCGGGTCGACACCGAGCCTTTCGGCTAGCGCCGACGTCGTCAGACCGTTCTTGAGCATGCCGTTGCGAAGACGGTCGTTCGGCATCGCGTCTCCTGCTCACTGGCTGGGGGACGGCATGGGGACGACTCACCCTAGCAGGGACGTCCCCAGTCGTCCGTGACTCGCGGTGAAGTTGTCACTACCAGTCGGCGGAGCCTGGTTCCACAGGACAGGTCATCCAGAGGACGCGAGAGGCCCGCCGAAGTTCGGCGAGTCCGAGCGTCGGCACCGGCTGACGGAGGTGGGCATGCAAGGCGGTGAGTCGACGAGCCGAGGCGAGCAGTGTGAGGCGGTCGAGCGGGAGGCTGCCAAGCAGCGTCTCCTGGCGCAGGCCGAGGCGGAGCGCGTACCCGTGGAGGACACGACCCGCGCGGTCCCGGACCGGCGGTGGCGGCGTGACCAGCGATGACGTCCCCATCGGGCGGCGTGTGGCCCGGTGGCGGGTGCGGCGGTCGATGACGCAGCAGATGCTCGCGGACCGGCTGCGCAGGTCGAAGAGTTGGGTGGACAAGGTGGAGCGGGGTGTGCGCGCCCTGGACCGGTACTCGGTGATCCAGGAACTGGCCCACGTCCTGCGGGTCGACCCGCAGGTGTTGCTCGGCCAGCAGCGCAGCACCTCGGCGGGCACGCCAGGCGGGGTGGACGACATCCGGGCCGCTCTCGCCCGCTACGACACCTCGCAAGCCCCAGAGCAGACCGACGAGCTGAGAAGGCAGGTCGGGTACGCCTGGTTGAGCTACCAGCACGCGCA
Source organism: Micromonospora sp. D93 (assembly GCF_018070365.1). Taxonomy (NCBI): domain Bacteria; kingdom Bacillati; phylum Actinomycetota; class Actinomycetes; order Micromonosporales; family Micromonosporaceae; genus Micromonospora; species Micromonospora sp. D93. Next base: position 92,980 of record NZ_JAGPXW010000014.1, on the reverse strand, counting down.
CTACGGCCAGTTGGTGCGAGTCCTGCCGGGTCTGCTCGACGCCGCCCAGGGCGCCCGGACACCGGAACTGCTGGTGCAGACGTACCGGATCACCTCGTCGCTGCTGGTCAAGCTCGGCGAGGCCGACCTCGCCTGGCTGGCCGCCGACCGGGCGATGTCCGCCACCGGCGACGATCCGATCCTGGCGGCAACGGCGGCCATCTCGGTAGCCCAGGCGCTCCGCGCCTCAAACCGCGACCGCCTAGCCCTAACAGCGGCCCAAACCGCAGCGAACCGCATCCTCCCGGCCCCCTCCCACCCGGCTGATCATGAGGTTGGCGGGCTTCGTGGAGATCAAGCCGCCCGTCAACCTCATGATCAACGAAGCGAGGGGCGGAGCGAGGGCGAGGGTGCGCCCGCGCGGCGGCGGCCGGCGGGGGAGTGGGCGGTGGGTGGGACGCTGCTGGTGCAGGCCGCCCTGGCCGCTGCGGGCTGCGGCGAGCACCGCCACGCCGAGGAGCTGACCGGGCGGGCCGCGGGGATCGCGGCCAGCCTGAGGGGGTACGACGATCCGCACCGCACCAGCTTTGGTCCGGTTGCTGTGGAGTTGGCGCGGGTGCTGGTGGCGGCGCAGCGGGGTGACGCCGTCGAGGCGCTGCAAAGGCACTCGACGGTGGTTCGGCGGGAGGGGTGGCGGCGGTTGCCGGCTGAGTATCGGGGCGCGTACCTGGTCGACGCCGCGACGGCATACCTCAAGGTTGGTGATCTGCGTGGGGCTGCTCGCGCGCTTGTCGACGCGGACAGTGTCGCGCCGGCTGAGGTTCGGTGCCGGCCATTGGCGCGTACGGTGATCGCCGATGTTGCTCGCGCGCAGCCGGCGCCGGCCGGTGTGGCGCGACTGGCCGCGGTGGTCGGCCTCACCCGTTGATGAAGGGTCTCCAGTCCTGCAACCTTGTGAGGATCCGCCCGTCTCTTGAATCGCTGACGGAAGTTACGTCCCCTGCTGAATACTGGTGCGGTACGGCACAGGGAGGCCGGAATTCGGATCGGCACGCGGAGCCATCCGGACGTCCCGTCGAACGTTTCTGCCGATTACCGTCGTGCTCCCACTGTCCAGCGGAAGTGTGACTTTCCGGAAGGTGATGCCGAATGAGCGCTACTCCTGACACGTCCGGTCAAAAGGCAGGGCTGCCCACTGTTGTGCTCGTCCATGGGGCGTTCGCCGACTCGTCGAGCTGGAACGGCGTGATCGCCAACCTCAAGCGTCGAGGCTATCCGGTCATGGCGCTCGCCAACCCGCTGCGCGGAGTGCAGGAAGACGCCACTTATATTCGCTCGATTGTCGACACCGTGGACGGTCCGGTCGTGATGGCCGCTCACTCGTACGGCGGGGCAGTGATGACCGAGGCTGCGGATGGTGCCGCCAACGTGAAGGCTTTGGTGTACGTCGCCAGCATCAGCCCGGACGTCGGCGAAAGTGTGCTCGCCTTGACGATGAAATATCCCGGAAGTCAGCTCGGTACTGCCATCAGGATGGTTCCCTGTCGTCTCGCCGACGGCAGCCCGGCCATGGAGCAGTACATCGAGGAGGAGAAGTTCCACGCAGTGTTCGCTGCCGACGTCGCCCCCGACGTCGCCGCGCTGATGGCGGTCACGCAGCGGCCGCCCACTGAAAACGCCCAGACCGGGTCCGTGACCAAGGTGGCCTGGAAGTCCATCCCGTCGTGGACCCTGGTCAGCACCCAGGACCTGGGCATTCCGCCGGACCTGCAACGCTTCATGGCCCAGAGGGCAGGGTCCACCACGATCGAGGTCGACGCCTCTCACGCCGTGGCAGTCTCGCAACCCGGCCCTGTCGCAGACTTCATCGACACCGCCGCCCGCGCCACGGCGGGCTAGTTCGCCGGTGGTGTCGATGCCCAATGCCTCCCGCTTGGTCGGCCTCACCCATTGACGGTCGCGCGTCGGCGTCTGTCGTCCGCGGGGTGGATGGTGCGCACCGGGTTGGGCACCGGTCCTCGGCGCTGCCACTCGCGGGGGTAGCCGAGGGAGACCTCCTCGAAACGCACCCCGTCGTGGAATGTGGTGCGGGGGATGTGCAGGTGCCCGTAGACCATGGTGGCGGCGTCGAAGCGCAGGTGCCAGTCGCTGGTGCGGACCGTGCCGCACCACTGGGCGAACAGCGGGTACCGCAGGATGTCGGTGGGTTCCCGCACCAGCGGGTAGTGGTTGACCAGCACCGTCGGCAGCGCCGGGTCGCGTTCGGCCAGCCGGCGTTCGGTCTCGGTGATCCGGGCCGCGCACCACGCCTCCCGGCTCGGGTACGGGTCGGGGTGCAGCAGCGCCTCGTCGGTGCAGACCACCCCGGCGGCGTACGCCAGGGCCAGCGACTCCTCCTGGGTGTGGGCCTCGGGCACCCGGAACGTGTAGTCGTAGAGCACGAAGAGCGGGGCGATGGTGGCCGGGCCGCCGTCGCCGTCCCACACCGGGTACGGATCCTCCGGGGTGACCACCCCCAGCCGTCGGCACAGCCGGACCAGCTCGCGGTAGCGCTCCTCGCCGCGCAGCGTGACCGGGTCCCCCGGTGGCGTCCACAGCTCGTGGTTGCCCGGCGCCCAGACGACGCGCGCGAACCGGCTGCTCAGCAGCCCGAGCGCCCACTCGATGTCGGCGAACCGGTCGGCGACGTCACCGGCGACGAGCAGCCAGTCGCCGTCGTTTTCCGGGTGCAGCTCCTGGACGAACGCGCGGTTCTGCGGGTGCCCGACGTGCAGATCGCTGACGGCCCGCAGCCGCGGCGGAAGGCTCACCCTTCGAGGCTAAGCCGTCGCGGCCCGATCAGGACACCCCTGTCCGTGCCTTCGGGCCGATCTGACGTCCCGCATATCCGGCGACCCGACGGGAAAGCGCGGGGCGTCCGACAGCCCGAGACCGGAGCAGGAGACAAACATGCCTTTCATCACCGTGGGTACGGAAAACTCCGCGCCCATCGACCTGTACTACGAGGACCACGGTTCCGGTAAGCCGGTGGTGCTGATCCACGGCTTCCCGTTCAATGGCGCCACCTGGGAGAAGGAGACACGGGTGTTGCAGGACGCCGGATACCGGACGATCACCTACGATCGCCGCGGTTACGGTAACTCCGCCCAGCCGGCGTTCGGGTACGACTACAACACGTTCGCGGCGGACCTGGACGTGTTGATGACCGAGCTGGACCTGAACGAGGTGACCCTGATCGGTCACTCGATGGGCACCGGCGAGGTCATTCGCTACCTGGGCAACTACGGTTCGCAGCGAGTGAGCCGGGCCGTGGTGCTCAGCCCGCTGCAACCGATGCTGGCCAAGGCGAGCGACAACCCGGAGGGCGTCGAGCGGAGCCTCTTCAAGGGCTTCCAGGACGCCATCATCAAGGACCGGTTCGCCTACCTGACATCCTTCTGCGACGCGTTCTTCAACCCGGACCAGAACATGGGCAAGCGGGTCAGCGAGGAGGCGTACCGGGCGCACTGGCAGATCGGCGCGATGGCCTCCGGTAAGGCCACCCACGACAGTGTGAACGCCTGGCAGGAAGACTTCCGCCAGGACCTGCCGAAGATCAACATTCCGGTGTTGATCGTGCAGGGCGACCAGGACCGGGTGCTGCCCTACCCGGTGACCGGTCAGCGGCTCGGGCCGATGATGCCGACCGGCACGCTCATCACGCTCAAGGGCGCGCCGCACGGTATCCCGTGGACCCACGCCGATGAGGTCAACAAGGCGATCATGGACTTCATGAAGCAGCCGGCCAAGGCTCGCGCCTGACCCGTACCGGTAGCCGATCGGACGCCAGCGCCGTGAGGCGCCGCGACACCCGGCCCACGGTTCGCACCGGGGCCGGGTGTCGTCGTCGGTCAGGCTCGGCGGGCCACCACCGCGCCGTTGGCGCCGGGGGCGTCGAACGGCACCGTGTGTACGTCGACGAAGCCGGCGTCGGTGAGCCAGGCCGTGTACTCGGCGCCTGAGTAGTTCCGGCCGCCCTCGGTCTCGACAAGCATGTTCATCCCCATCAGGGCCGCCTCCGGCGGTCCGGTGCGCTCGTCGTTGAGCAGCAGTTCACAGACGACGATCGCCCCGCCGGGCGGCAACGCCGCGTGGCACCGGGCCAGCAACTCCCGGTTCGTCGGCTCGTCCCAGTCGTGCAGGATCATGCTGAGCAGGATGACGTCGTGCCCGTCCGGCAGCGCCGGATCGGCGAGGAAGTCGCCGCCCACCGCCTCGATCCGCCCGGTCAGGCGGGCCTCGGCGATCCGCTCCCGGGCACGGACGCAGACGTGCGGCAGATCCAGGACTGTCGCCCGCAACTCGGGCAGGCGGCGGCAGAACTCGATCGGGAACGCGCCCGCCCCGCCGCCCACGTCGAGCAACCGGCGATGCGCCGAGAAGTCGTACGCGTCGGCCAACGCGCTGGCGGTGAAGCTGGACGTGGAGAACATGGCGTCCCAGAACTGCGCCAGCATGGCCGGGTCGGCGGTGTCGAACATCGACTGTTGGGACTCCGGGTCCCAGGTCAACGGCCGATCCGTGCGTAGGGCCTCGCCGATGCGGTGCCAGGGCAGGTAGGTGCGCAGGTCCGAGTAGCGGACCTGCGCGCCGAAGTAGTACGGGCGGCCCTCGACCAGGAACTGCTCGGCCACCTCCGAGTTGCGGTAACCGTCGCCGGACTTCTCCAGCAGGCCGAGCGAGGCACTGGCGGCCAGCAACAGGTCGGCCGGCCGGTCGGGCAGCCCGAACTCGGCGGCGGCCTGCTCGACGGTCATCGTCCGCCCGCCGGCCAACCGGGTGAACAGGCCCAGCTCAACGCCGACCGCGAGGGTCTTGAACCCCCACACACCGGCCACCAGACGCATGAGGGGAGTCGGAGTGATCACCACCACATGAGATCACACATCACACGTTTCCACGATGGACCCTCACGCCCGGATCAGCGTCTCCTTCGTAGCATTTCGGCACCCACGTGGCGATGGGTTGTCCCTAGGCGGATCGGCCGGCGAACCGCTGGCCGACCCGCCGCCCCGCGAGGCTCACCACAGTGCTGCCGGCCGCCATCCCGACCAGCACCAGAATCCCCCCGACCACCCACAATCCGCTGTCGTCGGTCCCCGCGGCCCGCCACGACCAGACCGCCGTGAACGCCACAGTCATCACCGGCGCCACCAGCCACGGGCTGAGCCGCGTCCCGGCGAGCGCGGCCAGCGTCACGAGCGTCAGCACACAACCGATCACCTGCCACGCCTCGTACGGACCGCTGCTCGCGCCGGTCTGCGCGTCGACCGTGTACCGGGTGTCCCAGCCCAGCCAGAGGATCCACGCCCCGACCGTGGCCACCGCCAGGAACAGAACACCGAGCAGTGGACGCGTACCCCTCGTCGCCGTCATCCGGCGATCATCCCCTGCCTGCCGCCGGATCGGTAGCCGGCCGCGGACCAGCGCGATCCCCAATGGACTGTTGCCTCGGTCGGTGGCGATCCTCTACGGTCTGCTCAGCGGTGGGCGGTGCGGTCCGCATCCGACCCGACACCGCCGGTTGCCCGTCGTGCGGGCCGGGATGGTGGAATCCCGGGTCGCCCCGTCGGCGGTGACCCGGCGGTCGTGTGACTCCCAGCTCGTGCCCGGGTCTTGATGCCCCGGGCGGCTCCGCGTGGAGCCGACGGCGAGCCGGGGCACGCCGACCCACCGGGAGAGCCCCGTGTTCCTCAGCCCGCACGAGCAGGACCGCCTGCTCGTCCACGTCGCGGCCGACGTCGCCCGCGCCCGCCGCGAACGCGGCCTGCGCCTCAACTACCCCGAAGCCGTCGCGGTGATCACCGCGTTCCTCCTCGAAGGGGCCCGCGACGGGCGGTCGGTGGTCGACCTGATGTCGGCCGGCCGGGCGGTGCTCGGCCGCGACGACGTCCAGGACGGCATCCCCGAGCTGCTGAGGGAGGTGCAGGTGGAGGCGACGTTCCCGGATGGCACCAAGCTGGTGACGGTGCACCACCCGATCCCGTGATCCCCGGGGAGATCCTGCCGGCGGCCGACCCGGTCGAGATCAACGTGGGGCGTCCGGTGACCACGCTGCTCGTGGTCAACACTGCCGACCGCCCGGTGCAGGTCGGCTCGCACTACCACTTCGCCGAAGCCAACCCGGCGCTGTCGTTCGACCGGGGCGCGGCGTGGGGGCAGCGGCTCGCCGTTCCGGCGGGCACCTCGGTCCGGTTCGAGCCGGGCATCAGCCGCACTGTCGACCTCGTTCCGCACGGCGGCGCGCGGATCGTGCCGGGCCTGCGCGCAGAGTGCGCGGGAGCGTTGGACCCGCCGCGCGCGGTCGCGGCCGACGGGTCGCCGCGGTGAGCGCCGTGCGGAGGGACCGCTACATCGACCTGTACGGGCCGACGACCGGTGACCGGATCCGACTGGCCGACACCAACCTGCTCATCGAGGTGGAGACCGACCACTGCGTGGGCGGCGACGAGGCGGTCTTCGGCGGCGGCAAGGTGATCCGTGAGTCGATGGGCCAGTCCCGGGCCACCCGCGCCGAGGGGGCACTGGACACCGTCATCACCGGCGCGGTGGTGCTCGACCACTGGGGCGTGGTCAAGGCCGACGTGGGGCTGCGCGACGGACGCATCGTGGCGCTCGGCCGGGCCGGCAACCCGGACACCATGCCCGGTGTCCACCCCGACCTGGTCATCGGCCCGTCGACCGAGGTGATCGCGGGCAACGGGCGGATCCTCACCGCCGGCGCTGTCGACACCCACGTGCACTTCATCTGCCCGCAGATCGTCACCGAGGCACTGGCCAGCGGCATCACCACGATGGTCGGCGGCGGCACCGGGCCGGCCGAGGGGACCCGCGCGACAACCGTCACCCCGAACGCCTGGCACCTGGCCCGGATGCACGAGGCGCTGGACACGATGCCTGTCAACGTGCTGCTGCTCGGCAAGGGCAACACCGTCTCCACCGAGGCGCTGTGGGAACAGTTGCGGGCCGGTGCGGGCGGATTCAAGCTGCACGAGGACTGGGGCACCACCCCGGCCGCGATCGACGCCTGCCTGCGGGTGGCGGACGCGTCAGGGGTCCAGGTGTCGATCCACACCGACACGCTCAACGAGGCCGGCTTCGTCGCCGACACCCTGCGGGCGATCGGTGGGCGGGCGATCCACTCGTACCACACCGAGGGAGCAGGGGGCGGGCACGCGCCGGACATCATCACGGTGGCCAGCGAACCGAACGTGTTGCCGTCGTCGACCAACCCCACCCGGCCGTACACCGCCAACACCCTGGCCGAACACCTGGACATGTTGATGGTCTGCCACCACCTCAACCCCTCCGTTCCAGAGGACCTGGCCTTCGCCGAGAGCCGGATCCGACCGTCCACGATGGCCGCCGAGGACCTGCTGCACGACCTCGGCGCGATCTCCATCATCGGTTCCGACTCGCAGGCGATGGGCCGGGTCGGCGAGGTGATCACGCGGACCTGGCAGAGCGCCCACGTGATGAAGGACCGGGTCGGCGCGCTGCCGGGTGACGGGGCCGCCGACAATCACCGGGCCCGGCGGTACGTGGCGAAATACACCATCTGCGCGGCGATGGCCAACGGGCTGGAACAGGAGATCGGCTCGGTCGAGCCGGGCAAGCTCGCCGACCTGGTGCTCTGGGACCCGGCGTTCTTCGGCGTCCGGCCGCTGCTGGTGATCAAGGGCGGCATGATCGCGTACGCCCAGATGGGCGACGCCAACGCCTCGATCCCGACACCACAGCCGATGCTGCCCCGGCCGATGTTCGGGGCGTACGGCGCGGCGGCGGCGGCCACCAGCCTGGCCTTCGTGGCCCCGGCGGCCCTGGACGCCGGGCTCCGCCTGGACGTGCGACGCCGGGTGGTGCCGGTGAACGACGTGCGGTCGCGGGGCAAGGCCGACCTGCCGGAGAACAACGCGATGCCGCGCATCGAGGTGGACCCGGACACCTTCACCGTGCGGATCGACGGGCAGGTGGTGGAGCCGGACCCGGTGACCCGGCTGCCGATGGCCCAGCGGTACTTCCTGTTCTGATGGCGACGCCGAGCCTGCTGTTGCTGTTGGCCGACGGGCGCTTCCCGGCCGGGGCGCACGCGCACTCCGGTGGTCTGGAGGCTGCCGTCGCCGCCGGCCGGGTCACCGACCTGACCTCGTTGGAGTCGTTCCTGGCGGGACGGTTGGCCACCGCCGGTCTGGTCGGCGCGGCGTTCGCGGCAGCCGCACACCGGGTGGCAATGCCCGAGATGGTCGGCTCGGCGCACCCGGCCCGGTCCGCCCGACCGTCGGACGCGCCGGCCGGGTCTGCCGCCCGGTCGGGGGCGCCGGCCGGGTCTGCCGCTCGGTCGGGGGCGCTGGCTCGGCTCGACGCGGAGCTGGACGCGCGTACCGCCGCCCCGGCGTTGCGGGCGGTCTCGCGCCGACAGGGCCGGGCGCTGCTGCGAGCCGGGCGGACCATCTGGCCGGACGCCCGGTTCGCCGACCTGCCCGCGACGCCCGGTGGCGCGCACCAGCCGCTGGTGCTCGGGCTGCTCTGCGCCGCGGCCGGGCTGTCCCGCCTCGAGACCGCCACGATCGCCGCGTACGGGACGCTGACCGGTGCGGCCAGCGCCGGTGTACGTCTGCTCGGCCTCGACCCGTACCGGGTCCAGGCTCTGCTGGTCGGCTTGGCCGACGCCTGCGACGGCACTGCCGCCGACGCGGCGCGGGCCGCCGACGACCCACCGGAGCGGCTGCCGGCCGCAGCCGCTCCACTCGCCGACATCCATGCCGAAATCCATGCCACCTGGGAGGTGCGTCTCTTTGCGTCCTGACACCGTTGTGCCGAGCGCTGTACCCGCCGTCGAGCCGACCACGCCGCCGCCGGCCACCCCACCCCACGACGAGACCGTTCCGCACACCCACCCGGAGCCGGGGGTGGACCCGCATCCGCCGTTGGCGCGCGCCGGCCGTGCCCTGCGCGTCGGCATCGGCGGCCCGGTGGGGTCCGGCAAGACGGCCCTGGTGGCCGCGCTCTGCCGTGCCTTCGCCGACGAGCTGCGGCTCGGCGTGGTGACGAACGACATCTACACGACCGAGGACGCCGACTTTCTCCGCCGGGCCGGAGTGCTGGACCCGACCCGAATCCGCGCGGTGGAGACCGGTTGCTGCCCGCACACAGCGATCCGCGACGACATCGGCGCCAATCTGGACGCCATCGACGAACTGGCCGATGCGGTCGGGCCGCTGGACCTGGTCCTCGTGGAGAGCGGTGGGGACAACCTGACCGCGACCTTCAGCCGAGGGCTGGTCGACCGGCAGATCTTCGTGGTCGACGTGGCGGGTGGGGACAAGGTGCCCCGCAAGGGCGGGCCAGGGGTCACCGCCGCCGACCTTCTAGTGATCAACAAGACCGACCTGGCGCCGATGGTGGGTGCCGACCTCGCCGTCATGGATCGTGACGCGCGGGCCCGGCGCGGCGACCTCCCGACCCTCTTCCTGTCCATCGTGGGAGACCCCACGGCGACGTCGGTCGCGGAGTGGATCCGGCACGAGTTGGCCCACCACGCCGCACTGCACCCGCTCGCCGTGCCGGCCGGCACGGCCTGATGCGAGCGCGCGCCCGGCTGGTCGCTCGGGTCGACGATCGGGGCGGCACGGCCCTTGTCGAGTTGCACGGCGAAACGCCGTTGCTGCTGCGCCAGACCCCGACCGACGGTGGTGTCGCCACTGTGCACCTCGTCGGCGGGGCGGCCGGACCGCTCGCCGGGGACGATCTCCGCCTGGAGATCGAGGTGGGACCGGGCGCGGCGGTTCGGGTGCACAGCGTCGCCGCGTCGATCGCCCTGCCGGGTCGCGCGGGTGCCGTGTCCCGGATGGCGGTGCGGGCGGTGGTACACGCCGGTGCCACGCTGCACTGGCTTCCGGAGCAGTTGGTCGCCGCGGCCGGCTGCGCGCACCTCGCCGAATCCCGGATCGACCTGGCCGCCGGTGCGAGCCTGCGGTGGCGCGACGAGCTGATCTGCGGCCGGTACGGCGAGGCCCCCGGCGGCGCCGTCGTGCACACCCAGGTCGACTACGCGGGCCAACCACTGCTGCGCCAGTCCCTCGCGGTGGGGCCGCAGGCGCCGGGCTGGGCCGGCCCGGCGGTGCTCGGCGGCGCCCCGGCCACCGGGTCGCTGCTGGTGGTCGACCCGTCGCGGCCCGCCGAACCTCCGACGGTCGAGGGCAGTGTCGCCCGGCTGCCGTTGGCCGGCGGCCCGGCGACCCTGTGGACCGCCACCGCTCCCGACGCGCACACCCTGCGCGCCCACCTCACGGTCTAAGGAGCCGCTACCGGACCGCGTGCCGGCCCTGCTGGACCGTGTCACCCGCGGCGGCCGAGCGAGGATTGGCCTCGGCTGCCGAGACCGTTCCCGAGGCCAGGTTGGTGCAGAGCACGACGGTGCCGGCCGGCGGACACTCCAGAGAGCGTGATGTCTGTGAGTCATCGTGATGACTCACAGACATCACGCTCTCTGGAGTGTGGGGTGGGAGGTCGGGCCGCGCTCAAGGCGTGCCGGCCGCCTCGGCGTGCACTCGTTGCCGAGCCGGGTCGAGGCGGCCGATCAGGTCGTCGAGCTGACGCACCAGGTCGGCGGCCGGTGCCCCACCCGGCTTGCTGCTCCCCGCGATGCCCTGCTCCGCGGTGCCTACCTCCGCGATGCCCAGCTCGGCGATGCTGGCCCGGACCCGCTCGTCCAGGCGGGCGTGCTCGCGGCGGCCCCGCACGGTCAGGTACGCCCGAATTCGTCGGCGGTCGATCGGATCGATTCGCCGGAAGACGAGGTTGCGGTCGACGAGGTGGTCGACCAGCTTGGTGAGGGTGCCCGGCGGCAGCGACGCCTCAACGGACACCTCGCTCATCGGGTGACCCTGGCCGTCGGCGAGCAGGCAGAGCACCCGCCACGCCTCGATGCTCAGCCCGTCGTCGGCCAGAACGGCGCCCAGCCGGCGGGAGAGCAGCCGTTCGGCGCGGGTGAGCGAGCGCAGCAGGTCGGCTGGCGCCCCGGGCACGTCTGACATGAAACTCCCTGGTCCGGTGGCCCTGTCATGGTAGCGAGTCGTCCCGGTCAGTGGTGAGCGCTGGTCTTCCGTCGTGGGCCGGGCAATCATGTGCTCATGTCCGCGCCGGCACCGCCGTGGCTGACCGTCGACCGTGCCGTGGTCAGCATCGCGCTGGTCTACCCGATGCGCGGGCCGGCCGGCATGTTCGGCCCCACGTGCGAGCTCTGCGCGCAGCTCGCGGTGGAGGAGATCAATCGGTGCGGTGGGGTGCTGGGCCGGGAGGTGCGGCTGGTGCCGGTCGACGGTGGCGCACCGCCGGCCGAGGTGGCCGCCGAGGTCGAGGCGTTGGTGTCGGTGGGGGCCGTGCAGGGGGTGACGGGGTGGCACATCTCCTCGGTGCGCCAGGCGTTGGCGCCCCGCGTCGCGCACCGGGTGCCGTACGTCTACACCGCACTCTACGAGGGCGGCGAACGCACCGAAGGGGTCTTCCTGACCAGCGAGACGCCGGATGCCCAGCTGTGGCCCGCGATGCGGCTGCTCGCCGGGGAGCAGGGGGTGCGTCGCTGGTTCGTGGTGGGCAACGACTACGTGTGGCCGCGCCGTACGTCGCGGGCGGCCCAGCGGTACGCGTTGCGCGGCGGTGGGCAGGTGGTGGGCCGGCACTTCCTGCCGTTGGACGCGCACGACTTCACCGAGGTGTTGCGCCGCATCGAGCACAGTGACGCGGACGCGGTGTTGATGCTGCTGGTCGGTGCCGACGCGGTGCGGTTCAACCGCGCGTTCGCCCGGTCCGGCCTGGATCAGCGCTGCCTGCGGCTGAGCACCCTGATGGACGAGAACATGCTGCTGGCCAGCGGTGCCGGCGCGACCCGGAGGCTGTACAGCACTGCGGGTTTCTTCGCCGGGCTGGTGACCCAGGAGAATCTCGACTTCCACGGCGAGTTCGCCAGGCGTTTCGGGGTGGAGGCGCCGCCGTTGGGCAGCCTGGGGGAGTCCTGCTACGAGGGCGTCATGCTGCTCGCCGCGCTGATCGGCCAGGCCCGCACCCTCGACGTACGGGCCATCGAGACGGCCGCCGACACGGTCGCCTACCACGGGCCGCGTGGGCGGTTGCGGCTGCGTCAGAGGCACGTGCGTCAGCGCATCTACCTGGCCGAGGCGGACGGCTTGGACTTCACAGTGCTGGCCCAGCTCTGAACCAGCGCCGACAGCCGGCCCACCGGGCCCTTGACAGCGCTACCCGATCCCGTCCTAAGATGCTTCCTGCGTGAAGTATCTGGCCACGGCGTCAGATGTCACGATTGTGTGCCCACCGTCGGCGGATTCTTTCGTCGACCATTGTGGCGGCCCTTGTCTCGCATCTTTCCGAACGGCCGGCACCGTTTCCTCCCAACGGTGCCGGCCGTTTTTCGTGCGCGCCCGACGGCACCCTCGGAAACAGTCAATTAAGGACCGGGAAACACACACGCAATCATGCCGGTCGACGCTTTCCCTGCCCATATCCGATCCGGTGCCCTGCGCGGCGTCCACCCGTCGACCTCGGCATCGCCCACGTCAGCTCCATCGGACCGCACCGACCGTCCTTATGCCACTTGAGTGCACCGCAGGGAGAGTAGATGTCATTATTCCGGGGCCGCCGCATCCTGGCGGGTGCCATGACCCTGGTCGCCGCGGCCGCGATGACCGCGTGCGGCAGCAAGACCACCGACGCGGGTGCCGCGTCCGGCGTCACCGCCGACGTCTCCGGCGACACCGTCAAGGTGGGCCTGCTCAACTCGCTCTCCGGCACCATGGCGATCAGCGAGGTCACGGTCCGCGACTCCATCATGCTCGCCATCGAGGAGATCAACGCGGCCGGCGGTGTCCTCGGCAAGAAGATCCAGCCGGTCGGTGAGGACGGCGGCTCGGACTGGCCGACCTTCGCGGAGAAGGCTGAGAAGCTCATCTCCGAGGACCGGGTGGCGGCCGTCTTCGGCTGTTGGACGTCGGCCAGCCGCAAGGCGGTCAAGCCGGTGTTCGAGAAGAACAAGGCGTTGCTGTTCTACCCGGTGCAGTACGAGGGTCTGGAGCAGTCGCCCTACATCTTCTACACCGGGGCCACGACCAACCAGCAGATCGTTCCCGGGCTCGACTACCTCAAGTCGCAGGGCGCGAAGTCGGTCTATCTGGTCGGCAGCGACTACGTTTTTCCGCGGACCGCCAACAAAATCATCAAGGCGTACGCGACAGCGAACGGGATGACCGTGCTGGGCGAGGATTACGCGCCGCTCGGGTCCACCGAGTTCGGCACCATCGTCAACAAGGTCAAATCGTCCGGCGCGGACGCGGTGTTCAACACGCTCAACGGTGACAGCAACGTGGCCTTCTTCAAGGAATACAAGTCGGCGGGTCTGACCGCCGCCGCGATGCCTGTGGTGTCGGTGTCGATCGCCGAGGAAGAGGTCAAGGGCATCGGCACCCAGTACCTGGAGGGCCAACTGACGGCCTGGAACTACTACCAGACCACCCCGGGCGCGGCGAACGCGAAGTTCGTGGCCGCGTACAAGGCGAAGTACGGCGCGGACAAGCCGACAAGCGATCCGATGGAGGCCGCGTACGTCGGCGTCCACCTGTGGAAGGCGATGGTCGAGAAGGCCGGCGCCTTCGACGTGGAGAAGGTCCGTGCCGCCTCGGACGGGATCACCTTCGACGCGCCGGAGGGCTTGGTCACTGTCGACGGCAAGACCCAGCACATCTCCAAGACCGCCCGGATCGGCAAGGTCGGCGCGGACGGTCTGATCACCGAGGTGTGGAACTCCGGCAAGCCTGTCGCACCGGACCCGTACCTCAAGACCTACCCGTGGGCGAGCGGCCTGAGCTGACGACGCCGGCCCGGGCGGAACGCGTTGCCGCGCGCTCCGCCCGGGCCACCCGACCAGCAGTTCGGAGTACCCACCGTGACAGTCCTCTTCGGTCAACTCTTCACCGGCATCAGCATCGGCGCGGTGCTGCTGCTCATCGCGCTCGGCCTCGCGCTGACCTTCGGCCAGATGAACGTGATCAACATGGCGCACGGTGAGTTCATCATGGCCGGCGCGTACACCACCTACGTTCTGCAGCAGAGCATCACCGGCGCCGGCCTGTCGCTGGCGGTCGCGCTGCCGGTGGCGTTCGTGGTCGCCGGCACGATGGGCGTCCTGCTGGAGGTGCTGCTCATCCGCCGGCTCTACGCCCGGCCGCTGGACACCCTGCTGGTCACCTGGGGTGTGTCACTGATGCTGCAACAACTGGCCCGGGACATCTTCGGCAGTCCGAACGTGCAGACCCGCGCGCCCGAGCTGCTCACCGGCAACGTGGCGCTGCCCGGCGGGCTGACCATCGCCAACAACCGGCTGTTCATCCTGGCGTTGGCGCTGGCCGCCGTGGCGGCGCTCACCCTGGCGCTGCGACTCACCCCGCTCGGACGTCGGATCCGCGCGGTGGTGCAGAACCGCGACCTCGCCGCCGTGTCCGGCATCGCCACCTCCCGGGTCGACCGGACGACCTTCTTCCTCGGCTCCGGCCTGGCCGGGCTCGCCGGGGTGGCACTCACCCTGCTCGGCCCGATCGGCCCGACCATGGGCACCAACCTGATCATCGACGCCTTCCTGGTCGTCGTGGTCGGTGGGATCGGCCAGCTCAAGGGCAGCGTGATCGTCGCCTTCGCCCTCGGCGTGCTCCAGGCCACCGGGGAGTACCTGACCACCCTCAGCGTCGCCAAGGTGATCGTGTTCGTGGCGATCGTCGCGTTCCTCCAGTGGCGGCCACAGGGCCTGTTCACCCTGCGGACCAGGAGCCTCGCATGACCGCCGTGACCCCCGCGCCGCCGGACACCGCCGTGCGCCCGGCACCCGTTGACTCCGTACCACCGGGCCGGCCCTCCGGCCGCTCGCGGCTGCGGACGGCGGCCGGCTTCGCCTTCGGCGCGGCGCTGTTGTTCGCCGTCGCGCCGCTGGTGCTGTCGGACTTCCGGCTGGCCCTGCTCGCCAAGTACCTCTGCGTCGCCATGGTCGCGGTCGGCATCGGCATCGCCTGGGGCCGGGGCGGCATGCTCACCCTGGGCCAGGGCGTCTTCTTCGGCCTCGGCGGCTACGCGATGGCCATGCACCTCAAGCTCGCCGACGCGGGCCCGGGTGGGATGCCCGACTTCATGCAGCTGTACGGGCAACTCGACGAGTTGCCCCTGTGGTGGCGGCCGTTCGCCAGCCCGTGGTTCGCGCTGCCCGCCACGGTGCTGCTGCCGATGGTGGTCGCCTTCGGGCTCGGCTCACTGGTCTTCCGTCGGCGGGTCCGCGGCGCGTACTTCGCCATCCTCAGTCAGGCGCTCGCCGCCGCGATGGTGATCCTGCTGATCGGCCAGCAGGGCACCACTGGCGGCACCAACGGGCTGACCGACATCAAGGGCTTCTTCGGCTACAACCTGGACGACCCGGTCAATCAGCGGATGGTGTACTTCATCATCGCCGGGGCGCTGCTGGCGTTGCTCGCGTTGGCCCGTCAGCTCATCCACAGCCGCTACGGCGAGCTGCTGGTGGCGGTCCGCGACGGTGAGGAGCGGGTCCGTTTCCTGGGCTACGACCCGGCGTCGGTCAAGCTGGTGGCGTACGTGGTCGCGGCCGGCATGGCCGGGCTGGCCGGCGCGCTGTTCGTGCCGGCGGTGGGCATCATCTCGCCCGCGCTGATCGGCATCGTCCCGTCGATCGAGTTCGTCATCGGCGTCGCGGTGGGCGGTCGGGCGACCCTGCTCGGGCCGGTGCTCGGCGCGGTGGCGGTGGTCTGGGCGCGCTCCGCCCTCTCCGAGCGTTTCCCGGGCACCTGGACGTACCTGCAGGGGTTGCTCTTCGTGGTCGTGGTGGCGTTCCTCCCCGGCGGCCTGGCGTCGTTGTGGGCGCTGGCCCGCCGCCGTGACGTCGGCGCGCAACCGGTGCGGCGCGGGTGGTTGTCTCTGGGCCGACGACGCGCCGACCCGACGGAGGTGGAGGCAGCATGAGCGAACGCACCGAGCGCAGCGAGGGCCGTGAGCGCATGCCCAGCCAGCACAGCATGAGCGGCGAACGGTTGGACGGGTTGTCCGTCCGTGACGTGCGGGTCAGCTTCGACGGTTTCACAGCCGTCGACGGCGTCTCGCTGGAGGTGCCCGCCGGCGACATCCGGTTCCTGATCGGGCCCAACGGCGCCGGCAAGACCACACTTGTCGACGCGATCACCGGCCTGGTCCGGGCCACCGGCTCGGTCCGGTTCGGTGACGAGGAACTGCTGGGCCGCCCGGTGCACCGGATCAGCCGGCTGGGCATCGGGCGGACCTTCCAGACGTCCTCGGTCTTCGAGGAGCTGTCGGTGTTGCAGAACCTCGACATCGCGGCGGGCGCCCGACGCAGCTGGGCGACCCTGGCCCGCCGCCGTCGGGGTGTCCCCGACGAGGTCGCCGCCGCACTGGAGACCATCGGTCTGGCCGAGCGGGCCGCGCACCTGGCCGGGACGCTCGCGCACGGCCAGAAGCAGTGGCTGGAGATCGGCATGCTGCTGGTGCAGGACGCCCGGCTGCTGCTGCTGGACGAGCCGGTCGCCGGCATGAGCCACGAGGAACGCGATGCCACCGGCGCTCTGCTGGAGTTGGTGAGCCGGGATCGCACCGTCGTCGTGATCGAGCACGACATGGACTTCCTGCGTCGGTTCGCGCGCAGCGTCACAGTGCTGCACGCCGGCCGGGTGCTCAGCGAGGGCACCGTCGCGCAGGTCCAGGCGGACCCGCGCGTGCAGGAGGTCTACCTTGGCCACCCGGTCGACGCCGGGTCGGCCCGCACCGGCCTGGAGGCATGATGCTGACGTTGCGCGGGGTGCACGCCGGGTACGGGCGTTCTCGGGTGCTGCACGGGATCGATCTGGCGGTCCCGCCCGACGGGGTGGCCGCCGTGCTCGGGCACAACGGTGCCGGCAAGAGCACCCTGCTGCGGGTCGCGGCCGGGCTGCTGCGCCCGAGCGCCGGCACCGTCGAGTTGGACGGCGAGGACGTCACCCGCGCCGGGCCGCACGAGCGGGTGGCGCGGGGGATGGCGTACGTGCCGCAGGGTCAGCAGTGTTTCCCGCACCTGACCGCCGCGGAGAACCTGCGGCTGGTCGCCGACGGCCGGCGCGACGGTGCGGTGGCCACTGCCGAGGTGCTGGATCTGTTTCCGGCGCTGCGCGCGCTGCTGCGGCGTCGGGCCGGGCTGCTCTCCGGCGGTCAGCGCCAGCAGTTGGCCATCGCCCGCGCCCTGATCACCCGGCCCAGGCTGCTGATGCTCGACGAGCCGACCGAGGGCATCCAGCCGTCGGTGGTCGCGGAGATCCAGGAGCGGATCGTCGAGCTGACCCGGCAGTCCGGGTTCAGTGTGCTGCTCGTCGAGCAGCACCTGGGCTTCGCGCTGCGGGTGGCGGACCGCTACCACGTGCTGGAGTCCGGGCGGGTCACCTCGCACGGCGACGGGGGTGTCACTACGGAACGGGACGTCCGGGCGGCCCTGGCGGTCTGATCGGCGCGTCGGTCAGGTCCTCGGCGCGGGCCCTGTCGAGTCGCGCACGACCAGCACCTGCCCGGTGGGCCGGCGGCGGGGGCGTGTCGTGCGCGGCTTGAGCGCGAGGGTGAGTGCCGTGCGGCCCATCTCGGTCATCGGCAGGCGGATGGTGGTGAGGCTGGGTGCGAGGTCGGCCGCCACCGAGACGTCGTCGAAGCCGACGACTGACATCCGCGCGGGCACCGGCACGCGGCGCGACCGCAGCGTCGACAGCACGCCCATGGCCATCGCGTCGTTGAGCGCGATGATCGCCGTCGTCTCGGGGTGCTCGTTGAGGATCTGCTCGGCGGCGGCGCGGCCACCGCCGCGCGTGAAGTCGCTGTGCACCACGGCGAGGTCGGCGGGGGACCGCCCGCGCTGCCGCAGGGCCGACGTCACTCCGGCCAGCCGGTCGGCGACAGTGGTGAGGCCGGCGCTGCCGGCGGCTACCGCGATCCGCCGGTGGCCGAGGTCCATCAGGTGCTGGGCGAGCGCGTGGCCGCCGGCCTCGTTGTCCGGCAGGACGGCGTCGACGCCGAGCGCGTGCCGTCCGATGGCCGCGGCCCGGCCGCCGTGGTCCTGGAACACGGCCAGCTCGGCGCGGGCCGCGCTCTCCATCCGTGGGTCGTCGTAGCCGGAGCCGCTGATCAGCACGATGCCGACCCGCTGGGCGATCAGGTGGCGCAGTTGTTGCAGCTCGTAGCCGGGGTCGCGGCCGGACTGGCAGATCTGCACGAGCAGCCCCTGCTCGGCGGCGAGCTGGATGACCCCGGCGGCGATCTCGGAGAAGTACGGGTCGTCGACCTGATGGACGATCAGCCCCACAGTGGAGGTCGCCCCGCTGGCCAGGGTGCGGGCGTACGGGTTGGCCACGTAGCCCAGCTCACTGGCGATCTGCCGGATCCGGTCGGCCACCTCGGCGCTGACCCCCTCGCGGCCGGCGAGGGCGCGGGAGGCGGTCGCCAGCGAGACGGCGGCGTGTTCGGCGACGTCCACGAGGCGCGGCCGTTGGCTGGCCCTGGGCATCCGCAACCCTCCGGAAACATTCATGTCACCCGATCTATTGCGAGTGGCATTCATCGAAGCCTAGGGTACGTAAGCGCTTTCGTAAGCGCTTACGTGACCGGCACGTTGCCCGCTGACCACCCTCGGCACCGTCCCACCGAGAAGGAGACACGCGTGCGCACCCTGCACCGCCGCGCCGGCACACGCCGCCGGCCCACAGTGAGGGCCGGCCTCACCGCCCTCGTGCTGATCCTGTCCACACTGGTCGCCACGCCCGCGCGGGCCGCCGACGCGGTCGACGACCCGATCCCCGACATGCCGGTCCAGTCCCGACTGGGGCTGGTCCTCAGCGAGTACGCCAGCTTCCCGCAGTCGTACCCCACACCCGCGCCGACCGATGCGCGGCTCATGCGTACCGCCCGGATCAACACCATCATGGAGGTGCCCGACGGCTCCGGCCGGCGGGCGGTGCCCGACCTCAACGGCAGCCTCTACCTGGTCGAGGGCGGTGTGCCGCACGTCTACCTGGACGTGGCGGCGACGTTCGCGCCACGGTTCTTCTCCGGTCGTGGGCTCGGCCAGGGCTTCGGGTACGTCGCGTTCCACCCGGAGTTCGGGGTGAACGGCAGGTTCTACACCATCCACACCGAGTTGGCGTCGACGACGACAGCCACACCGGACTACGCCCAGCCCAACACGCTCTTCCACGGTGTCATCACCGAGTGGACGGCTAACGATCCGGCCGCCGCCACCTTCGCCGGCACGCACCGCGAGGTGCTGCGCATCGGCTTCGGCGGCCAGGTGCACGGCATCCAGGAGATCAACTTCAACCCCACGGCCAAGCGCCACGACCGCGACTACGGCCTGCTGTACCTCGCCGTCGGCGACGGCGGCCAGGGCGCGCGCAACACCGACCCGCAGAACCTGGCCCTGCCCCACGGCAAGCTGCTGCGGATCGACCCCCGGGGCACCAACTCCGCGAACGGGCGCTACGGCATCCCGCCCGCGAACCCCTTCGTCGGTCAGGCCGGCGCGCTCGGCGAGCTCTACGCCGTGGGTTTCCGCGACCCGCACCGGTTCAGTTGGGACCGGGCGACCGGCCGGATGTACCTCGGGCACATCGGTGAACACGCGGTCGAGGCGATCTACGAGGTCCGCGCCGGGGACAACTTCGGCTGGAGCGAGCGCGAGGGCTCCTTCGTCTTCGACAGGACGGCCACGAACCCCTGCGACCGGCTGCTCCCGCTGCCCGCCGACGACGACAGGTACGGCTACACCTACCCGGTCGCCGCGTACGACCACGACCCCGCCGCCGGCTGGAACTGCACCGACGACGTCGGTGTCGCGGTGGCCGGCGGTTTCGTCTACCGGGGGCGGGCGCTGCCCGCACTACGCGGCAAGTACGTCTTCGGCGACCTGGTCGACGGCCGGGTGCTCTACACCGAGGCCGACGAGATGCGCCGGGGCCGGGGTCTGGCCACGATCCACCAACTGGCGCTGTTCACCACGGCGGGTGCCCCGGTCCGGATGCGTGACCTGTCCGCCCCGGGCGCACCCGGTGACCCCAACCGGGTGGACCTGCGCTTCGGCACCGACGCCGCCGGTGAGCTCTACGTCGTCGCGAAGGCCAACGGAAAGGTGTGGAAGGTGACCGGCACCAGGGATTTCGCCAGCGGCGACGTCGGAGACGTCACACTGCGCCGCACCGCCGGGGCCTCCCACTGGGCGCCGGTGACGCCGGCGAAGTGGCAGTTCATCGGCGACCAGGTCATCCTGGCCGAGGCCGGGGAGAGCCGGCCGGGTCCGCGCCGGCCCTTCGAGTACGCGGTGCTGACCAACGGCCCGGCGTGGTCGTCGGTGCGGATCGACGCCCAGGTACGCCTCGACACACCGGTGGAGATCACCAACCGGGACGTCATCATCGTCTTCGGCTGGCGCTCGGACACCGAGTTCTACTACGCCCACCTCTCCACCGACAACACGATCTATCCGCACAACGGCATCTTCAAGGTGAACAACGCCGACCGGGAACGCATCGACCACCAGTGGAACGGCAGATCCCGGGGCGCCAACCCGGCGATCACCGACGCCAGGTGGCACCGCGTCCGGGTGGTGCACCTACCGGTAACCGGCGAGATCGCCGTCTACGTCGACGGGCACCGTGACCCGCTGCTGACCGCGAAGGACAGCACGTTCGGCTCGGGACGGGTCGGCTTCGGCTCGTTCGACAACGTGGGCCGACTGCGCAACCTGACCGTCACCGGCACGCCGGCCCCCACCGGTTAGACGGCTCCGTACTGGAGGGACAGCCCGGTGGCGGCCCGGTCGGCGGTGATCTGCAGCATGCTCCCCAACATCGTCGCCCGGTCCGTCACCAGGGCCGTCCCGTCGGGCGCGTACGTGATCCGGTCGCTGACCAGCACCGGCGCTCCCTCGGCCTCGTCCAGATGCCGGGCCACGTCCGCACTCAGCACGTCCGGCCGGATCGTCTCCGCGGCCCGGGCCACCACCACCCCCAGGTCGGCCAGGGCCGCGTACAACGACGTGCCGGTGAAGTCCACGTCGTGCAACCGGCTCGCGTGCGGCTCGCGTACCCAGGAGATCTGGTGAATGGCGCGGCGGCCGGCGAACGCGCGGACCCGCTCCAGGCGCAGGCCCGTCTCGGCCTCGCGGACCCGCAGCCGGGCCGCGACGCGCGAGGGCACGCGGCGCTGCGCGCGGGAGATCACCGTCGTGTGGACCGCGTGGCCCTGCTCGCGCAAGTCGTCGCCGAAGCTCCGCAACGATCCCAGCTGGTACGCCGCATGAGACGGTGCCACAAAGGTGCCCTTGCCGGGCCGCTGGACGATCAGCCCCTCGGCGCTCAGTTCGCGCAGGGCCTGCCGCAGCGTCATCAGAGTGACGCCGTACACCGTGCTCAGCTCGCGCTGCGCGGGCAACGCCTCGCCCGGCACGTAGTGACCGTCGCGGATCTTGGCGGCGAGGTCGGCGGCGATGGCCCGATAGCGTGCCACTGTTCTGTCTCCCGATGCGTCGACTGTCCGCTCCCGTCATCGACGGCCGCCGTCGATCATCGCACGGGGGCCACCTGAGACAGCGCGGCCCGCAGCGACGCCACGAAGGCGCCGACCTCGGCGGGACTCGCCCCGTCGAGGATGCGCCGCATGACGGCCGCACCGACGATGACTCCGTCGGCGACCGACGCCGCCTCGCCCGCCTGCTCCGGCGTGGAGATGCCGAAGCCCAGCAGCACGGGTAGGTCCGTTACCTGCTTGAGCCGGGCGGCCAGAGTGGCGGCCGACGGTGCGAGCCTGTCGCGTTCGCCGGTCGTGCCCATGACCGAGATGGCGTACACGAATCCCTGGCTGCGCCGGCCGATCTCGGCGAGCCGGTCGTCCGGCGTGGCGGGCGTGGCGAGCAGACTCACCTGGACGCCCGGCACGTCCAGCCCGGCCAGCTCGTCGAGGGGCAGGTCGGGCACGATCAGCCCGGTCACCCCGGCCGCCGTCAGCGCGTCACCGAACCCGGGCCGCAGCGCGATGTTGGCGTACGTGCTGGCGACGAGGGGGATGCCTGTTCGCACGCCGGCGAGGTCGTGCAGGACCGAGGCGGGTGTGGTGCCTCGGGCCAGCGCCGCGTCCGAGGCCTCCTGGATGGTGGGACCGTCGACAGTGGGATCGGAGAACGGCAGTCCAACCTCGATCAGGTCGGCTCCGGCGTGCTCGAAGGCGCTCAGGTACGTCGTCCAGCCCGGCACGACCCCGCCGGTGATGTAGGGCATCAGCAGCTTCATGCGAGGTCCGCCTCCGCGATCAGGGTGGTGATGTCCTTGTCGCCCCGGCCCGAGAGGGTCACGAGCACTGTCGATCCTCCGGGCAGCTCCGGCGTACCGGCGGCGCGGACGACCCAGGCGACCGCGTGGGCCGACTCGATGGCGGGCAGCACGCCCTCCGCCCGGGCGAGCCGGACCGCGGCCGCGATCGCCTCCCCGTCGGAGACGGTGACGTACCGGGCGCGCCCCAGGTCGCGCAGGTACGCGTGCTCCGGGCCGACGCCGGGGTAGTCCAGCCCGGCCGCGATCGAGTGCGCCTCCTTGATCTGCCCGTGCTCGTCCTGGAGGAACAGCGACTGGAAGCCGTGCAGTACGCCGATCTCCCCGTTCGCCGCGCCGGAGCCGCCCTCGGCTTCCACCCCGACGAGCTTCGCCGATGTCTCGACGAACCCGGCGAACGTGCCCGCCGCGTTGCTGCCGCCGCCGACGCAGGCGACCACGTAGTCGGGGATGGCCGCGGGCAGCTCGGCCGCGCACTGCCGCCGGGCCTCGTCACCGATGACGCGCTGGAACTCGCGGACCATCGTCGGGTACGGGTGCGGACCGATGACCGAGCCCACGCAGTAGTACGCCTCGTCGGCGTCTGTCACCCAGTGCCGCATGGCCTCGCTGGTGGCATCCTTCAGCGTGCGGCTGCCGGTGGTCACCGGAACGACCTCGGCGCCCAGCAGCCGCATCCGGAAGACGTTGTGCGCCTGGCGTTCCATGTCGCGCTCGCCCATGAACACCTTCACCGGCAAACCCAGCAGGGCGCCGGCCGTCGCCGTCGCGACGCCGTGCATGCCCGCCCCGGTCTCGGCGATCAGGCGCTTACGCCCCATGCGCCGGGCCAGCAACGCCTGTCCGAGCACGTTATTGATCTTGTGCGATCCCGTGTGCGTCAGGTCTTCCCGCTTCAGCAGCACCGTCACACCGAGTTCGGCCGACAGTCGCAGGGCCGGCGTCAGCGGGGTCGGCCGTGCCGCGTACGCCGACAGCAGCGCGCCGAGGGTGCCGCGGAACCCGGGATCGGCCCACGCCTCCGAGAAGGCCTCGGCGACCGCCTCGCAGGCGGGGATCAGGGATTCCGGGACGTATCGCCCGCCGTAGCTCCCGTACCGCCCGGGAACGACTGTCGGCCGCACTGTTATAGAACTCATATGACAGTTATAGAACAGTCGGGTACGCCCTGGCAATAGGAACTACGCCAAGTCATCCGTCGACAGGCCCCGCGGGGCCCGGTCCGCTTCGTAGAATTCCTGCCATGCCGGAGATCGTCGAGTTGCTGGCCTCGCCCGTGCACCGCTTCCTGGGCCGGCCCGCCGACGGCCCGGCGCCGGCCCCGCCCGGCGAGCTGGTCGACGCCATCCGGATCCGGGCCGGCCTCGGCATCGTCGGCGACAGGTACTTCGGCCAACAGGCACACCGCGACGCCAGCGTCACAGTCATCGCCCAGGAGTCGCTGCCGGTCGGCATCGGCCTGGCCGAGGTACGGCGCAACATCCTCACCACGGGAATCGCCGTGGACGAGTTGATCGGCAGAGTGCTGGTGCTGGACTCCGGCGACGGCCCGGTCAGGCTGCGAGTCAACCGGGCGGCCCGCCCCTGCGCCTGGATGGACGTCACCGTCGGCCCTGGGGCGTGGAAGGCGCTACGCACCACCGGCGGCATCCGGTGCACACCCCTCAACGACGGCACCCTGCGCGTCGGCCCGATCGACGCCGTCGTCAACTGAGGAAAGGGCTCGACGCCGGCGCTGCGGAACCGGCTGGCGGATTCGGCGAGGTGACGCCCCGACGGGCCGGTGCGTGGTAGAACCAATCCGCGCATCGGCTCGCAGGTCTCCGGGCAGCCGGGGGCATTGCCGGACGGGACCTCATCCGAACAGAGGTGATGCAGTGAACCTCGAGCTGCGGCAGCTCATCGAGGAGCTGCGCGCTGATCTGGCCGATCGGCCGGAGAGCCTGGCGTACGCCGAGTTCGGCGAGGGGGCGGCCATCGACGCCGTACCGGCAGGGCTCCCGGCCGACCTGCGGGATCTCCTGCTGGTGGCCGACGGGCTGCGCGCGGGTCGGGTCGAGCTGGCGTCCTCGTCGACCCTTCCCGGGATCCAGTACCACCTGGACTTCGCGCCGGACTTCTCGTCCGTCCCGCAGGACCGGGCGGGCTGGCTGGTGGTCGGCACCCGCAGCGACGAGCCGATCCTCATGGATCGTGGCACGGGGGCGATCTGGTACTTCCCGCCGAACGGCACCGAGTGGTTCATGGCCGACGCGTTCGAGGAACTCGCCCCCGACGTGGAATCCTTCGTGGACTATTACCTGCTCGGGCCGGGCTACGCCGACCTGACCCCCGCCGACGACAGATGGTTCGCGTTCCTCGACGAGCAGGGCCTGCTCGACGAGGACGACGAGGACGGGAGCTGAGTCAGACCGGGCTGATGTGCGCGGCCAGGATCCGCCAACCGTGCCGGTCGTCGTGCACCCATGTCCGGGTGTAGCGCAGCCGCGCCGCGAACGGCGCCCCCTCGGCGACGCCGGACACCCGGCCCAGGAAGAACGTCACCCCCGTCGTGCCGACGACGAGCAGGTCCAGTTCCTCCTCGACCAACTCCTGGACGACCAGGCGGCGGTCCCGGTGGGTGGCCAGGTCTTCCTGCTTGCTGTGCGTACGCCCATCCGGACCGATGGCGATCAGCTGGTCGACCAGCAGCTGATCGAGGGCGGCGACGTCGCCGGCCAGTTGGGCGGCCTGCAGGGTGCGCTCGGCGTCGAGCAGCTCAGCCTCGCGTGCGCTGTCCGGCATCGTGGCATCCTCCCGTTCGGGTCCGACCCGGTGTCACAGTCGGTCCGGGCTGTCCGCATTGTGACAGCCAACGTGGCCTGGGCGGGCGGGGATCGCCGCCGACGTTCACAGACTAAGGCGAATCCGTACGACGGTCTCCCCGGGGCCGGTGAGCACGGCGACCTCGTCACAGATCTGCTCCACGATCGCCAGCCCGCGACCCCGCACCGAGTCCGTGGCCGGCATGCTCCGGCCGAGCGCCCGTGTCGGCCCGTGGTCGACCACGTCGCAGAACAGCTGGCCGGGCTCGGCCCAGAGCCGGACCCAACCGCCGCCGGTGGTGTGCTGCAACGTGTTGGTGGCCAACTCGCTGACCGCCAGCGTCAACAGCTCCACCCGCTCGCGCGACAGGCCGCGGGCCAGCGCCCCGGCACTGACGAACGCGCGCAGCGCTCGTACGTCGGTCGCGACCTGATACGCCATGGTGTCCGCGGCGTGCGTGCGGACACTCTGCTCGGCCACGGCCTCCCGTCGCTCGCCCCGCATCAGCCCGCCCGATCGGGCTGCCCGGCCAGCGGCACCGCGACCCGCGCGGGTGTCGTGGGCGTTCGAGCCTCGAAGTGCGCCATCGGGCAGCGGCAACCCTTCTCGTAGCGACAGCTGTTGTCGCCACATCATGTCACCCACCGACCCCTTGGCCGTCTCGTCCGTTCGGCGGTTGATCACCTGCGGGCCGGCCCGACCGGCCTCACCGGTCCGGCAGGGCACCCGACCGGCCTCACCGGTCCGGCCGGGGAGTCGGGTCAGGGAGCCGCGTCGAAGGCGATCGACTCGCTCAACTCCCGCCACCGCGCGTCGGACGCGGCGAGGGCCTCGGCGGCTGCTCCGGCAGCCGCCACGGCGTCGGCGCCGAGCAGCAGTCGGAGCGGCGGGTCATCGACCCGGGTGATCCGGATGATCGCCTGGGCGGCGCGGGCCGGATCGCCCGGCTGGGCGCCGCTGGCCTGGCGCAGCCGCTGCACGGCCGGGTCGATGACCGGCCGGTACGGTTCGCTGATCGGCAGGGCGCTCATCGACGAGCCGGCCCAGTCGGTGCGCAGCCCGCCCGGCTCGACAGTGGTGATCCGGATCCCGAACGCCTCGACCTCTTTGGCGAGCACCCCGGAGAAGCCGCTGACCGCCCACTTGGCGGACTGGTACGCGCCCAGGCCCGTGCTCGCGACCCGGCTGCCGACACTGGAGATCTGCACGATGTGCCCGCGCCCCTGCTCACGCATCACCGGCAGGGCGGCCCGGGACAGGTTGACCACTCCGAAGAAGTTGGCCTCGATCTGCGCCCGGAAGTCGTCCTCCGACATGTCCTCGATCGCGGCGACGTCGGCGTACCCGGCGTTGTTGACCAGGATGTCCAGCCGTCCGAACGTGTCCACGGCCGTACGCACGGCGGCGCGGGCGGCGGCGGGGTCGTTGACGTCGAGAGCCACCGCGCGGACCTGGTCACCGTGCCGGTCGACCAGGTCGTCGAGCTGCGCCGGGTTGCGGGCGGTGGCCACCAGGTGGTCGCCGTCGGCCAGGACGGCCTCGGCGAGGGCGCGGCCGAGACCACGCGAACAGCCGGTGATGAGCCAGACTCGCGGCACGGCGTTCCCTTCGGGTAGGTGGACCGGCTCGCCGTCAGGGACGGATGTCCAGGGCACCGATCAGCTCGTCGCGCAGGGTGAACCGGTACCGCAGCTCGATCGGGCTGCCGGGGAAGTCGCCGGACACCCGGGTGATGGCCAGATACGAATCGCCCGCCTGGGGTGTGACCCGGACCGGCTCGGCGGTGTACGAGTAGGCGTCCATCGTCTTCTGTCGCCAGGCGCGGATCGAGGCCCGGCCGTCGTACAGCCGATCCTCGTCGGCGACGCTCGCCGTGTCCGCGAAGCAGGCGACGAAGGCGTCCAGGTCCCGGTCGTTGACGGCCCGGAAGTACCTGTCGATCACGTCGGGCAGGTCGAGGGCCATCTGCTCCTCCTGCGGCACGGGCCGCCGTCGGGCAGCCGTCGGGTTCCCGGTCCGACCTCACCGTACGAGAAGCGGACGGCACCGCGGGGAGCAACCGGCAGAACCATCCCGCTCCGACTGCCGGGTTTGCTGCCGGTGGGCCCGGGTAGCCACGCGTTTCCGAAAGCGAAGGGCGGGGGCATGGCCGAGCTGGCGTTCGTCGACAAGGTTGCGGCACGGGCGGGTGTTTCGCCGGAGCAGGCACGCCAACTGACCGAGGCGGTCCTGCGAACCCTCACCGAACGGCTCAGTGGCGGGGAGGCGGGCGCCATCGCCCCCCACCTGGCCGCCGAGCTGAGCCCGCTGCTGGTCAAGGCCGCCGAGCCGGCGGAAACGTTCGACTACGACGAGTTCCTGCGCCGGGTGGCCGACCGGGCCGGGATCGACCGTCCGGCCGCCGAACGAGGCAGCCGCGCGGTGCTCCAGACGATGCACCGGGTGGTCGGGCACCGGGAGTTCGAGGACGCCCTGGCCCAGCTCCCGGCGGACCTGCGGGCACTGGCGCAGCCCTTGCCGCACGGCCCCTGACCGACGCCCACCGCCGGACGCCCCGGGTGCCGGTGACCGTTCGGTCCCTGGCGCGCTCCCACGACACCCGATCTACTGTGCGTTACCGATCGAACGCGCAGTGGTGGTGGCTCCGCGCCCGTCCGCCGGGTCGTCGCCGCTCCGATCCGAGGAGCGTCCCCCGTGCCGTCCATGGTGTCCCCGCGTCCCCTGCTGACCGCAGCGACGACAGTAGTCGCGCTGATCACCCTCACCCCCGCTCCGGCCGCCGCGTCCCCGCACGGCTACCGGGTCGTCGACCTCGGCACCCTGAGCGGAGGCGACGGCGCCGCCACCGCGATGAACGACCACGGCGACATCGTCGGCTGGAGCACCGTCGCCGGCGGCGCCCGGCACGCCGTGCTCTGGCGCCACGGTGTCATCACCGACCTGGGCGTGCTGCCGGGCGACACGGATTCGGCCGCCGTGGACGTCAACGAGTTCGGCGACGTGGCCATCACCTCCTTCGGCTCGGACTACCTGACCCGCGCGGTGCTCTGGCGCGACGGCCGGCTTCGTGACCTGGGCACCCTGGGCGGGGAGAACAGCGTGGCGATCGGGATCAACGACCGGCGGCAGGTGCTCGGCACCAGCGAACCGGCCGGCGAGATGCCGCATCGCTTCCTGTGGCGCAACGGCGTCTTCACCGACCTGGGCCTGGAGTACTTCTACGAGTTCACCGCCGACTTCAACAACGCGGGCGACGTGGTGGGCGGGTTCAACGTGCCGCCGCAGGACTACCCGTGCACCTGCGTCGGCGGTCTACTACGCAACGGCGTCTTCACCCAGATCGGCAGCGAGGCCATCGGGATCAACAACAGGGGCCAGGTGGTGGGCGCGGCGAACGGGCGGGCGTTCCGCTGGCAGAACGGGACACTGACCGACCTCGGCACACTCGGCGGCGACTGGAGCCGAGCCACCGCGATAAACGACCGGGGCGACGTGGTGGGCCAGAGCACCACCACCGCCGCGTGGCGCCCGTTCCTCTGGCGCAACGGGGTGATGACCGACCTGACCACCCGGGGCGTGGGGGACACCGACTCGATCGAGGACATCAACATCCGGGGCCAGCTCGTCGGCGCCCGGGGGAACCGGCCGGTGCTGTTCCGCTGAGCGGCGGCCCTTCGTGCGGCGGACCAGCGGGGCGCGGCCTGACCCGCCGGTCAGACCACGCCCCCTCGTCCGAGGTCAGCCGGTTACCCCACTACTGACCACCCATTTCTGGTGTGCGCCACCCGCGTACGTGCCGAGCTGGATCTGGGTGCCGTCGCCGGTGTTGCCGCCGGCGGCCTCCACGATCTTGCCGGACTGCGGGTTGCGGATCGACCCGTCGCTCTGCGGCTGCCAGACCTGCGCGCCGGTGCCGTTGCACGTCCAGAGCTGGACCTTCGTGCCGTTCGCGGTGCCGCCGTTGTCCACGTCCAGGCACTTGCCGAGCACCCGGTACGTGTCCCCGACCCGCGTCCACGACTGCGCGGCGGTGCCGTTGCAGGTCCAGAGCTGGATCTTCGTGCCGTCGGCGGTGCCCGCGTTGTCGACGTCCAGGCACTTGCCGCCGACGCCGGTGATGGTGCCACCGGTGGGCGGCGGCGGACTGCCCGGAATGGAGTTGAGCGTGTACCACGCCTCGGTGCTCCACAGTGACTGGCCGCTGGTGGAGGTGAACGGGCGCGGTGAGCGCAGGTGCACCACCCGGCCGGCCTTGCGACCGGCCACCGCGAGGCTGACCTTCTTTCCGTCCGCCGACAGGGTGGCCGAGGTGACGGTAAGCGTCTCCTCGTCGATCTTCGGCCCGCCGTAGCTCGACGTCGCCACGTACCGCCATTGCTTGATCTTGTAGCGTGCGGCCAGCTCGGCGGCGGTCTCCGCCGAGACGGGCTGGGTGTACTCCACCTCGAAGCCGGTCGTGGTGGCGCGCATCGCGAGCATCTCGAACGTGGTGGAGCTGTTCGGGGTGAGCTTCTGCAGGCCGTACGCCAGCTTGCCGGTCTGGCCCCAGTTGCCGCCCGCGCCGAGCCCGCCGACGTAGATCGCGCCGTCCGGGCCGACGTTGACCTCGGAGACACCCGCCTCCAGGCCCTGGGTGAGCCGGAACAGGGCGCCCTGGTACTCGCCGTTGACCTTCTCCACGTTCGCCCGTTGCAGGCCGCCGTAGGTCACGTCGCCGATGACGAACTGGCCTGCGTACCGGCCGCTGGTCAGGTACAGCGGCGTGCTGGGCGAGTTGGCGATCTCGTTCTGCGGCATCCACAGCACCGGCTGGGTGACCAGGGCGGTGTCGAACGGCCCCGCCGGGTTCGTGAAGTGGTTGAAGAACCGGCCCTGCTTGACGTGTACCAGCTTCGACGAGGGCAGCCAGCCGCCCTGGTTGTCGGTGACGAAGATGCCGCCCTCCGGGCCCCAGCCGATGCCGTGCGGCGTACGCAGGCCACCGGCGACGTAGCTGACCGCACCGGTGTCCTTGTTGACCTTGAGCGTGGTGCCGCGGTTGGTGGCGGGTTGCGGGTTGGTGGTGGCCCCGCCGGAGTTGATCGACACCGACAGGTTCAGATAGAAGAACCCGTCCTGGTAGAGCAGACCGAACGCGAACTCGTGGAAGTTGCCGCCGTACGGCCAGGTGGCCACGGTCTCCAGGCGCTCGGCCGCCTCGTCACCGCCGGTGTTCACCAGCCGGGTCAACCGCTGCTTCTCGGTCACGTAGACCACCCCGTCGACGACCTTGAGCCCCATCGGTTCCTTCAGGCCGCCGGCGATCTTCTTGGTGGTCACGTTGCCCGGGCTCGTCGATCCGCCGGTGTTGCCGAGGATCCAGACCTCGCCGTCCTGGGAGGTGCCGGACTGGTCGCTGCCTCCCCAGGTGCTGATGACCAGCCGGCCGTCGGCCAGCCAGTCCATGCCGGTGACCTTCGGCTGGAAGCCGCTGGGCCGCAGGTTGGTAAGCGTGTAGCCGGGGTGCACGCCGGTCAGCGGCAGGCCGTCGCCGGGGGAGTCGGAGACCCCCTCGCACTCCTTGCGCCCCGGTGCGGTCACCCGGACCACGCCGGCGTCGGTGCTCAGCGCCGAGTTCGGTACGACAGCGAAGGTCGACGAGCCGGGCGTCTTCCACTCCAGGGTGATCTGCTGCCCGCCCCCGCGCTCGAAGTGGTCGATGCGCAGCGCGTGCAGGCCGGCGGTGAGGGTGACAGTGCCCTCCTTGGGCGGGGTCGCGCCGTGCAGGCCGTCATGGTTGATGACCACGGCGTTGTCGATCGACAGCTTGGATCCGTCGTCGCTGCTGAGCCGGAACGTGTAGCTGCCGGCCTGGGTGGTGGTGATGTTGCCGAGCACCTGCGAGACGAAGTTGTCCTCGAAGCCGAAGTCGGCCGCCGAGGTCCAGTTGATCGTGGACATCAGCTTGTCCACGTTCGGGGTCTGCGCGGGCTTGAGCGTGCACAGCTCGGAGAGGGGCACCTGCACGTCGAAGACGCGCAGCGTGACACCCGGTTCCTGCGCGGGGGCGGCGGTGGCGGGGACGGCCCAGAGGCCGGCGGCGAGGACGAGTGCCAGCGCACCCAGGACGGGATGGTGGAGTCGGCGTAGCAGGCGTGTGCCCATCGTTCCTCCAGGAGGCAGTGGAGTGTCCGACGGCCGGCGTGGATCAGCGGTGAGGATGACCGTCGGCCCGGCTCCGCAATGTCCTCGACGCCGACGAGTGACATTGTGGAAACACCGGGTTGATGGGTCGAGACATTAAGGTGTTTCGATTGGACTGTCCATGGCTTCGCCTCGATACATCAAAAGTTTCCAATGTCCGTGCGAAAGTTCGAGACGGTACGCGAGAAATGCCCGGCTATCGCGGCGGCCTACCGCCGTCCGCGCCGCCCCGAACCACCGGTCCGGTTGCCGGTCTTCCGAGTCGGGTTGGCGGACGTGCGGGCGGCGGCGCCGCCCCGGCCCGCTGCGCCGGCGGGCCGGCGACCCGACGGCGAGGCTCCGCGCTCCGCTGGCCGACGGCGGGCCGCCACCAGCACGAGCACGGCGACCGTGACGACGATCAGGGCCGGGATCAGCCAGGCCGGGAACCCGGTGTCGCGCTGCTCCTCGGCGGCACCGGCCGGTGGGCTCGCCGGAGCGCCGGTCGGGCCGTCCGGACTGCCGCTGGCTGCGGGGTTGGTCGAGCCCTCGCCCTCGGCCTGGGCGAGCAGCGCCGGATCCGGCCCCGCCGTGGGCGCCGACCAGCCGGCCGGCGCGGCCGTGCCCCGGCCCTGGTAGTCGAAGGTCACCTCGCCCCGCACCGCCTCACCGTCGGAGGCGACGGAGAGGTAGCTGGCGGTGTAGCGGCCCTTCGCCGGCCAGTGCGCGACAGTCACCATGGCCGGGAAGCCGGTGTGGTACAGCCGTGGCTCGAACACGCCGTTGACCATGAAGTACTCGGTGACCGGCTTGTCCAGTCGCTTCGGCTCGCCGTAGGACCAACCATTGTCCACTCGCGACCCGTCCGGACCGCTGATGGCGAAGTGCGCGTTGGACGCCGGCTTCTCGGTGAAGTACAACGCCAGTTGGGTCAGCGGCTCGCGGACGACGGTGCCCTTCAGCGGGGTGGAGGTCGCCAGCTGCCCGTGCGCGGACGCCGGCGCGACCGGCAGCAACAGAGTCACCACCACTGTCGCCGCCAGCGCCGCAACGACACGACTCAGGACCTTACGCACAGTGACCCGCTTCGATCGCATCCGTTCATCATGGTCATTTCCCCGGCACCGAACAAGACGTAGAGTTCTCCTCCCCGACGATCAACCCGACACCCGTCCCCCTCGCGTCGTTCGGAGTCCGCCCGTGTTCGTCCGCACCCCCGCCGCCCGCACCTCGGCCACCCTCGCCTCCGTCACCCTCGCCGCCCTACTCCTCGCCGGTTGCGGGCACGATGACGACCCCTCCGTGACCACGCCCTCGACGGCGCCCACGTCCGCCGCCCCGTCGAGCGCCACCGCCACCGCGCCGACTCCGACGGTCACCGCCACGCCCAGCGCCTCCGCCAGCACCGCCGCGGTGGACCAACAGATCACCGTGACGATCGCGAAGAAGCGGGTCGATCCGCCGACCGGACGGATCACCGTCGGTAAGGGCCAGCTGGTCCGGATCACTGTCACCTCCGACGTGGCCGACGAGCTGCACGTGCACGGCTACGACCTGGGCGCCCGGCTGCCGGCCGGCACCCCCGGCTCGGTGGAGTTCCGAGCCGACAAGACCGGGCTGTTCGAGGTGGAGACACACGAGTCCGAGCTGGTGCTCTTCCAGCTCGTCGTCCGCTGAGCGGCATGACGGCCGCTCCCACACTGCTGGCACACGGCGTCGGCGGCCGCCAGGACCTGCCGATCACGCTGCCGCAGCTCGTCGTCGCCGCCGCGCTGACCCTCGTCGTCACGTTCGTGGCGCTGGGCCTGCTCTGGCGCGAGCCCCGACTCGACCGGGACGCCGCCGGCGGTCGCCCGACGCCACGCTGGCTCGCCCGACTCGTCGACGCGCCCGCGTTCCGGTGGGCGCTGCGCGGGCTCGGCCTGCTCGCCGCCGCCTGGTTCTGCGTCGGTCTGCTGGGCGGGCCGGACACCGCGGACAACCCGACCGCCGGCGCGCTCTACGTGCTGCTCTGGGTCGGGCTGGCCCCGCTGTCGCTGCTACTCGGCCCCGTCTGGCGGGCGGTCAACCCGCTGCGTAGTGTGCACCTGCTCGGGGCGCTGGCGGCACGGCGCGACCCGAACCGTGGGCTCCGCGAGCTGCCCGACGGCGTCGGCTGGTGGCCGGCCGCGGCCACCCTGTTCGGGTTCGTCTGGCTGGAACTGGTCGCCCCCGACCGGGCCACCCTGCCGGTCATCACCGCCTGGCTGGCCGGGTACGCGGTGGTCCTGCTGGTCGGCGCGGTGGTGTTCGGCGCCGGCTGGTTCGACCACGCCGATCCGTTCGAGACGTACAGCACGCTGATCGGTCAGCTCGCCCCGCTCGGCCGGGCCGCCGACGGCGTCCTGGTGTGGCGCAACCCGCTCGACGGGATCGCCGGCCTGCGACCCCGCCCCGGGCTGGTCGCCGTGGTGATCGTGCTGCTCGGCTCGACC
Source organism: Micromonospora sp. D93 (assembly GCF_018070365.1). Lineage (NCBI taxonomy): Bacteria > Bacillati > Actinomycetota > Actinomycetes > Micromonosporales > Micromonosporaceae > Micromonospora > Micromonospora sp. D93. Next base: position 59,115 of record NZ_JAGPXW010000014.1, on the reverse strand, counting down.
ATGTACGACAGCCTCTCCAACGCCCCGGGCTGGTTGCGCTTCAGCCAGGAGAACGGCCTGCACCCGGCGGTCACCGGCAGCGCCGGCCTGAGCCTGGTCATCGCCGCCGTCGCGGTGGCGTACCTCGCCGCCACCGGCGCCGCCGCCCGCATCGGCCGCGCCGACGCGCCCGACGCCCGTGGGGTGCCGGGCGAGATCGCCCACTCCATAGTGCCGATCGCTGTGGGGTACGTCGTGGCGCACTACTACTCACTGCTGATCCTGGAGGGTCAGCGCACCGTCGCGTTGCTCTCCGACCCGCTGGGCACCGGCGCCAACTGGCTCGGCACCGCCGACTGGGAGCCGCACACCGGGCTGGTGACGCCCTCCGGGGTGGCCACCCTGCAGATCACCGTCATCATCCTCGGGCACCTGCTCGGCACGCTGCTCGCCCACGACCGCGCCCTGTACCTGTTCCCCCGGGCCCGGGCGGTGGCCGGCCAACTTCCCCTACTGGCACTGATGGTCGCCTACACCGTCGCCGGCCTGCTGCTGCTCTACGCGGGGTAGTCCCGCCGGGCTCCGACCCGTGCGTCATGATGGCCCGTGGACTCCGATCTTCAGCGCTACCTCGACGACCTGGTCACCACCGCCCGCGACGTGCTCGGCGCCGACCTCGTCGGCGCGTACGCGGCCGGCTCGGTGGGACTCGGCGCGTACCAGGCCGGCCGCAGCGACGTGGACGTGGCACTGCTCAGCGCCGGACCGCTCACCGAGGCCGCCAAGCGGACGCTGGTCGCTCGGCTGCGACACGAGGCGCTGCCCTGCCCGGCGCGCGGGCTGGAACTGGTCGTCTACGACCGGGCGGTGGCCGCCTCCGGCACCCCCGAACCCGGCTTCGAGGTCGAACTGAACACCGGGGCCGCCATGCCGTTCCGGCGCACCCTCGACCCCGCCGACCGTCCGGTTGCCGACGGCCGATTCTGGTACGGCCTCGACCGCAGCATCCTGCACCAGAGTGGACTCCCGCTGCTCGGGCCACCGGCGGGGGAGGTCTTCGCCGACCTCGCCCCGGCCGACCTGCGCCGGCTACTCATCGAAGCGCTGTCCTGGTGGCTGGCCCTGCCCACACCGCCGGCCGACCAGCCCGCACCCGGCACCGAGGACGCCGTACTCGGCGCCTGCCGGTCGCTGGTACGCCACCGCGACGGCGTCTGGCTCGCGAAGGTGGCCGCCGGTCACCGGCTCATCGACGCCGGCGACCCGGCCGAGGTGATCCGTCGAGCGGTCGCCGCGCGACACGGCGGGCCGCCGCCCACCGGGGCACAGGCCCGAGCCTTCCAACAACGAGTACGCGACGAGATCGCCGGATAGCCGTCGCGCCGGTTGCGCGGACGGGTCCGCGGCGTTCAGCGGACCGGGCGGGACTCCAGCGAGGCGAAGAGCAGGTTGAGGCCCTCGGTCATGGTCGGGTGGGTGATGACCGCGTCCCGCAGGGTGGTCCACGGCATCCCGGCGAGCATGGCCAGTTGCACCGAGGTGATCACCTCGCCGGCCTCGGCGCCGAGCAGCGCCGCACCGAGGATCCGGTCGGTGTTGGTGTCGATGACCGCCTTCCACATGCCCTGGGTCTGGCGTAGGGTGCGGGCCCGGGGGATGGCGGCGACCGGCAGGTGGGCGACCTGGACGTCGTAGCCGGCGCGGCGCGCCTCGGTCTCGGTCAGCCCGACCCGCGCCAGCTCCGGAGTGGTGAAGACGGCGTACGGGATCAGCCGGTCGGCGGTGCTGCGCTGGCCTCCCGCGAGGTTCGCCCGGATGATCCGGAAGTCGTCCAACGAGACGTGGGTGAACTGCGGGCTGCCGGCGACGTCTCCGGCCGCCCAGGTGCGCTCGGCGCTGGTCCGCAGGTGCTCGTCGACCTCCACGAATCCCCGTTCGCTGAGACGTACGCCGGCCACGTCCAGGCCGAGCCCGTCGGTGACCGGTTCCCGACCGGCCGCCACCAGCACGTCGTCCCCGATCACGGCGCTGCCGTCGTCAAGCGTCACCCGGAGCGAGCCGTCGGCCTCCCGGTCGAGCCGCGCGACCGCGACACCGACCCGCACGTCGATGCCGTCATCGAGGAAGACGCGCATCACCGCGTCGCTCATGTCGGGGTCCTCCCGGGTGAGCAGCCGTGGACCGCCCTCGACCAGCGTCACCGCGCTGCCGAACAACGCGAACATCTGCGCGAACTCCACTCCGACGGTGCCGCCGCCGAGGACCACCAGTCGGGCCGGCAACCGGTCCAGGTGCAGCAGCTCGTCGCTGGTGAGCACCCCGGCCTCGGCCATCCCGGGCACGGACGGCAGGTGGGGGCGGGTGCCCGTGTTGATCACCACGTCGCTGCCGCGCAGCAGCCGCTCGCCGCCGTCGGCGAGTGCCACCCGTACGGTCCGTGGGCCGACGAACCGGGCCTCGCCGATCACCAGGTGCAGGCCGGAGTCGAGGAACTGCTGCCGGTTGGCGGCGACCATCCCCTCGACCACGTCCTGCTTGTGCGCGCGCAACAGGTCGACGTCGACCCGGCCGCCCTCCACAGTCAGGCCGAGCGCCGACGCGTCCCGCAGCTGGAGGGCGGCCCGCGCGCTGGTCACCAACGCCTTCGTCGGGATGCACGCGACGTTGATGCAGCTGCCGCCGATCATGCCGTGCTCGACCATGGCGACCCGCTGCCCGGATCGGGCGACGTCCATGCTCAACGTCTTTCCGGCCTTGCCGCCACCGACGACGAGCAGGTCGAACTCCTCCGGTTGGTCGGTCACCGGGCGCTCCTCTCGGTCACCGGCCGGGCCGGCGGCCACCGCTGGTACGCGGCGGCCAGCCCAGCCTGCCAGCTCCAACGGGTACGGCGACCCGGTTCCGCACAGAATCCGCCCGGCCACCATTCGTAGCTTGATCAAGTGATGAGAAGTAGGTCTTCCGACCTTCTACGACCTACTTCTCATCACCTGATCACCGCTGGTCAGTACGCCGACGACCCACGCGGCGAGCCCAGCAATGGATAGTTGTTGGATGCGCGACATCCCACTGCGGTTCCGTGCGCGGGTCCGCCATGAGCCGGATCGCTCGTACGCGGTGCTGGTCGAAGGACCTGACGGGGAGGTGCTGGTCGGCGCCACCGGCAGCCTGAGGGAGGTGCGCAGGGTGGCACGCGAGGGCGCGGCGAGTCTGTTCGGCGTGCCGCCGGAACGGGTCGCCGAGGAGCACCTGGACGTGGTGGTCCCGCAGCCGCCGTACGGGCGCGACGGGCAATGGGTGCGGATCGTCTCGGCAGGTGAGCGCGAGTACCTCGACTTCGCCCCCGTCCCCACCAACGAGGAGGTCGCCGAGCTGCGGAGGTACCTCGCTCGGTCAGCCGAGCCGCCCTCTTGAGTGGCTGAGGCGCGACCGGGCGTCGGCCCGGGCCCGTGCGGATCCGCTCCGGGCCCGGGTGCAACCGCGGCTGAGGTCAGTGGCGGGCGGCGCCGTTTTCGCTGACCGGCTGACCGAAGGCCAGGAACGGTACGGGCGTCGGTGCGTCCGTGCCGATGTGCCGAGGGAAGGTCGGCTCGGCGTCGTCGGCGCTCACCTCCCGGGCTGCCGTACGGTCGGAAGCCACCGACTCGTCCGCCACCGCCGGTGCGCCACCATGCTCGTCGTTCGCCTGCTCGGCCGGGGCCCGATCGTCGTTCGCCTCCTCGGCTGGGGCCCGGTCGCCATTGGCCTGGCCTACCGGGGTCAGGTCGGCGTAGCCGCTCTGGACCGGGCTGCGGTCGGCGGGTGCGGGGTCGAGCGGGGCGCGGTCGGGAGTGGCGCGGTCGGCGTCCACATCGTCCAGGGTGGGCCGCTCCGCGGAGTGCCGGTCGACGCCGACACGGTCGACGTTGAGCCGCTCGACGCCTACCCGCTCGGGGGCGGGTCGGTCGGCGCTGGAGCGGGAACCCACCATCGGGTACTCAGCGGTCTCCGTACCGCCGGCTGCCGCGGCCATGACCGCGGCGGCGGCGAGGTCGGCCACCCGCTTCGCCTCCCGCTGTACGCGGGCGCGGACCTCCTTGGCGTGCCGCTCGGCGGAGTCCCCGGCCCGCCGGGCCTCGTCCAGCCGGGCGCTCTCGGCGGTCAGGTCCCGGCGGACCTCGTTGAGTCGCTGCTGCATCCGGGACAGCTCGTTCTCCAGCGTCTCGCCCTCCTGGCGGATCTCGGCGAGCTGCTGGCGGCCGGTGCCCAGCTCGGCCTGCAGCTCGCTGGCCTCCTGCCGGCGCTCCTCAAGCTCCTGTTGCAGGGCGGCGAGCTGCTGCTGATGGCTGGCGGCCTGCTCGTCGGCGCGGTTGCGCAGCTCGGTCACGTGCTGCTGCGCCTCGGCCAGCAGCGAGGCGATCTGCTGCTCGGTCGCGCTGCGCTGCTCGGCCAGCTCCTGCTCGGCGGCGGCCTGCTGTTCGGCGATGTCCTGCTCGGCGGCGGTACGTCTTTCGTTGACCTCTCGCTCCACGTTGGCCTGCCACTGGGCCATCTCCTGCTGGTTCTTGGAGCGGGCCGACTGGAGTTCCTGCTGGATCTGGGTACGGGCCGACTTCATCAGCGCGTCGGCGGCGACCCGGGTCTGGTTGAGCTGCTGCGCGCTCTGCTCGGTGATCCGCTTGGCCTCGTGCTGGGCGCGCTCGTGCGCGGCCTCACCGTCGGCCCGCAACTGCTCGGCGTGCTCGCGGATCGCTGTCAACTCGGCTTCGGCGTGGGTGCGCCGCTCCTCGTGCGCCTGCTCCTGCTCGGCTCGCCTGGAGGCCAACTCCTCGGCCAGATCCTGACGTGCCTGCGCGGCCCGCTCACGGGTGTCGGCGAGGATCCGTTCGGACTCGCTGCGCAGCTCGTTCGCCCGGTCGGTGGCCGACTCGGTGATCATTCCGGCCTGCTTCTCGGCGAGCGCCATGATCTCGCCGACCATCGGGCCCAGGTCGTGGAACGAAGCGCGGTCCACCTGCACGGGTTGCTCCTGAAGCTCGGCCAGCTCGGCACGCAGCCGCTGCACCTCGGCGGTCAGTTCACGGACGCGGACGGCGGATCGCCCGTGCTCCCCGCTCAGCATCGTAATCTGACCGTTGAGCTGCTCCAGGTGCCGGTCCACCTGGCGTTTGTCGTACCCGCGCAGGGTGAGCTCGAAGGTGGGCCGGGAGCCCGCATCGTCGCGTGCTGCGTGCGGCTCAGCGCCGATGGACATGCACCATCCTCCGTACGATCGGGGCGTCAGGGTCGGCGGTCGCCTGCCCCACGGGCCGTCAGTGTGGCGCAACGCTACCGCCGAGCGGACCTCATGCGAAGTCCTGCCCCACCACCTCTCACGTTGTCGCCCCGTGTTCCCCCGTTCCCGCGCCGATCATGGACTCGTGGTGCCGGAAAGGTGGTGCTCCACCACCTTTGTCACCCACCACAACTCCATGATCGACGCAGGTCCACATGGGAGACACGGGGAGCGGCGGGGAGGGTCAGCGTCGGCGGGCTACCAGGACCGCGTCGTGGTAGGTGATGTCCTCGCCGTCCGGGTTGGTGGCGGGCCGGGAGCGTTCCTCCGCGGCCAGCACCTCCCAGTGGGCCGGCTCCAGATCGGCGGCCACGTCCTGAGCGGTGTACATCATGTCCGGCATGTGCATCCGGTGCGCCGACCCCCACAGGTCCGACGGGTGGTGCCCGACGATCAGCAGGACGCCGCCCGGTGCCACCGCCGCGGCCAGCCGGCCGAACAACTCCCGCCGCTGCTCCGGGGGAAGGTGCATGAACTGGGCGGACACCAGGTCGTACGCCTCCTCGGTGGGCGGCTTGTCCCGTAGGTCCGCGTGGGTGAACTCGATCCGGTCGCCCACGCCGGCGGTCTCGGCGTGCGCGGCGGCCCGGCTCAACGCCGTGGTGGAGATGTCCACAGCCGTCACCTGCCAGCCACGCTCGGCCAGCCACACCGCGTCACCGCCCTCGCCGCTGCCCACGTCCAAGGCGCGCCCCGGGGCCAGGTCGCTGACCTCGGCGACCAGTTGCGGGTTCGGCCGACCACTCCACACCGAGGGCCGGGACTGGTAGCGCTCCTCCCACGCCGGCTCCTCGAACGTCGTGGCCACCAACTGCCGGTACGCGGCCACCGCGTCGCGGGTGTCCTCGGCGATGAGATCGGCGTTGATCGCCGCCGCGGCGGCCAGGCCGGCCCCGGCGGACGTGATCACCTGACCGCGGATGTCGGCCACGTTGCCCGCCACCCAGACACCCGGGACGGTGGTCGCGCCGGTGGCGTCGGCGGGGATCTGGGCGCCGATGACGTGCTCACCCATCGTCACCTCCTCCGGGGCCAGACCCAGCCCCACCAGCACATCCGAGCGGGGAGTCAGCCGCGTCCCCACCACGATCGCGTCGAGCGCCACCACCCGGCCGTCGGCGAGCCGTACGCCGGTCAGCGCGTCGTCGGTCACCTCCACCGCGGCAACCGGGCCAGGCACCACAGCGATGCTCCGGGCGGCGAGCCGCTCGGCGGCCTCCGCGTCCGGCGCCGGGGCGTCGTGCAGCAACAACAGCACGTTGGGGCTCCACTGCCGCCACATCTCGGCCTGGTGCACGCTCAGCGGGCTGGTCGCCAGGATGCCGATCCGACGGTCCCGAACCTCCCAGCCATGGCAGTACGGGCAGTGCAGCACGTCACGACCCCACCGCTCGGCCAGGCCGGGCACGTCGGGCAGTTCGTCGGTCAGGCCGGTGGTCACCAGCAGCCGACGGGCCCGCACCGACTCCCCGCCGTCGAGGCTCAGCCGGAACCCGTCGTCGTCCCGGGTCGCGGCCGCCACCCGTCCGGTGCGGACCTGCCCGCCGTACCCGGCCACCTCGGCCCGCCCGATCGCGAGCAACTCGCCCGGCGGCGTCCCCTCCCGGCCCAGGTAGTTGTGGATCCGGTCGGCCGGCGCGTTGCGCGGCTCACCGGAGTCGATCACCAGCACCGACCGTCGGGCCCGGCTCAGCGCCAGGGCTCCGCTGAGCCCCGCGGCGCCGCCGCCCACCACCACCACGTCGTATGTCTCGTCCACCGCTGTCTCCCTCTTGCTTGTCGCCTGCGCCCACCATCCGTCGCCGCCGGCAAGGTGGCAACTATCCTTGCCGTTATGGCAAACGAGGACAGCGCCGCGCTGGCGGCCGTCGGCCCCCGGCTGCGTGCCCTGCGTCACCAACGCGGGACCACGCTCACCCAACTCGCCGACCTGACCGGCATCTCGGTGAGCACCCTGTCCCGGCTCGAGTCCGGTAGCCGTCGACCCACCCTTGAGCTCCTGCTTCCGCTGGCGAGGGCCTACCAGGTGGCGCTTGACGAACTGGTCGACGCCCCCGCCACCGGCGACCCCCGGGTACGCCCCAAACCGATAGTCATCCACGGCGTGACGTACCTGCCGCTGACCCGCCGACCGGGCGGCGTCCAGGCCTTCAAACAGATCTTCCCGCCGGACCCGTCCGCCGGGGGCCGGATCCCGCAGGCCCACGAGGGGTACGAGTGGCTCTACGTGCTCTCCGGCCGAATACGTCTGCTGCTCGGTGACCGTGATCTGACGCTGACCCCGGGGGAGGTGGCCGAGTTCGACACCCGCATTCCGCACCTCTTCTTCAACCCAGGGCCCGGCACCGCCGAGGCCCTCAGTCTGTTCGGGCCGCAGGGGGAGCGCCTGCACGTCCGCGCCCGCCCGGCCACGCCCGACAAGAAGCAGTGATCGACTCGGCTTCCGAGGCGGGTACGGCCGGATCGTCGGTGCGAGGATGGCACGATGATCGATGCGGCATCCCGAGGCTGGAGCGACCGGGTCGTGCACCGCGACATCGTCGTCAACGAGGTCCCGGGCTTCCGCCCGCTGACGTTGGACCTTGTCGTGCCGGCGGAGGCTCCCGCGCCAGTCCCGGTCCTGGTGTGGATCCACGGCGGCGCGTGGCTGTTCGGCTCGCCCAAGCACCCGGCGGACTGGCTCATGGAGGCGGACCCGTTCACCGCCGCCATACGCGCCGGATTCGCTGTCGCCTCCGCCCAGTATCGGCTCAGCGGCGAGGCGCACTTTCCCGCCCAGCTCGACGACGTCAAGGCGGCGGTGCGCTGGCTACACCGGCGGGGCGACGGGGTGGGCGTGGACGGTGAGCGGATTGGGGTGTGGGGTGAATCGGCCGGCGGACACCTGGCCTCGCTGGTCGCGCTGACGGGCAACGACCGGGACGACAGCCGCGTCCGGGCGGCGGTCTGCTGGTACGCGCCGTCGAACCTGTTGACCATGCAGTCGCAGGCACACCCGTCCGGAACGATCGACCACGACTCGGCGAACTCACCCGAGTCCCTGCTGCTCGGCGGCACACTGCCCGAACACCCGGAACTGGGTCGGGCGGCCAGTCCGATCACCTACGTCACCGGCCAGGCCCCACCCATGCTGCTGATGCACGGCGACCAGGACGTGGTCGTACCGGTGGGGCAGAGCGAGGAACTCGCCGCTGCGTTGACCGCGGCGGGTGCCGAGGTCGAGTTGTCGGTGGTGCGGGGGGCCGACCACTGTTTCGCCGGAGTGCCGCTGGAGCCGCTGATCCGCGACAGTCTGGCGTTCTTCACCCGGGCCCTCGCCCCCGACGCCGCGGCGCTGCCGCCTCACTAAGGTGACGCGGTGACCGTTTACGACGTCGCCGCCAAACTTCCTGACATCGACCTGCTGCGGCAGCGCTGCAAGGCGTTGGCAGTGCTCGAGCGCGCCATCGACGGCGGGGACCCCTACTACGCGTACACCTCGGACTGGGGCCCGGACGAGGCGGCGTTGATGAGCAATGGCGGCGGCGACGAGTGGACAGTCGTGTTCACCGCCGACGGCGCCTTCATCCGACTCTTCGACCACGAGTCGGCGATGTCGCCGTACCGCCATCCAGACCACGAGCTGTGGCCGGGCCTGGTCGACGGTATCCCGGAGGTTCTGCGACCACACGTGACGGAACCGGCCTTCTGCGACGAGAACGGGCAGCTTGTCGCGACGACGGTGCTGTGGCGGCTGGTGGAGGACGATCGCTGGCACGCCGGCGACGGCATCGCCTTCCCCCCACCGAGCGGATCGTACGAGGACAACGGCCCGGACGGATCCGGACTGCTCGACATCCTGTTCGACGACATCGTCGACCGCTTCGTCGAGTTCGCCGCCGACTACCACGAGATGATTGTGGACCGGCCGGCGGTCGAGCACATCGTCGCCCATCGACCGCTCACCGACACCGTGACAAGGGCCCTGAATCCGCAGCTCAGTGTCGCCGACCTGCTGGTGGACCTCACCGAGATCGGCTACCCGATCGCGGGGGACTGTGCCGCGACGGTCGAGGTCGGACCTCATGGCGCGTTCTCCGCGAACAGCGTGGGATGGGAACGCGCGCCCTTCCCGTTGAGCTTCAGCGTCCGCGAGACAGGCGGGTCCTGGATGGTGACCGCGACCGCGGCGCAGGCCGCCGAGCTGGCCGATGTGCTCATGCTCGGTGGGAACGACACCGTCATGGTTGTCGGCCTGGAGACCAACAGCTTCCTGGACGAGGAGTATCAGCAGTGGCGGCCGTCGCGGATCGCGGCGGAGCAGGGCGTCAGCTTCGAGGTGCGTCAGGTCGGTGCGCTGGCGGGAGGGGTCGTCGGCTTCAGCGAAGAGGCCCTGCTGATCCGCCGGGAGCAGCTGCCCCGGTTCCTGCACGGCTGGTACCCCTACAATCTGACATTGATCGATTTGCCGGATACGCCTTCCGCCGCGCGGGTCGACGAGATGATCGTCGTCATTGGCGCGGCCACGTACGACGAGCCGGTCCTACCCGCGCTGGCAGGCTCGCGCCTGTTGTTCTCAGGGCACGACGACTGCTACGTGGCCGTCGAGACGACGGACCGCGCGCTGCCCGCGGCGGTTCTCGGCCGGCTCCTGGCCTTGCTGGTCGGCTCGACACTTGTCGACACCACGGCGGTGGAGGTGACAGCGCCCGACGCCGAGCCCGTGCAGGGGCTGATCGCGGAGAGCCGGCACTGGGTCGGCGAGCTGGGCGCCGCGACGCCGGGCTCGGTGACAGTCGATCTGTACGCCACGTCCGAACCGTGGCGGCTCGGCCAGCCGGTCCCGAAGCAGGTCGATCGCCGGATGGTCTACGACGTCGCGCGCAGGGCCTGGCGGTCGACCGAGGTGGTGGCGCCACTCCCGAATCAGTGACGTCGCCCGTCGCGGTCGTGGGGTGACGTGCCACGAGGGCCGGACCCGAATGGTGGTTCCGTCGGACGGGCTTCGAACTGTGCGTGCCGAACTTCCGTGTTTATGATCGACAACCCCCGACCGGGGGACCCCGACATGGCCGATCGGTTCGGCCCGGAGCAGACGTGAGGTGCGCGACGGTGATCCGTGAGGCGTACGCCTGCTGGGTGCGTGAGCCCGGCGCGGCCGAGATCCGGCCGGTGTCGTTGCCCGCCCCGGGCCCCGACGAGGTGCTGGTCCGGGCCAGTTACTCCGGGGTGAGCCGGGGCACCGAAACGCTGGTCTTCGCCGGCCGGGTGCCCACCGACCAGTACGCCGCGATGCGCGCGCCGTTCCAGGAGGGCGACTTCCCCGGCCCGGTGAAGTACGGCTACCTGAGCGTCGGTGTGGTCGAGCAGGGCCCGCCGGAGCTGCTCGGGCGGACGGTGTTCTGTTTGCACCCGCACCAGAGCGCGTACGTGGTGCCGGTGAGTGCCGTGGTGCCGGTGCCGGAGGGGGTGCCGGCCGCCCGAGCGGTGCTCGCCGGCACTGTGGAGACCGCCATCAACGCGCTGTGGGACGCGGCGCCGCTGGTCGGTGACCGGGTCACCGTGATCGGCGCCGGCATGGTGGGCTGCTGCGTCGCGGCGCTGCTCGCCCGGTTCCCCGGCGTACAGGTCGAGTTGGTCGACCCCGACGCGCGCCGGGCCGGCGTGGCCGGGGCGCTCGGCGTCGACTTCGCCAACCCGGCCGACGCTCGCGGTGACCGGGACCTGGTCATGCACGCCAGCGCCACCGCCGCCGGCCTGCAACAGTCGCTGGACCTGCTCGCGCCGGAGGGCACGGTCATCGAGCTGAGCTGGTACGGCGACCGCCCGGTGCAGGTGTCGCTGGGCGGGTCGTTCCACTCCGGTCGACTCACCGTGCGCAGCAGTCAGGTCGGCATGGTCGCCCCCGCCCGGCGGGGACGGCGCAGTTACGCCGATCGGCTGGCGCTCGCCCTGGACCTGCTCGACGACCCGGCCTTCGACGCGTTGATCACCGGCGCGTCCCGGTTCGCGGAGCTGCCCGACGTGCTCGCCAGACTGACCTCGGGTGACCTGCCCGCCCTCTGCCACCTCATCACCTACGACGACGGGGAGTGACAGTGTTCAGCGTTACCGTTCGGGACCACATGATGATCGCCCACAGTTTCCGAGGCGAGGTGTTTGGTCCCGCCCAACGCCTGCACGGCGCGACGTTCGTGGTGGACGCGACGTTCCGCAGGCCCGACCTGGACGCCGACGGGATCGTGGTGGACATCGGCCTGGCCACCGAGCAGCTGCGGGCGGTGCTGGGCGAGCTGACCTACCGCAACCTCGACGACGAGGCGGCCTTCGCCGGGGTGAACACCACCACTGAGGTGCTGGCCCGTACGGTCGCGGACCGACTGGTCGAGCGGGTGCACGCCGGTGAGTTGGGCGCGGGGGCCCGCGACCTGACCGGCATCACTGTCACCCTGCACGAGTCGCACATCGCCTGGGCGAGCTACGAGCGGTCGCTGTGACCGATGCGGGCCGGGCGGTGCACGTCGTCCTGCCCGGTGACATCGACGACCCGGCCACGCCCAGCGGCGGCAACTTCTACGACCGGCGGATCTGCGCGGGGCTGGGCGAGCGCGGCTGGTCGGTCCACGAGCACCCGGTGCCGGGCGCGTGGCCGCACCCCGACCCGGCCGACCGGGCGACGCTGGGCGAGGTGCTCGCCGCCGCGCCCGACGACGCGGTGGTGCTGATCGACGGCCTGATCGCCTCGACCGTGCCGGACCTGCTCGCCCCGTACGAGCGTCGGCTGCGGCTGGTGGTCCTGGTGCACCTGCCGCTCGACGACGAACCGGAGGCCCGCGCGCTGGCCACCGCCCGTGCGGTCGTCACCACAAGCGAATGGGCCCGCCGCGCCCTGCTGGGCCGCCACCCGACGCTCGCCGACCGGATCCGGGCCGCGCCGCCCGGGGTGCGGCCCGCGCCGCCGGTCGCCGGCTCGGCGTCCGGCGACCGGTTGCTCTGCGTCGCGGCGGTCACCCACCACAAGGGGTACGACGTGCTGGTCGACGCGTTGGCCACGCTGGTGGGCCGGTCCTGGACGATGGTCTGCGCGGGCACGCTGGCCCGGGAACCGGACCTCGTGCACGTGCTGCGCGACCGGTTGACCGGAGCGGGCCTCACCGAGCGGGTGCGGCTGGTCGGCCCGCTGACCGGCGCGGCGTTGGACGACGCCTACGCGGCAGCCGACCTGCTGGTGCTGCCGTCGAGAGGCGAGACGTACGGCATGGTCGTCACCGAGGCGCTGGCCCGCGGCGTGCCGGTGGTGACCACCGAGGTGGGCGGGCTGCCGGAGACGCTCGGCCACGCGCCCGGCGGTGACCGGCCCGGACTGCTGGTCCCGCCCGGTGACCCGGCGGCGCTGGCCGCCGCGCTGATTCGCTGGCTGGACGACGACGCGCTGCGCGCCCGGCTACGGCGTGCCGCTCTCGCCCGGCGCGACACCCTGACCGACTGGCCGGTGACCACCGCGCTGCTGGCCGGCGTGCTGAAGGAGGTGGCGGAATGACCGTCGAGGAGACCCTGCCGTTCGCCGACTGGCTGCGGTTGCGTGAGCCGGCCGACGCGGCGGCGCGCGCCGAGGACCTGTTGGACGCCGTCCGAGCCCGGCTCACCGGGGACGCCCCGACGGTGATCCACGACCTGGGTAGCGGCACCGGCTCGATGGGTCGCTGGATGGCCGCCCGGCTGCCCGGACCACAGCACTGGGTGCTGCACGACCGAGACGCCGACCTGCTGGCCCGTGCCGCCGAGGGCATGAGCGGGGTGACCGCCGCCGACGGCGCCCCGGTCACCGTCCGCACCCGCTGCGGTGACCTCACCCGGCTGACCGCCGCCGACCTCGCCGACGGTTCCCTGGTCACCGCGTCCGCGCTGCTGGACATGCTCACCGCGGAGGAGGTCGAACGGGTGGTGGCCGCCTGTGTCGGCCGGCCCGCCCTGTTCGCCATCTCGGTGACCGGGCGGGTCCGGTTCACACCGGCCGACCCACTGGACGAGGCAGTCGAAGCCGCGTTCAACGAGCACCAGCGGCGTACCGTCGACGGCCGACGGCTGCTCGGCCCGGATGCCGCCGACGCCACCGCCGCCGCGTTCGCCCGGCACGGAGTCGACGTGCGGGAACGGCCCAGCCCGTGGCAACTCGGCCCGGAGCGGGCCGACCTGGCCGCCGAGTGGTTCCGGGGCTGGCTCGGCGCGGCCTGCGAGCAGCGCCCCGACCTGGCCGTCCCCGCCCAGGCGTACGCCCGACGTCGGTTGGCCGACGCGGCGGCCGGGCGACTCACAGTGCTTGTCGAACACACTGACCTCCTCGCCGGTGGATGAACCGTTCACGCCCTGGGTACGTGCACTAGGGCAAGTGGACGATCTTCAAAGGGAGGGCCGGCGCCGATGTTCTGGGCCTGGGCACGAGTGGTCGGCGGGGTGGGTCTGCTCGCCGTCCTGCTGTGGCAGGTGGGCACTGGCCCGTTCCTCGCCGGAGTACGACTGATCGACGCGCGGGCGTTGGCGGCGGCGCTTGTCATCGGAGTGCTCACCACCGTCTGTGCGGCGTGGCGGTGGAGCCTGGTCGCCGGCGGCCTCGGCGTCCGCCTGCCACTGGCCACCGCGGTGGCGCACTGCTACCGGGCCGTGTTCCTCAACGCCACCCTGCCCGGCGGGGTGCTCGGCGACGTGCACCGGGCGGTACGCCACGGCCGCGACGCCGGTGACGTCAGCCGGGGCATCCGCGCGGTGGTCTGGGAACGTATCGCCGGGCAGGTGGTCCTGGTCGGAGTCGCTCTGGTGGTGCTCGCGGCGTTCCCATCCCCGGTACGGCCGTACCTGCCGGTCGCCGCCGCGCTCGTCGTCGCCGGTGGGCTGGTCGCCGTTCTGGTGGCCCGGGTCCTCCCGAACGGCGGCGGGTCGCGCTGGGCTACGGCACTGCGTACCGCCGTGGCGGACGTGCGGTCCGGGCTGCTGGCGCGACGCACCTGGTTCGGTGTGCTTGTCGCCTCGGCCGTGATGGTCGCCGGTCACCTGGCCACCTTCCTGGTGGCGGCGCGCACCGCCGGGTCGGACGCCCCGCTGTCCCGACTGCTGCCGTTGACGCTGCTCGCCCTGCTCGCCATGGGCCTACCGTTGAACGTGGCCGGCTTCGGGCCGCGTGAGGGGGTGGCGGCGTGGGTGTTCGGCGCGGCCGGCCTCAGCGCGGCCGAGGGCGTCGCCACCGCCACCGTCTACGGTGCACTGGTGTTGGTGGCCAGCCTGCCCGGCGCCGCCGTGCTGCTGGCCCGTCGGCGTCGAGTTCCGGCCGCCGCCCGGGAAGCCGCCTCCGGCGGCGGTTGTTGAAGTCGGTTGTGAGACCGTACGCGTCGCCGGACGGCGGTGGCGCCGGACGAAGGAGTCCCATGCCCGAAGCATTGCCGGTTGCCTCGATCCGCACGCAGGTCACGGTGCCGTTGGCGTTTCCGGACGGCTACACCACGACCGCCCGGGTGTTCACCTTCAAGGGCCTGGTGGACGCTCGGGAGCACCTGGCCCTCGGCCTCGGCGACTGGGCGGGCGCCCTGGACCGGCTCGCCGCCGGGGGAGAAGCCCCGCTGGTCCGCCCGCACAGCGAGTGCCTGACCGGCGACGTGTTCGGCAGCCAACGCTGCGACTGCGGGCCGCAACTGCGTGAGGCGGTGCAGCGGATCGCCGAGACCGGGGGCTTTCTGCTCTACCTCCGACAGGAAGGCCGTGGCATCGGCCTGTACGCCAAACTCGACGCCTACGCGTTGCAGGACGCCGGGTTGGACACCTACCAGGCCAACGTCGCGCTGGGCCGGGGCGAGGACGAGCGGGACTACACAGTCGCCGCGCAGATGCTGGCCACGTTGGGCGTGCCGCGGGTCCGCCTGCTGAGCAGCAACCCGGACAAGGCCGACCAGTTGACCCGGCTGGGCGTGGACGTGGCCGAACGGGTGCTCACCAGCGTCTTCCTCTCCCCGGCCAACGCCGAGTACCTGGCGGCGAAGGCGGCCAAGGCGGCGGAGGTCGAGGCGGCGGATGCGCTCGCGGGTCGTACTCCTGAGCGGCCCGTCTCCCGATGAGTCGGCGGCCGGAGCCGACGCGGCCGTACGTGCTGCTGAGTTGTGCCACCTCCATCGACGGGTACATCGACGACGCCTCCGAGCAGCGGTTACTGCTGTCCAACGACGAGGACCTGGATCGCGTCGACGAGGTCCGGGCCAGCTGCGATGCCATCCTGGTCGGCGCCGGTACCGTCCGGCGGGACGACCCTCGGTTGCTGGTGCGCTCTCCGAACCGCCGGGCCGAGCGGGTGGCGGCCGGTCGACCCGCCTCGCCCACCAAGGTCACCCTGACCGCCCGGGGTGACCTCGACCCGACCGCCCGCTTCTTCACCGCCGGTGACGCGGCTCGGCTCGTCTACTGCGCCACCGGCGCGCTGGAGAAGACCCAGGAACGGGTCGGCCAGCTGGCCACCGTGATCGACGCGGGTGAGCCCGTCGACCCGGAGTGGCTGCTGACCGACCTGGCCGCGCGGGGCGTACAGCGGTTGATGGTGGAGGGCGGCGGGACGGTGCACGCCCAGTTCCTCGCCGCCGGTCTCGCCGACGAACTGCACCTGGTGGTCGCCCCGTTCTTCGTCGGTGACGGGCGGGCGCCCCGGTTCGTCGGCGAGGGTCGCTTCCCCTGGCACCCCGGTCGCCGCGCCCGCCTGGCCGAGGCCCGGCAGATCGGCGACGTGGTCCTGCTCCGCTACGCCCTCTCCACCCGCTGCCCCGCCGACCCGCCCGCCGATCGGGGCCCACGCCGGCCCACACGCCGCCTGCGCGGGCTGCTCGACGGCCTGTTGCGCGGCCCCGCTCGGTAGGGTGGCCGGCGTGCCGCGACTGGTGAAAGTCACTAAGGACAACGTGGAAGCCGCATGCCGGGTGAGCGTGCGGCCCGACCAGGAGAAGTTCTCGTCCCCCGTCGCCTGGTCCCTGGCCGAGGCATACGCGCAGCCCGAGATCGCGTGGCCGCGTCTGATCGTCGAGGATGACGAGATCGTCGGCTTCCTGATGGGCTTCTTCGACATCGTGTGGGATCCGGCCCAGTCGGACGACAGGCGCTCGGGGCTGTGGCGGCTGAACATCGCCGCCGAGCACCAGGGCCGGGGGTACGGCCGCTTCGCCGTGCAGGCCGTCCGCGACGAGGCCCGCCGACGTGGACACGACCACGTCTACACGACGTGGGAGCCGGGGCCGGACGGTCCGGAGCGGTTCTACCTGAAGCTCGGCTTCCAGCTGACCGGGGAGACCAGCGAGGACGAGGTGGTGGGCGTCCACTCCACCCACTGAGCGGACGCCACCGGCCACCCCGGACCGAGTGATCAGCAGTGCGGCGGGGCCTGCGTACGATGCGGGGTCGAGTTCCCCTCGTCGGCGCGGAGGTATCGGGCAATGGCAGGCCAGCACGAGGGTTTCGCTCTCGGCGTCGACCTCGGTACGTCCAACACGGTCGCGGTGCTGCGCTGGCCGGACGGGCGAACCCGTCCGCTGCTGATGGACGGTCAACCGCTCAGCCCTTCCGCTGTCTACGCCGACCCGGACGGCACCCTGCACACCGGCTGGGACGCCCGGCGGTTGGCGCAGGCCGACCCGGCCCGGTTCGAGGCGAACCCGAAGCGTCGGGTGGACGAGCCGACCGTGCGGCTCGGCGACCGCGCATACCCGCCGGCCGACCTGCTCGCCGCGGTGCTGGCGGCGGTCGCGCGGACCGCTGTGGGCGCTGTGGGTTTCCTGCCCCCGGCCGTGGTCACCTGCCCGGCCGCCTGGGACGCGACGCGGCGGCAGGTTCTCGCCGACGCGCTGCTGCGGGCGGGCTGGCCGCAGGCGGCCGAGCACACCCTCGCCGGGCCGACGCCGCCGGGCACCCGGCTGCTGCGGGAGCCGGTGGCCGCCGCCCGCTACTACACGCAGGTGCTGCACCGTCCGGTGCCGGTCGGCGGGGCGATCGCGGTGTTCGACTTCGGTGGCGGGACGCTCGACGTCGCGGTGCTGCGCAACGAGGGCGCGGACCCCTGGGGTGACTCCGGCTTCAGCGTGGTCGCCGACGGTGGCCTGCCCGACCTGGGCGGGTTGGACCTCGACGCCGCGCTGGTGCGGCGGGTCGGCGAGTTGGTAGGTGAGCGGCATGCCGCGCAGTGGGCCCGGCTCACCCGACCGGCGGATCCGGCGCAGCGCCGCGACCAGGTTCGGCTCTGGGACGAGGTACGAGGTGCGAAGGAGACGCTGTCCCGATCCGCTGTCGCCCCGGTGGCGGTGCCGGGAGTGGCCGAGACGATCCAGCTGACCCGGGCGGACGTCGAGGGGGTGGCCACGCCGCTGCTGCGCCGGGCGGTGCAGCGGGCCCGCGAGGTCATCGCCGCCGCCGGCCTCAGCCCCGAACAGCTCGACGGGCTGTTCCTCGTGGGCGGGTCGTCGCGGATCCCGCTGGTGGCCCGCATGCTGCACGCCGAGCTGGGGATCGCGCCGACGGTGCTGGACCAGCCCGAGTTGCCGGTGGCCGAGGGCGCCCTGACCGACCTGCCGCTGCGCAAGCCGCTACCCGCCCCGGCGTACGCGGGACCGCAGCTCGCACCACCCGCGCCGGCTCCGGTGAGCCCGCTCGCGCCGGCCGGAGCCCCCGCCCCGGTCGTACCGTCGCAGCGCTGGCCGGGATCGGCCCCGCCGGTGGGCCCGCCCCCCGGGCCGGGTCTGGCCGGCGCCACCCCGACCCCGACGGGCGGCGGGCCCCGCTGGCGGCGGGCGCGCTGGGTGCTGCTCGGCGCGGTGCTGGCCCTGGCCGGGGTGGCCACCGCCGCGACGCTCTACCTGACCCGGGACCGCTACCCGGATCTGGCGTTCGACTCGCTGCGCGAGCTGTCCCGGCCGTCGGCCGGCGCCGAACGGCCGGTCGGCATGTGGACGGCGGTGCTCGACGATCGGGCCTACCTGGCGTTCCCGCTGCCCGACGACCGGCTGGAGGTGGTGGCCGTCGACGCGGTCAGCGGCGACGAGCTGTGGCGCAGGCCCACCGACGTGCGGGCCGACGACTGGGAGGCGATCATCGCCGTTCCCGGGGCGCTCGCGGTCCTCGCCGACGCGCCGGGCGACAGCACTCTCCGACCGCTGGCCGTGCTCGACGGCCGTACGGGCGAGCAGCGCTGGCAGCGCGACCTGCGCGGTGACGACGAGCTGTACGTCGGCGACGACACAGCGGTGCTGGTGGACCGGGCCGGGGATCAACTGGTCGGCCTGCGTCTGAGCAACGGCTCGACGAGGTGGACCGAGCCCAACCCCCGTGACCAGTACGCCGGAGCCCGTACCGTGGTCCGGCCGGTGGGCAGCGACGCGGCGGCGGGCGGGCCGGCCTTCCTCGACGGTAGGCCCCGCGACCCGTGGACGGGCAAGGGGCGCCGACTCGTGCAGGTGGGTGCGGACCGGTCGGTGCGGCTGCTCGACATGGCCTCCGGTCGTGTGCTGCGCCAGTGGGGCAGCGTCGCCGACCTCGACGACCTGGTGGTCGCCCACGAGGACCGCCTGTACGTGGCCGCCAACGAGGGTGGTTACCAGTTGCTCGCGTACGACCTGGGTTCCGACGCCGAGCCGGTGGTGCTGCACCGGTCCGGGAACGACGAGTACCGCCCGAAGGAGTTGGTGGCCTGCGGCACCCGACGGGCGTGCCTGTTGCAGGTGCCGAACAATGACGTCGCGCGCACCGAGGTGGTGGCGGCCACCGAGGGTGAGGGCGTGATCCGCTGGTCGGCGCCGGGGGTGACCGGCCTCCTCCCACTGGGTGAGCAGCTGCTCGCCCAGCGGGAGTCCCCGGAGCCGACAGTCACCGTCTTCGACGCCGCCGGCAAGCCGGTGCTGCGCGACCGGGGCGGGGTGGCGGTCCGCCTGGACGCGGGCAACCTGCTGGTCTTCGCCAAGGCGCCAAGCGTGGTCGCGGACAACCGGGTGCTGGCCGGCGTGTGGGCCGAGTCCGGGAAGGTCGACGAGTTGGGCGAGCTGAAGGACGTGCGTAGCTCGTCCTGCTCGTGGAACACCCACGTGATCGCCTGTGGCGCGGAGAAGGACTTCGTGCTGTACCGCTTCACCGACGACTGACGTCGAGGGCCGAGCAGCCGACTCGTACGATGCTCCGGTGAATCTTCGAGGTATGGTCCGCGCCGATCGCCCGTTGGTGGTGCTCGCCGTCGGCGAGGAGGCCCGCTACCTGCCGCCCGAGCTGCCGGTCCTGCTCACCGGCATGGGCAAGGTGAACGCCGCCAGCGCGGTGGCCGCGGTGCTGGCCGCCGGGCCGCGTCCCGCCCTGCTGCTCAACCTGGGTACCGCCGGGGCGTTGCGCCCGGGGTGGGCCGGTATCCACGAGGTCGCCACAGTCCTTCAGCACGATCTGGACACCGAGCTGCTGCGCACGCTCACCGGCGAGACCTACGGGGCGCCGCTGTCGCTGGCCGCCGAGGGTGCGGTGCTGGCCACCGGTGACACCTTCGTGGCCGACGACGCGGAGCGGGACCGGTTGGCGCAGCGTGCCGACCTGGTCGACATGGAGGGGTACGCGGTGGCCTGGGCCGCCGCGCAGGCCGGCGTGCCGTGCCGGCTGGTCAAGCAGGTCAGCGACGAGGCGGGGGAGGGCGCGGCCCGCACCTGGCAGGAGTCGGTGGACGCGTGCGCCCGGGACCTCGCCGAGTGGGCCGCTCGACACGTCGCCTGAACAGGCCGGGTCAGTCGTCGGGTTGCCGCAGCCGTAGGCCCGGCGTGGTCTCCCGGGCCGCTCCGGGAACCAGAATGTGCGCCGCCAGCGTGAGCGCCACGACCGTGGTGACCAGCAGCGGCGGCCAGCGGCCGGCCCACGGCAGCGTCAGCAGGGGCAGGGGGAGGCAGAGCATTCGCCGCCATGGCACGAGCATGGACACCAGCAGGGTGAACAGGGCGCGGCCGATCACGAACAGCGCCGGACCGCCCATGATCAGTAACAGCCACCCGACCGGCGTCGTGCCGGTCGGCCGGGTGACGACCAGATCGAACGAGGCGGACGTGCCGACCACGCCGGCCAGCATCACCAGGTGGGTGTACGGAGCCACCCGGGTTGGCCGGCCCGACTTCGGCCCGGCCCCGGCCTCCAGCAACTCGCCGGCCCGGAAGACGTAGACCTGCCAGAGCAGCAGCATGATGGCGAACGCGCAGATCAGCGCCGCGACCCGGAGCCCGGCCAGCGGGCCCCGGCTGACCTGCAGCGTGGGCACCAGGATGATGTCGCCGAGGGCCAGGATGATGAATTGCTGGTATCGCTCGGCCAGATGTGCGGTGGTCCGCTCGTACTGGTCGACGGGCACCCGTCCCAGCCAGGGCGTGGGGTAGCGGGCCGCCGCGGAGAGCAGGTCGATCGTGATGGCGATGGTCCAGAGGGTCCAGTTCACCGTGCCGGACACCGCGCCGGTGATCCAGAAGACACCGGACACCACGAACCAGAAGAGGAATCGCGTGGCGCGGATCATGGCCAGCCGATGATGCTGTTGGCGCAACGTCGTGATCAGGATGATGCCGCGGATCACGTGCGTGCCGACGTAGGACATGGCGAAGACCATCGCGTGCCCGTCGGACACCATCGGCAACGATGCCGCCATCCCCACCGAACCGACCATGGCGATCATCAGGATGGCCTGGATGGGGCGCTGCTGCGGGTCGTAGAACTCGGTGGTGGTGGAGGTGACCGACCAGGTCCACCAGATCGCGGTCAACATCAGCAGGACCATCGCGGCGCCGGAGGTGTCGTGGCGCTGCGCGAGCAGGGTCGAGGTCAGCGCGAGCGAGGCCACGAAGACCACGTCGAAGAGCAACTCCAGCAGCGTGGCCCGCGTCGAACCGTCCGGCCGGCGTACCAGCGCCGCGGTGCCTCCGGTGGTCATGCCCGGCCTCCCGCCGTGTCTCCGAGGATTATCGGTGGCCCCGACACGGGCCGTCCCCGGATCGGTGATTCCCGCCGGGCGGCGAAGAGGGCGGCCGGAGGTTGCCACGGCGTCGGACGCCGGGCGATGCTTTACCGCATCCATAAATCTCGATCTCCCCGGAGGTTCGGATGCGCCGCTCCCCGCTGGCCGCCCTCGTCCTGACCGTCCTGCTGCTCGTCGCGCCCGGCGCGGCGCAGGCCGCGGTCCCCGACCGGGCCGCCGCGCCCGCCGCCGACCCGGCGGCCCTGCTGACCGGGGTACGCACGGCGGGCACCGCCTGGGGTCTCGACCCCGCCACCGGCCGGATGACCCTCACCGTCGACGACACCGTGGCCCCCGGCGAGTTGGCCGCGCTGCGGGCGGTGGCCGACCGGGCCGGCGTGCTGCTGCGCCGCGAACCCGGAACGCTGCGTCCCCTGATCGCCGGCGGGCAGGGCATCTACGGCGGCGGTGGCGCGCGTTGCTCGCTCGGCGCGAACGCGCGAAGCGGCAGCACCTACTACGTGATCACCGCAGGTCACTGCACCACCGCCGCCGCCACCTGGTACGCCGACAGCGCCCAGACCACAGTGCTCGGCACCCGCACCGCCACCAGCTACCCCACCAACGACTACGGGCTGATCCGCTACACCGGTCGGATCGCCCACCCGAGCGCGGTCTACACCCATCCCGGCCTGCTGCCCATCAATGGCCCCGGCAACGCGTACATCGGTCAGGCGGTGTGCCGCAGCGGTAGCACCACAGGCGTGCGCTGCGGCACGGTCACCGGTCTGAACCAGACCGTCAACTACGCCACCGGCGTGATCTACGGCCTGATCCGCACCAACATCTGCGCCGAGCCGGGGGACAGCGGCGGACCGCTCTACGTGGCCTCCACCGGCAGGATCATCGGCATCCTCTCCGGCGGCACCGGCAACTGCACCGCCGGCGGCACCACCTACTACCAGCCGATCGCGGAGGTGCTGGCCGCGTACGGGCTGACGTTGCCCTGACCGCAGAGGTGTGACGTACGACGGGTTGCCCGTCCTGCGCGGGGCACCTAGGCTCGGCGACGCCCAGCACCCCCGCCGCGAGGACGTGTGCCCGATGTCGACCGCCCCCCGACCTGAGCAGGCGAGCGCCCCGGCCGGCCTTCCGTCGATCGAGGTGGCCGCGGTGGGGGAGACGATGGTGGTGCTCTGCCCCGCGCCCGGTGAGCCGCTGGAGCACGCCGAACGGGTCGCCGTCTCGGTCGGCGGGGCCGAGTCCAACGTGGCCGGTTACCTGGCCCGCCTGGGACACCTGACGACCTGGGTGAGCCGGGTCGGCGACGACCCCTTCGGCCGTGCCGTCGTCCGGCACGTCGCCGCCGCCGGCGTCCGCGTCGACCAGGTGTGCGTGGACCCGGCCGCCCCCACCGGTCTGTACGTCAAGGACCCGGGCCCGGAGGGGACCGCAGTGCACTACTACCGTGCCGGGTCGGCCGCCGCCCGGATGGACCCCGCCACGCTGGCCGATCCGGCGTTGGCCGGTGCCCGGGTGCTGCACCTGTCCGGGATCACAGCGGCGCTGTCCGCCTCCTGCCGGGCGCTGGTCGAGCACGCGGTGACCGACCGGCCGCTGGCGGACGCGCTGGTCAGCTTCGACGTCAACCACCGGGCCCGGCTCTGGCCCGCCGAGCAGGCCGCGCCGGTGCTGCGCGACCTCGCCAACCGTTGCGACCTCGTCTTCGTCGGGCAGGACGAGGCGGAAACCCTCTGGGGCGCCACCGACCCGGCGGCCGTACGTGAGCTGTTGCCCGCTCCGCAGACCGTGGTGGTCAAGGACGGCGCGGTCGGCGCCACGGCACTGGTCCGCGATGCCGAAGCGGTCTTCGTACCCGCACCCCGGGTGACGGTGGTGGAGCCGGTCGGCGCCGGAGACGCGTTCGCCGCCGGCTACCTGGCCGGGCTGCTCCGCGGCCTCGACCCCGTACGGCGGTTGCGCCTCGGCCACCTCGTCGCGGCACAGGCGTTGACCAGCAGCGGCGACAACGCCCCGGTCCCGCCATGGGTCTGGTTCGAGAAGCTGATCGACGCCCCCGCCGACGCCTGGTCGCCGCTCGACCTGACCGACGTGGCGACGACGACCTGAGTCGGACCCTCGGCCGGCAGTAACAGTTTCACCGCGACCTCGGATGGAGTGCACCATGACCACACCGGACTTCGACCACATCTTCGGCGGTGCCCGGGTGATGGCGATCCTGCGCGGCCTGCCGGTCGCCGAGACCGTTCGGCTCGCCGAGCGTGCCTGGGACCTCGGCATCGACGTGGTGGAGGTTCCGGTGGCCACCGCCGACGCGGTGCCGGCGCTGAAGGCCGCCGTCGAGGCGGGGGCCGAGCGCGACCGGATCGTCGGCGCCGGAACCGTGCTCGACGTCGAACAGGTCGCCGCGGCGGCCGACGCGGGCGCCCGGTTCACCGTCGCCCCCGGCCTGGACCTCGCGGTCGCCGACGCCGCCGCCGCGCGTGGCCTGCCGCACCTGCCCGGTGTGGCCACCCCCACCGAGGCCCAGCAGGCACTGCTGCACGGCCTCACCTGGCTCAAGGCGTTCCCCGCGATCTCCCTCGGGCCAGCCTGGTTCAAGGCCGTGGCCGGCCCGCTGCCGCAGTTGCGCTTCGTCGCGACCGGCGGCCTCGACGCGGGCAACGCGGGAGCGTTCCTGCAAGCGGGCGTACGCGTGGTGGCCGTCGGCTCCGCCCTCTCCGACCCCACCCAGCTGGACGCCCTAGCCAACCTAACCCGCCCCACCCCGTAACCCCTCGCCCCGGCCCTCCCGCCCCGCCGCGTCGATCTTGCACTTACTGTTGTCGATGTGTCCTGATTCGCGACTTTGGTCGGGACAGAAAGTGCAAGATCGGCGCGGGGCGGTGGGGGAGAGGGCGGGAGGGTCGGGGTGGGTGGCGGGGTTGTGCCATGGCGTAAGTGCGTCGGGGGTGGGGGCGCGGTTGGGCTGGGCTCTGCGTCGATGCTGTGGTGCGTACCACTTCTCGACACAAAGAGGTCATCGTGGCTCTGTCTCACCGGCGCCGCCGATCCGGGCTGATCGCCCTCGGCGCCGCCCTCACCCTGGCGGCCGGGTTCACCCCACCCGGCGCGGGAGCGGCCGCCGCCCCGCCGAACATTCCCGACCGCCCGGCGGGCCAACCCCCGGCCGCCGCCGGACGCGCGTCCACCGTCACCCTGATCACCGGTGACACGGTCACGGTCACCACCGCGGCGGACGGCAGCACGGTGTCGACTGTGCGCCGGCCGGACGGCAGCACCCCGAGCTTCCACCGCACCGTGCGTGACGGCGACACCTACGTCTACCCGGACGCGGCACTGTCCTATGTCACAGGCGGTGTGCTGGACCGGCAACTGTTCAACGTCACCGACCTCATCGCCGACGGCTACGACGACGCGCACACCGACGCGCTTCCGCTGATCGTCACGATGACCGACGCGGCGGCCCGCAACCGCACCCGCCCTGCCGTGGACGGCGCCGAGCTGGTCCGCCAGTTGGACAGCGTGCAGGGCGCGGCGCTGACTCGCCAGCGCGCCACCGCCGACCGGTTCTGGACGGCGCTCACGGCCGGCTCGACCCGTCGTACCGGCGACGCCCCGACCCTGGCCAACGGCATCGCGAAGGTCTGGCTGGACGGCCGGGTGCACGCGGACCTGGCCGAGTCCACCGCGCAGATCGGCGCCCCGAAGCTGTGGGCCGAGGGCAACACCGCCACCGGTGTCGACGTCGCGGTGCTCGACTCCGGGGCGGACGCCGAACACCCGGACCTCGTCGGCCAGATCGCCGAGTCCAGCAGTTTCGTGCCCGAGGAGCCCGACATCCTCGACTACAAGGGCCACGGCACGCACGTCGCCTCGACGATCGCCGGCACCGGCGCCGCGTCCGGTGGCGCCGAGCGGGGCGTCGCCCCCGGCGCACGGCTGCACATCGGCAAGGTGCTCAACAGCGAGGGCAGCGGACAGGACTCGTGGATCATCGCCGGCATGGAGTGGGCGGCCCGCGAGCAGAAGGCCCGGGTGGTCAGCATGAGCCTGGGCGGTGAGGCCACCGACGGCAGCGACCCGATGAGCCAGGCCGTCGACCGACTCAGCGCCGAGACCGGTGCCCTCTTCGTGATCGCCGCCGGCAACAGCGGCCCGGCAACCATCGGCAGCCCGGGTGCCGCCAACTCCGCGCTTACCGTGGGCGCCGTCGACAACACCGACCACCTCGCCGACTTCTCCAGCCAGGGACCACGCGCCGGCGACGGCGGGCTGAAGCCCGAGATCACCGCCCCCGGCGTGGACATCCTGGCGGCCCGCTCCCACCTCGTGCGGGGCGGCTCCGGGGACTACACGCTGATGAGCGGCACGTCGATGGCCACCCCGCACGTGGCCGGGACGGCCGCGCTGGTCGCCGCCGCCCACCCGGAGTGGACCGGTCAGCGGATCAAGGAAGCGCTGGTCAGCACGGTCAAGGCCACCTCCGAGTACACCCCGTACCAGGCGGGCGCCGGTCGGGTCGACGCGGTCGCCGCCGTGCACGCCACCGTCTTCGCCACCCCGAGCGCCTACTCCGGCTTCCAGGCGTGGCCTCAGCAGTCGGGCATGATCGTCGACCGCACGGTCACCTACACCAACGTCGGCAGCGCGCCGGTCGCCCTGAGGCTGGCCCTCGACGCGGCCACCGCGCCGGCCGGCCTGTTCGCGCTCTCCGCCGACCGGGTCACCGTGCCGGCGGGTGGCACCGCCACCGTGACGGTGACCGCCGCGTACGACAAGCTGCCGGCGGAGAAGCAGGTCAGCGGCATGATCGTCGCCACCGACGACGCCGGTGCGGTGCGCGGTCGCACCCTGGTCGGCGCCGGCAAGGAGGGCCAGCGGCAGAACCTGACGCTGGTCGCCAAGGACCGGGACGGCAAGCCGCTCGTCGGCAAGGTCATCCTCACCACCGACACCCTGTTCACCGCCGTGGACCTACCCGAGAGCGGCACCGCGACGCTGCGGCTGCCGGTGGCGAGTTGGAACGGTTGGATCTCCGCCGACGTCCGCGGCGCGCACGGGCCGCACTCCAAGGGCATGGCGATGCTCAGCTTCACCGACGTCAACCTGGACCGGGACCGCACCGTCACCCTGGACGCCCGCGCCGCCCGACAGGTGCAGGCCCGGGTGCCGCAGGAGGCCACCGCCAGCGCGCTGCGGATGGACATCCACAGGTCCACGAAGAACGGTCTCACCGAGAGTCAGGTGCTGCCCGACGACTCGTACGACAGCATGTGGGCGTTGCCCACGAGCCGTCCGGTCACCGACGGCGAGTTCGAGTTCGGCGCCCGGTGGCGGCTGGAGCAGCCGGCCCTGACCGTCTCGGCGGGCGGTCGCTCGTACGACGATCTGTTGGTGAAGCGGGCGACCCCGGCGCTGCCGGCCGGTCGTCGCCAACTGGACGCGGTCTACGTCGCCGACACGTCGGCGACGGGGCTGGCCAAGCGGCCGGTCCGGGACCGGGCCGTGGTGGTGCGCCGCAGTGACAGCGTGGACATCGCCACCCAGGCGCAGGCCGCCGCCGCGGCCGGGGCGAAGCTGCTGCTGGTGGTCAACGACGGCGTGGGCCGGCTCCAGCCGTGGGACGAGGCCCCGTGGAGCCCGGCGAGCCCGGCTCCGGTGACCGTGGCCACGCTCGGCGCGGACGAGGGTGGGCAGCTCATCGCCGCGCTGGAGCACGGCGCGGTGCGACTCACCGTCGAGTCGCACCCGGAGACCACCTACCTGTACGACGTGGCGCACCACTGGACCGGCACCGTGCCGGCCGATCCGACCTACCGGCCCACGAAGCGGCAGTTGGCCCGGGTCGACGTGGAGTTCCGTAACTACCGGCAGGGCAAGGCGCTGGAGTTCCGCACCGACGTCTGGCGCGGCTGGGCGTCGAGCAACCAGGAGCCGGCCCCGGCGCAGGGCCGGCGAACCGACTGGGTGAGCGCCGACCAGCGGTGGATCGACGACGCGTTCATCGCCGGCGAGACCGGCCAGCACCTGCAGGCGGTCACCGCGTACCCGGCGGGTAGGCCGAGCGCCGTCACCTGGTTCGGGCCGATCCAGCGGCCCCGGATGGGCGGGAACTACGTGCCGGTCCGGTATCTCGACACCGTCTACCTGCCCGCGCCCGGATGGGGCGACGGCGGCGGCCACATCGGTGAGGCGTACGCCAACTACGACATGGTCAACCGCACCACCCTCTACCAGGGTGACAAGGAGCTGAACTGGGGTAACGCCGAGTACCTCCAGGTCTCCGGGCTGGCGTCTCAGCGACTGCCGTACCGGCTGGTGGTGGAGAACGACAGGGCCGCCTGGACCAACCCGTACTCCCGGCAGACCCGCACCGAGTGGGGCTTCCGCTCGGCGGTCACCGGGGAGGAATCGGCCGAGGTGCTGCCGATGATCCAGCTGGACTACCAGGTGGCCATCGACTCCGCCGGCACTGCCTCGCGGCGTGCGCCGCTGACCGTTGTCGCCTCGCACCTGCCCGACGTCAGGGGCACGATCGGCGCGGTAACCGTCGAGGTGTCCTACGACGACGGGGCGACCTGGCAGAAGCAGCGGCTGACCCGGCACGGCGACGGCTGGCGTACCTCGTTGGCCGCACCGGCGAAGGCCGGCTTCGTGAGCCTGC
The DNA here is from genome assembly GCF_018070365.1 of Micromonospora sp. D93. Lineage (NCBI taxonomy): Bacteria > Bacillati > Actinomycetota > Actinomycetes > Micromonosporales > Micromonosporaceae > Micromonospora > Micromonospora sp. D93. Next base: position 31,176 of record NZ_JAGPXW010000014.1, on the reverse strand, counting down.
GCTCCACCGCGCGGGACACCGCCGGCAACACCGTGAGCCAGAGCATCACCCGAGCGTTCGGCCTGCGCTGACTGTGCGGCCGGCCGCCGCCGGGGTGCCTCGCGCACCCCGGCGGCGGCTCAGTCGGTCGTCTCGGCCGTGCCGGCCCGCTGGAACGCGCGGGCCAGTTCCGCGAGGTCGAAGCCCTCGAAGTGCTGGAGGAACCGGCGGCGTACGGCGGCCAGGTGACTGGGCCAGGACTCCTCCAGGCGCGTGAAGCCCGCGTCGGTGAGGACGGCGTTCCAGCCGCGCGCGTCCTCCTCGCACCGCTCCCGCCGGACCAGGCCCTGCGTCTCCAGCCGGATGATCGTGCGGGTCATGCCGCTGAGTGAGAGGTGGCAGAGCGCGGCGAGCTCGTTCATGCGCATCCGCCGGCCCGGCGTCTCGGACAGGTTCATCAGCGCGGTGTACTCGGTGAGTGGCAGCTGACGGTCACCGACCATGTCCGCGTCGATCGCGCGGGGCAGGACGTGCATGACCTGGCCCAGGGCGCGGACCAGGGATTCCTCATCAGTGGTGAGAGGTTGCGGAGTCGCTGCGGAGGGGTTGGACATCCCCATACCATACTTGTTTGACTGAGCAAGTTCTCACCCTCCGTGTGACCATGCCCACGGACCATGTATTTGCTTGACCAATCAAGCACCGGTTAGCGTTCCCGTCGTCAGGCAAGGACCTCTGAAAGGCGCCACACATGACCAGGATCGGGATCATCCTCGGAAGCACCCGCCCGGGGCGTAACGGCGAGGCCGTCGCCCGCTGGGTGCTCGAGATCGCCAAGCAGCGCTCCGACGCGGAGTACGAGCTGATCGACCTACTCGACTACCAGCTGCCGCACCTCGACGAGGCGTACCCGCCCTCGATGGGCCAGTACAGCCAGCCGCACACCAAGCGGTGGGCCGAGACGATCGCGTCGTTCGACGGGTTCATCATGGTCACCCCCGAGTACAACCACTCGACCTCCGGCGCCCTGAAGAACGCTATCGACTTTCTCTACGCCGAGTGGAACAACAAGGCCGTCGGCTTCGTCAGCTACGGCTCGGTGGGCGGAACGCGCGCCGTGGAGCACCTGCGTCTGATCTCCGGTGAGCTGCAGATGGCCGACGTGCGCTCGCAGGTCGCGCTGTCGCTCTTCACCGACTTCGAGAACTTCAGCGTCTTCAAGCCCAACCAGTTCCACAAGGACTCGCTGACCGCCACGCTCGACCAGGTGGTCGCCTGGAGCACCGCGCTCGCTCCGCTGCGCAAGGGCTGAGCACGGCCAGCGTCGGAAGGGCGAGTTCACTACCCTTGGCGCGATGAGCCGATCTGCCGCCGCTGGTCGGGCTCCGCTCTGGCGGGACCGGACCTTCGGCACGTACTGGGTCGCGCAGTCGCTCTCGGCGGCGGGCGACTCGTTCGCCTACCTGGCGGTGCCGCTGCTGGTGCTCCAGGCGACCGGGTCGGTGGCGCAGATGGGCCTGCTCACCGCCGTCGCGGGCGCGGCGTCCGTCGTCGCCGGGATCTTCGGCGGGGTGCTGGTCGACAGGTACGACCGCCGCACCCTGATGATCGTGGCCGATCTGACCCGGCTGGTGCTCTACGGCCTGGTGCCACTGGCGTGGCTCGCCGGCCCGCAGGTCTGGCTGCTCTTCGTCGTGCTGCCGATCTGCGAGGCGGCCGGCATGTTGTTCCAGGTCGCCGCCGTGACCGCGGTCCGCAACCTGGTCGACCGGGACCGGATCACGGAGGCCAACGGCCGGTTGCAGGCGACGTACGCGGCGGCGGCCGTCCTCGGGCCGCTGCTCGCCGGTGTGGTGGCGGCCCGCTTCGGCCCGGCGACCGCCATCGCCGTCAACGCGGCGAGCTTCGCGCTCTCGGCGGCCGGCCTACGGCTCATCCGTCTGCGTCCCGTCCAGGCGGACGAAGCGGTGGCCCGGCAGCGCCCGCTGGCCGAGTTCCTGGCCGGGGCGCGGTTCCTGTGGCGACAGCCCGTGCTGCGCGCGCTGACCGTCCTGTTGTCGGTCTTCATCTTCCTCACCTACGGCTTCGTCGACGTGCTGATCTACCACGTCACGCACGACCTCGGTGGCTCCGAGGGCACCGTCGGCACGGTGCTCGGCCTGGCGGCGCTGGGCACGGTCGCCGGCGCGCTGCTGGTGGCGCCGCTGCGCCGCCGTCGCGGCTTCGGCGCCACCTGGATCGGCGCGCACGCGATCTGCGGCTTCGCCGTGTCGGGGGTCGGCATCGCCACCACCGTGCCGGCGGTCACCGTGCTGACAGCGGTGTACCTCTGCTGTCTCAGCGTCGGGGGGATCTGTTCGATGTCCCTGCGCCAGGAGATCACCCCCGATCACCTGCTGGGCCGGGTCACGTCGGCGTTCTGGAGCACGCACTACGCCCTCGGCCCGGCCGGGGCTGTCGTGCTGACCTGGGCCGCCGGCCGGCACGGCGCTCCGATGGTCACCCTCGTGGCGGGCGCGGGGTGCCTGCTGGTCGCGGTCGGCGGCCTCTTCACCCCGATCCGCCGAGCCGGCACGGAGTCGGCCGCCGTGCAGCCCGGACTGCGCCCGGCCCCGGCCGGCGGCACCGTAGCTGGTTGAGACGCTATCGAGCTGATGTCGTAAACGATTCAGGCAGTGGGGGTCAGAACTCCTGGTACATGACGTGCAGGCCGACCCGGCCGAGGGCGGGGTGACGGAACGCGCCCGGCACGGTGCCGAGCACCTCGAAGCCCTCCCGCCGGTACAGGCGCACCGCCGACCGGTTGCTCTCGGCCACGGCGTTGAACTGCATGCCGGCGTACCCCTGCTGGCGCGCCCAGGTCAGAGCGTCGCGGCACAGCGCGGTGCCCACGCCCCGGCCCCGCGCGTCGGCGGCGACCATGAAGCTCGCGGTGGACACGTGCGAGCCCGGCCCGGGCCGGTTGGTGCCCATCTTCGCGGTGCCGAGCACCCGCTCGCCGTCGACCGCCACGACGGTCCGCCCCGGCGCCGCCTCGACCCACATGCCGTACGACTGCTCGGCGGTCATCGCCGGGTCGTAGACGAAGGTCTCCTGTGCCCGGATCACCTCCTCGATGATCGGCCACACCTGCGACCAGTCCCGGTCGACGAACTCCCGAATAAGCACGCAGGGCAGGCTACGAGCGGTGGCCCGCGCCGGCAACGGAGATTCGGTTCAGCGAGTGCCGAGGGCCGCGAGTTCCTCGTCGAGCAGGGCCGCCAGCCGGGCGTGCCGCGCGGGATGGCTCCGCGCGGTCATCCCGCGGCTGGGCATCTCCACAGTCATCAGCAGGTACAGGTGCAACCGGTAGAGACCGAGCCGGCGTCGTGCCGAAGCGTCCAACACCAGCGGCTCGGGTGCGGCGGCCCGGTAGCCGCGCAGCAGGGGGTGCTCCGGCTCGTCCTCGACGCGTCGGAACAGCAGCGGGGAGACCAGGTCCAGTAGCGGGTCGCCGTAGAGGAAGCGCTCGCCGTCCACCAGGCCACGCAGCCGCAGCCGGCCGTCCCGGTCGGGTGCCGCCAGCACGTTGCCGTCCCAGCAGTCGAAGTGCAGCAGCGCCGGGCGGCGTACCTCGTCGAGCACGTCGGCGTGCCGCCCCACCAGCGCGTGCAGGCGATCCGCGGTCACCGGTAGTCGGACATCCCAGTTGGCCGCGTCGGCCAGCAGCGCGTCGAGCATCGCCGTGAACGCCGCCCGCCAGGTCGGCCCGCCGGCCCGGTCACCGTCGTACCCGAACCGCTCACCTGTCACCCGGTGCAACGCGGCGAGGGCCACCCCGAGGTCGTGGCGCGCCGGGCCGTCGTCGACCGCGACACCGTCCGTGGCAAGGTCGGACAGCGGCCGGCCGGGCAGCATCGCGGTGACCAACCACTCGCCGTACGCCGGGTCGGCGCCGTGCCAGAGCACCGGGGGGACGGGCACCTGCGGCGCCCGCTCGGCGACGAGCCGGAAGTACCGCTCCTCGGCGGCGCAGAGCCCGCGCTCGTAGCGCAGCAGCGGCGTTCCGGCCGGCGGAGCCAGCTTCAGCACCACCCGACGGTCGTCGTCGAGCAGCGCCCACCAGACCGTCGCGTACCCGCCGCCGGTCAGCGGACCGGCGTCCCGGACCCGGGTGCGCGGCCCGAACGACGCACCGACCAGGTACGCCACGTCGGCGCTGGTGAGGGGCCGTTGGGTAGGGCTGACGCCGGTCACGGCGCGGTGTCACCTCGCCGGGCGCGCGGCGCGGAACCCGCGGTGGCGTGGGTGGACAGTGGGACGGGGCCGGCGGTGTCGCGGCGGACCAGCTCGGCGGGGAGCACCTCGACCCGGGGCGTCGGGGCCCCCGCGCCGAGCACCAGGGACATCGCCCGCACACCCATGTCGACAAGGGGCAGACGCACGGTGGTCAACGCCGGGGTCACGTCCCGGGCGATCGGCATGTCGTCGAAGCCCAGCACCGAGATCTGCTGCGGCACCGCCAACCCTCGCGTGCGCAGGGTGGCGAGCGCGCCGATGGCCATCGAGTCGTTGAGCGCCACGATCGCGGTCAGCTCCGGGTCGGCGTCGAGCAGTCGGGCGGTGGCCTCGGCGCCACCGTCGCGGTCGAACTCCGCGTACCGGATGCGCCGTTCGGGCAGCTCGCGGCCCTGCTCGGTGAGGGCCTGCCGGAGGCCGGCCAGCCGGTCGGTCGTGGTGGTCAGGATGCGCGGGCCGGCGACCACGCCGATCGCCCGGTGTCCCAGACCGCACAACTCCTGCCCGGCGAGGTAGCCGCCGGTCCGGTTGTCCGGCATCACCGCGTCGCCGGAGTGCTCGTGCCGGCCGATCACCGCCACCCGCCCGCCGGTGGCCTCGTACGCGGCCAGTTTCTCGTTGAGCTGACGGGTGAACGCCTCGTCGTGGTAACCCGAGCCGGCCAGGATGAGCGCCGCCACCTGGTGGCCGCGCAGCAGTTCCACGTACTCCAACTCGCGGTCCGGGTCCCGGTAGCTGTTGCAGATCATCAGCAGCCGGCCCTGGTCTGTGGCGACCCGTTGCAGCCCTCGGGTGATCTCGGCGAAGTACGGGTCGGAGACGTCGTGCACGATCACGCCGACCGCGCTGCGGTGCGAGCGGGCCAGCAGTTGGGCGTGCGCGTTCGGCACGTACTGCAACTCGGCGACGGCGGTGAGCACCCGTTCGCGCAGCTCGTCGGTGACCGGCTTGCTGCTGCCGTTGATGACGCGGGAGGCGGTGGCGGGTGAGACGCCCGCTCGGCGGGCCACATCGGACAGGGTCGCCATGGCCCGCCCCCTCGATCTGTTGACGGCGTTTCGTCGTGCCGGCTAGCGTCACCGTACCGCAGAGAAAGCCCTTTCCCGCAGGGAGGCCCGGCCGTGTCCGACGACACCGACGAGTACTTCGATGCCTGATCGGCAGGCACCGCTGCCCGGCGGGATCGGGGTGTCCCGGCTGGGCGTCTACGACACAGTGGCCTCGGACGGCCTGGTCGGCGGCACTCCGCACGTGCACCTGTGCTGCACCGAGGGGTACGTGGTGACCGGCGGCGAGGGCGCGGTGCAGACCCTGACCACCGCCGGTTTCCGGGAGACGCCGCTGCGGCCGGGTGCGGTGGTCTGGTTCGAGCCGGGCACCGTGCACCGCCTGGTCAACGGGGGTGGGCTGACCATCGTGGTGCTCATGCAGAACAGCGGTCTGCCCGAGGCCGGCGACGCCGTGCTGACCTTCCCACCGGAGGTGCTGGCCGACCCGGCCGCGTACGCCGCGGCGGTGGCGTTGCCCGACGGGGGAGCGCCGGGCGCGGACGTGCGCGCCGCGTACCGCAGGCGGGATCTGGCGGTGACCGGCTTCCAGGCGCTGCGAGCCGGCGGGCCGGCGGCGCTGGCCGCGTTCCACGCCGCCGCGATCGCGCTGCGCCAGCCGTTGCTGGCACGGTGGCGGCAGCGGTGGGAGGCCGGCGCGGGCCGCGCCGCCGCCGACACCGCCGCGCAGCTCGACGCCCTGGAGCGGGGGGATCCCGGGCACCTGGGCGACGCCGGGGTGTACGCGGTGGACGAGCCGGTCGAGCGCGGCCGGTTGGGGATGTGCGGCCTCCTCGACACGTATCCGGCCGGCGGCTGACGCGCGGATCCCACCGCCGATCCAGGGTGGACCGTTTGGTGATCCGCTCGGCGAATAGATCGAGGAAAGGCCTTGCCTGGCGTGAGGGTGCCGCCTACGCTCCAGGAAAGCGTTTGCCTGATCCGCCGACCGGCCCGGTCCCTGGGCGCCGAGCCGGGCCCCGAGGAGGTTCCGCGTGACCGAGAACTCTTTGGACACGGCGGGCCGGCAGGCCGCCGACCAGGCGAGCGGTGCGCCCGAGGCCGTCGGCGAGGGTTCGTCCACAGTGGTGCGACGGTCGCCCAGCGGTGGCCGCCCACCGCGTCCGACGCTCGGTCGCCGGGCGGTGGTCTTCGCCGACTCGCTCTGGCGCCCGGCGCTGGTGCTGGCGGTCTTCTTCGTCGCCTGGTGGTTCGTGGCAGCCCGGGAGTACGTCCCGAACTACCTGGTGCCCACGCCCGGCCAGGTCTGGGAGACGATGACCACCCAGTGGTCCGAGTTGGCCCGGCACACCCTTGTCACCCTTTACGAGACGGTGCTCGGCTTCGTGCTGGCCGCCGCGTTGGGCCTGGTCACCGCGGTCGCCATCGCCTACTCCCGCACCCTGGACAAGGCGCTCTACCCGATCGTCCTGTTCGCACAGGTCATCCCGAAGATCGCCATCGCGCCCCTGCTGGTGGTCTGGTTCGGCCTCGGTCTCACCCCGAAGATCATCCTGGCGGTGCTCATCGCGTTCTTCCCGGTGGTCATCTCCGGGGTCGCCGGGCTGCGCTCCACCGACCCGGAGCTGCTCGACCTCGCCGCCACGATGGGTGCCGGGCCGTGGCGCACCTTCCGCAAGATCCGCTTTCCGAACGCGTTGCCGCACCTGATGGCCGGCCTGAAGGTGGCCGTCACCCTCGCCGTGGTCGGTGCCGTGGTCGGCGAGTTCGTCGGCGCCAGCGAAGGGCTCGGCTACGTCCTGTTGCTGGCCAACGGCAACCTCGACGCCCCGTTGCTGTTCGCCGACCTGATCCTGATGTCCGCCATCGGCATCGTCCTGTTCGTCCTGGTCGAGATCGCCGAGGCACTGCTCATTCCGTGGCACGCCAGCCGCCGGGCCGGCGTGTCCCTCACCACCTCCTGACCGACCCCATCACGGAGGCACCGATGAAACGCACCGCCACCACCATCCTGGCCACCGCCGCCCTGCTCCTCGCCGCGACCGGCTGCGGTGGGGACGACTCCGCCGGCAGCACCAACGCCGACGGCAGCAAGCAGGTCACCCTCACCCTGAACTGGGTGCCCTACGGCGAGCACGCGCCCTTCTACTACGGCCTGCAGAAGGGTTACTACTCCGCCGAGGGCATCGACCTGAAGATCCTGCCCGGCAACGGCTCGGGCAACACCGTCAAGCAGGTCGCCCAGAAGCAGACCGACTTCGGCTGGGCGGACAGCCCGGTGCTGCTGAAGTCGGTGGCCAGCGGGATGCCGGTGCGCAGCCTCGGCGCGTACCTGGAGAAGGGACCCTCCTCGGTGGAATTCTTCACCGAGGAGAACGTCAAGACGCCGGCAGACCTCAAGGGCAAGACCGTCGGCGGCACCCCCGGCGACGCCCTCTACGCGACCTTCCCGGCCTGGCTGGAGAAGAACGGCGTCAAGAAGGACGACGTCAAGGTGGTGAACGTCGACGCCGCCGGCAAGATCGCCGCGCTGGCCGAGGGCAAGGTCGACGCCATCATGGGCTTCTTCCACGACCAGGCGCCCACCATCGAGAGCAAGACCGGCAAGAAGGTCGACGTGCTGCTCTTCGCCGACTACGGGATGAACCTGCTCGGCACCGGTCTGATCGCCAACACCCAGACCCTGCAGAAGGACCCGGAGCTGGTCCGCAAGTTCGTCCGGGCCACCCAGAAGTCCTGGGCCGACGCCGCCCGGGACCCGGCCGGTGCGGTGAGCGCGATGGCGGCCCTGGCCGAGAACGAGCCGGCGCCCGAGGTCCTCACCAAGCAGCTGACGCTCAACCTGCCGCTGATCGGCGCGGACGGCCCGCCCGGGGTGAACACCGAAGCCCAGTGGACCGAGACCATCGAGCTGATGTCCCGCTACGCCGAGCTGAAGGACCCGGGGGCGCCCAACGCGTACTGGGACTCCTCGTACGCGGCGCAGGGGTGACCCGGTGACCACCGCGCCGGCAGCCACCGGCACCGCCATCGGGATGTCCGGGCTGACCGTCCGGTTCACCACCCGGCGGTCGCAGACCACCGCCCTGGACGACGTGTCACTGGACATCGAGCCGGGCGAGTTCGTCACGATCGTCGGCCCGTCCGGTTGTGGGAAGTCCACCCTCCTGAAGATCGTCGCGGGGTTGGTCAAACCGACCAGCGGCGAGGTGTCGCTGCTGGAGCGCCCGGTTCGTGGCCCGCAGAAGGAGATCGGCTTCGTCTTCCAGAAGGCCGCGCTGCTGGAGTGGCGCGGCGCCCGAGCCAACATCCTGCTCCAGGCCGAGATGCGCGGCATGGACCGGGCGCTGGCGGCCCGCCGCGCCGACGAGCTGATCGAGATGACCGGCCTGACCGGCTTCGAGAAGGCGCTGCCACACGAGCTGTCCGGCGGCATGCAGCAGCGGGTGGCGCTCTGCCGCGCCCTGCTGCACTCCCCGCCGGTGCTGCTGATGGACGAACCGTTCGGCGCCCTGGACGCGCTGACCCGGGAGCAGATGAACGCCGAACTGCACCGGATCTGGCGGGAGACCGGGACGACAGTGGTGCTGGTCACCCACTCCATCGCCGAGGCGGTCTTCCTCGGCACCCGGGTCGTGGTGATGAGTCCCCGGCCCGGCCGGATCATCCGCATCTTCACGGTCGAGCTGCCGGCGCACCGCGACTACGCGCAGGTGATGTCGGATCCCCGCTTCGACCGGCTCGCCACCGACCTGCGTGGGTTGCTCGGCAGCGCGGCCGCCAACCACTGAACGCGGATCGGCACGACCAGCACGACGGAAGGAACACCATGACCCGCAGGTCGATCGGCATCATCGTCAACGGCGTGACCGGACGGATGGGCTACCGGCAGCACCTCGTCCGGTCACTGCTGGCCATCCGCGAAGCCGGCGGTGTGGCGTTGGCCGACGGCACCACCATCTGGCCGGAACCGGTCCTTGTCGGACGCAACGAGACGAAGCTCCGGGAGCTTGCCGAGCGGCACGGGCTGACCGACTGGACCACCGACCTGACCTCGGCGCTGGCCCGCGACGACGTCGAGATCTACTTCGACGCGCAGGTCACCCAGCAGCGGGAGAAGGCGATCCGGCAGGCCATCGAGGCCGGCAAGCACATCTACACGGAGAAGCCCCTGGCCGAGGACACCGCCGCCGCGCTCGACCTGGCCCGGGCGGCGGACGCGGCCGGCCTACGCACAGGTGTCGTGCAGGACAAGCTCTTCCTGCCCGGCCTGCGCAAGCTCAAGCGCCTCATCGACGGCGGCTTCTTCGGCCAGATCCTCTCCGTGCGCGGCGAGTTTGGGTACTGGGTCTTCGAGGGCGACTGGCAGCCCGCACAGCGGCCGTCGTGGAACTACCGGGCCGAGGACGGCGGCGGCATCGTGGTCGACATGTTCCCGCACTGGCACTACGTGCTGGAGGAGCTGTTCGGTCGGGTCACGGCCGTCTCCTGCGTGATCGCCACCCACGTGCCCGAACGGATCGACGAGGCCGGTCACACCTACGCGGCCACCGCCGACGACGCCGCGTACGGCATCTTCGAACTCGACGGCGGGGTGATCGCGCAGATCAACTCGTCGTGGACCGTGCGGGTGTACCGCGACGAGCTGGTGGAGTTCCAGGTCGACGGCACCGAGGGCAGCGCGATCGCCGGCCTGCGCAACTGCCGGGTGCAGCACCGGTCGGTCACCCCGAAGCCGGTGTGGAACCCGGACCTGCCGGCCACCGAGGACTTCCGCGCCCAGTGGGCCGAGGTGCCCGACAACGAGGAGTTCGACAACGGCTTCAAGGTGCAGTGGGAGGCGTACCTGCGGCACGTCGTGGCCGGCGAGCCGTTCCGGTGGGACTTCCTGGCCGGCGCGCGCGGGGTGCAGCTCGCCGAGCTGGGCCTGCGCGCGGCCCGCGAGGGCGCCCGTGTCGAGGTGCCGGAGTTGCGCTCATGAGCGCCGAGGTGGTGCTGCCCGGTGGACGGCGGCACCGGCTCGGCGGGGGCGGCGGTTTCGCCCCACCGGACGCGCCGCCGACCAGCCGGATCGCGTACGCCGCCGCGCACGTGGTCGCCGACCCGGGCGCGGAGAACGTGCCGGGTGCCCCGGCGGCGGTGGACTGGGACACCACCCTCGCCTTTCGGCGGCACCTCTGGTCGTACGGGCTGGGGGTCGCCGAGGCGATGGACACCGCCCAGCGGGGGATGGGGCTGGACTATCCGGCCACCCGGGAGCTGATCCGCCGTAGTGCCGCCGAGGCTCGCGCGGTCGGTGGGCGGATCGTCGCCGGGGTCGGCACCGACCAGCTGCCGGTCGGCCCGGCAACCCTGGCGGCGGTCACCGCCGCGTACGCCGAGCAGCTCGACGACGTCCGCGCGGCCGGCGCCCGACCGGTCCTGATGTGCAGCCGGCACCTCGCCGCCGCCGCGCGCGGCCCGGAGGACTACCTGCGGGTGTACGACGAGCTGCTGAGCGCCGCCGACGAACCGGTGGTGCTGCACTGGCTGGGTCCGATGTTCGACCCGGCGTTGACCGGTTACTGGGGTGCTGTCGACCTGGACCTGGCCGCCGACACGGTCATCGAGCTGATCAAGGCACACCAGTCCAGGGTGGACGGCATCAAGGTGTCGCTGCTGGACGCCGACCGGGAGATCGCGTTGCGCCGCCGTCTGCCGGCCGGGGTACGTCTCTACACAGGTGACGACTTCCACTACCCGGAGCTGATCCGGGGTGACGAGGTGGGCCACTCCGACGCGCTGCTCGGGGTGTTCGCGGCAATCGCGCCGGCCGCCGCCGCCGCGCTGGCCGCCCTCGACCGGGGAGACCTGACGGCGTACGACGAGATCTTCGCGCCGACCGTGCCGCTGGCCCGGCACCTGTTCGCGGCGCCGACCTGGCACTACAAGACGGGGATCGTGTTCCTGGCCTGGTTGGCCGGCCACCAGGACCACTTCACGATGGTCGGCGGCGCGCAGTCCGGCCGGTCCCCGGCGCACCTGGCCACCCTGCTCACCCTGGCCGACGCGGCCGGGCTGCTGCCCGACGCCGACCTGGCCGCCGCCCGCGCCCGAGCCTTTTTCACGGTGGCGGGGGTGGAGCAATGAGCCTCGCGCGTTTCTCGTTCAACCAGGCCACCGCCCAGCGTTGGCCGCTGCCCGACGTGGTGGCCGGTTGCGTGGCGGCCGGTGTGCCGGGCATCGGCCTGTGGCGGGAGCCGGTCGCCGAGTACGGGTTGGCCCGTTCGGCGAAACTGGTCCGTGACGCGGGCCTCGCGGTCACGTCGCTGTGCCGGGGCGGGTTCTTCTCCGCCGACGACTGGCGCGCGGTGAACCTGCGGGCCATCGAGGAGGCCGCCGCCCTCGGGGCCCCGGAGCTGGTGCTGGTGTCCGGTGGTCTGGCGGCCGGCAGCCGGGACGTCGACGGCGCCCGGCGTCGGGTCGCCGACGCGATCGGAGAGCTGGCCCCGCACGCCGAGGCCGCCGGGGTGCGGCTGGACATCGAGCCGCTGCACCCGATGTTCGCCGCCGACCGGTGCGTGATCGCCACCCTCGGCCAGGCGCTGGACATCGCCGAGCGGTTCGACCCGGCGGTGGTCGGCGTGGTCGTGGACGCGTACCACGTCTGGTGGGACGACACGGTGTACGCGCAGATCGCGCGGGCCGCCGCCCGGATCGCCGCGTTCCAGGTCTGCGACTGGGTGACCCCGCTGCCGGAGGGGGTGCTGCTCGGGCGGGCGCTGCCCGGCGACGGGTGCATCGAGCTGCGTCGGCTGCGCGAGGCGGTCGACGCGGCCGGTTACGTGGGACCGATCGAGGTGGAGGTCTTCTCCGCCGAGGTGTGGGCGCGTCCGGGCGCGGAGGTGCTCGACGCGGCGATCGCCGGCTACCTGCGCCACGTTGTCTGACATCCCCGAACGGCGGTGGCCGGCGGCGGTCGGCGCCTGGCTGGGCATCGGCACCGCGCCCGCCACGCTTGTGCTCGGCGCGGCGATGGCCGCCCGGCACGGCGGCGCGGTGCCGGTGGCCGGGCTGCTGGTCGGTGGGACGCTGATGGCGGCGCTGCTCTGGGGGCAGGGCCGGATCGGGCTGCACCGGCCCCTCGGCGACGGCGGGACGTTGACCGCTGTGCTGCCCGCGTACCTGGGGGACACCTCGCGTCTGCTGCTGGCGGCGGTGCTGGCCGTCTCGATGGTCGGTTGGAACGGGTTCAACGTCGGGCTCGGCGGGGCCTCCCTGGCCGCGCTGACCCACCTGCCGGGCTGGGCCGGGCCGGCGTTGCTGGAGGTGGCGGTCCTCGCCGTCTCGTGGGGGCCGGCCCGGCTCGGCAACCGGGTCGCGGTGGTCACCACGCTCAGCGCGGTGGTGCTGGTCGGCTGGTGCCTGACGGTGCTGCCACCACCCGGTGCGCCGGTCCGCCTGGCCGCCGGTGGGCTCGCCGACGCTGGCGCGCTGATCGGGTACGCGGCCGTGTTCGCGCTGCGCGCACCGGACTTCAGCGTGGGCCTCGCCCGGCGGCGGGACCTGGCCTGGTGTGTGGGACTGCTGATCGGGCCGGCGCTGCTCGGGGTGCTCGCCGGTGCCGGCCTGTGGCTGCGTACCGGCTCGGCCGACGTGGTCGCGTTGCTGGCCGCCGGGTCGGGGTTGGCCGCGTACGCGAATCTGTTCGTCGCGGTGGCGGTCTTCGCGGCGGCGCTGACCACCACGTACTCCGGCTCCCTGGCGTTGCGTGGCCTGGCGCCCCGGATGCCGGCGCGGGCGGCGATGCTGCTCGTCGCGGTGCTCGGCGGGGTGCTGGCGGTGGCACGGTTCGACCGCCTGGTGCTGCCCTGGCTGACCCTGTTGGCCGCCGCGTTGCCGGTGCTTGTGGTGCCGATGGCCGTGGAGGCCGCTGCCCGTCGGCGCGGTCGTGTCCCGCGGACCGTGCCCGCCTGGTGCTGGGTGCCGCCGGCGCTGCTCGCGGTGGCCTGCACCCTCGCCGGGGTCGGCGTCGCCCCGCTGCTCGGGCTGGCCCTGGCCGGGGTGTGCACTCTGCTCTGGCGGCATCGCGAAGACGCGACCTAGGTCAGCGGTTCGGTCGGGGCGCGTTCACCCTGCTCTCATGGCATCGGGAAAACTTGATCTAGGCGTGGCCGGCGGAACGTGATCTTATACGCACCGGCGATCCGTAACACCGTGCAAACCAACGATTAACCGTCGGCGGCTTAGGTGGGGGAGCGCTCCCATGAGCGGGTCGCGATCGATTGCAAAGCTCCACAAGGGAGCAACCGAAAGGAGCCTCGTGGCTACAGGCACGAGCGGCAACAGGCTGCGAAGACTGGCGATACCTACGCTTGTCGTCGCCCTGATCACCGGTACCACCGGTGTCGCGGGAACGGCGTCGGCCGCACCCGCAGGTTCACCCGGCAGCGGCGCCGGCTACTTCACCGCCGGGTCCGACCAGAAGGTCACCCTGACCGACGGGGCCGACCGCCGACCCGGCGGCAACCGTGCGGCCACGCCGAAGGCAACCGGCTCCGGCATGTACGTCGTCGAGCTGGCCGAGGACCCGTTGACCACGTACGCCGGTGGTGTGTCCGGGTTGGCCCGGACCCGCCCGGCGGTGGGCAACCGGCTGGACGTGACGTCGGCGCCGTCGCAGGCGTACCGCCGGCACCTCGACGCGCAGCGAACCGCTGTCACCGCCGCAGCCGGTGTCACTGTCAACGCGGTCTACACCAACGCCTTCAACGGGTTCTCCGCGAAGCTGACCGCCCAGCAGGCGACCACGTTGCGGGCCGACAAGCGGGTCCGCGCCGTCACCGCCTCGCGGGCCCTTGGCACCCCGACGCCTCCGCCCACCGCGACCCCGCCCGCCGCGACCCCGCCCGCCGCCGCTTCCGGCGAGGGGGACAAGCCAGCGGCGACGGGTCTCGCCGGCCGGCCGGCCAAGCCCGGCCCCGGCACGGGCGCGGGCATGGTGATCGGCGTCCTGGACACCGGCATCTGGCCGGAGAGCGCGTCGTTCGCCAAGAAGATGCCCGCACCCGCGACCTGGCGCGGCACCTGCCAGACCGGCGTCGCCTTCGTGGCCGAGCACTGCAACGGCAAGATCGTCGGCGCCCGCTACTTCGCCGACTCGTGGCTCGCCGACGGTGGCTCGGTGCCCGACGGTGAGTTCCTGTCCCCCCGCGACGCGTCCGGACACGGTACCCACACCGCGTCCACCGCGGCCGGTCTGCCGATCTCGAACGTCACGATCGACGGTCGCCGCTTCGGCCCCGTCTCCGGCGTGGCCCCGGACGCCCAGATCGCCGTCTACAAGGTGCTCTGGGGTGGCATGGGCTACGACGCCGACATCATCGCCGGCATCGACGCGGCAGTCGCCGACGGCGTGCAGGTGATCAATTTCTCGATCGGCTCGCAGCTCGGCGACTGGGAGGCCAACACCCCCATCGGCATCGCCTTCCTCAACGCCACCCTGTCCGGGGTGTTCGTGGCGGCGTCGGCGGGCAACACCGGCATCGTGAGCGGGGCCATCAGCAACGCGGCACCCTGGGTGACCACTGTCGGCGCGGCGGTGACGAACCTCGACGAGGCGACCATCAAGCTCGGTGACGGCACGAAGCTGGTCGGCGGCTCACTGGACGCGTTGCCCGGTGGCGACGCACTGCCGATGGTCTTCGGCGACCAGGCCGGATCGCCGGACCTGGGCGCGGTGTACTGCGAGCCGGGCAGCCTCGACGCTGCCAAGATCAAGGGCAAGGTGGTTGCCTGCGCCCTGTCCGACACCTTCGCGTCCGCCGCCGAGGTGAAGGAGAAGGGCGGGGCTGCGATGGTGCTGTTCGACCCGGTCGGCAACTACCGGGTCAACTCCATCTACAACTTCCCGGTGGTCTACCTGCCGACCGAGAAGCAGGCCGGCACGTTGTTCAACTACCTGATGCGCCACCCCACCGACGCGAAGGCGTCCGTGCGCACCGGCGGTGACGGTTCCAGCGTCCCCGGCGTACCCAGCGTGGCCGACTTCTCCTCCACCGGCCCGGACAAGGTGACCCTCGGCGTCTTCAAGCCCGACCTGGTCGCGCCGGGGTCGGACATCATCGCCGCGGTCTCACCAGCGGGCAACTTCGGGCGGCAGTACGACGCGTACTCAGGCACCTCGATGGCGTCGCCGTACGTGGCCGGCGCGGCAGCGATCCTGCATGCCACGCACCCGGACTGGTCGCCGGGCAGGATCGCCTCGGCGCTGCGCACCACCGCCACCGACACCGTTGGCACCAGCAGTCCCCTGGACCAGGGCAGCGGCTTCATCAACCTGGCCGGGGCCACCGACCCGGGACTGGTCATCGAGCCGACCGCGGCGGAACTGGTCAAGTTCAGCGAGACGGCCGAGCCCGACGGCAAGGAACTCAACCTGCCGGCCATCTCACTGCGAGAGTACGACGGCACCCGGCCGGTGACCCTCACCCGCACCCTGACCAATGTGGGCACGGCGCGGGAAACGTACCGTTCGTCGGTGTCCGGCCTGCCCGGCATGAAGGTCACCGTGTCACCCGCGTCGGTGACGTTGGCGCCCGGCAAGTCCGCGACGGTCACCATCACCGTGCGTCGCGGCAGCGCCCCCTGGGACCGGTACGTGACCGGGTCGATCACCTGGCACGGCAGGACCCACACCGCCCGGATTCCGGTCGCTGCCCGTCCGTGGGGGATCGCCGCCCGGCCGTACGCCGACGACGGCGAGGAATTCGCCCGGATGACCAACGGTGCGTTCGGCCAGGTCCAGCCGGGCTTCACCGGGCCGCTCGCCGGTCGCAGCACCGGGTACACGCCGATGCAGCGGGAGTCGTACTCGATTCCGGCCGGCGTCTACGGCGGGGTGTTCGACCCGAAGGCATCCGGCGTGAAGAAGGTTGACTTCACCGTGCCAGCGAACACTGCCGGCATCATCGTCGAAGCCAACACCGAGGACCCGAACACGAACCTTGACCTCTACCTGTACAAGGGCGACACCCTGATCTACAGCAGTGACAGGTACTGGACCAGCGCGGAGCAGGCGTACAAGTTCCTGCCCGAGCCGGGGCGCTACACCGCCTACGTCTTCGCGCAGGTGCCCGGTGGCCCGGTGGTCGATGTCGACCTGGGCTACGCCATCGTCGGCCGTAACGCCAAGTACGCGGGTGCCACGCTGACGCTGCCCTCCACGGCAGAGCGCAATCAGGGCTTCAACTTCACGCTGAAGCCAAAGAAGCCGCTGGCCGAGGGCGACTTCTGGGCGTACACCGAGTACCGCACCAACGGCACTGTGGTCCCCGGCAACCTCGTCTACACCCAACAGGGTTCCTGGCAGTAACCCGTGTCATGAACGGTGGGGCGGTGCCGGTGTGCACCGCCCCACCGTCGCTCCGTCACCGACGGCACCGCGGCGGCTAGCGGTCGTACCTGCCAACGTCCATCCGGAGGGTGGCCCCGGTCAGGTCAGGTGCGGGCGCGCGCGGGCTCGGGCTGCCGGGATTTACCCGCGCCGCAACGTAGATCTTGGACAGTTTCCGTTACGCGAGAACGGAAAGTGTCCAAGATCTACGTTGCCGGCTCCCGATCAGCGTCACCGGCACGGTCGGGGACCGTCTGACGCACCGACGACTCGGCTCACCGAGCCGGTGAAGTGGATCGTCTGGGCATAACGCCGTTTGGTGACCAACCGCGTGGTGTGGGCCGGTGGCGGGCGTGTGGATCTCCGCCCGCCACCGGCCGGCGGTCAGGTGACCGTTATGGTCAGGTTGAGCGAGCGGGTCTCCCCGCTGGTGTAGGTGACCGTCACCCGGGCGGTGAAGGTCCCCTTGCGGGGATAGCTGTGTGCCGTCGACCGGAGGGTGGCCCCGTGCGTGATGGCGCTGTTGTCGCCGAAGTCCCACGCGTAGTCGGTGATGCTCTGCCCGGACGGCGCCGTCGCCGTGGCGGTGAGCGTGGTGGTCAGGGGCGCGGTGCCGCCGGTCGGGCTGGCGGCCAGGGACAACGTCCCGCCCGGCTCCTGCTTGACCCCGGCGCCGTTGAACCGTAGCCAGTCCAGGGCGAGCAGGTCCGGGGTGCCACCGACCTGGGCGGCGTTGACGAACTTCGCGTACAGGGTCGTCGTGCCTGTGGGTTTGTTGGTCAGCGTGACGGTGGGGGAGACCAGGTTGTCCCACCCGCCGGTCGACCCGATGCCTGCCGTGCCGATCAGCGTGCCGGTGGGCGAGCCGGTCCGCAGTTCGATGGTGCCGCCGAGCCCGCCGTTGGTCACCCCGAGCGTCACCGAGCCGATGTTGCGCAGGTCCGCCGGCCCGAACGCCACCCAGTCGTTGTGGTCGACCTCGCCGAGCCGCTTGCCGGCGCGGGCGGTGGCCCGGTCGTTGACAGTGACGCCGGACTGCGCGCTGAAGTGCTCGGCCTCCTTGCTCTTCGGCTGCAACTGGACCCGGGTCGAGCCGGTCAGCGCGGGTACGCCGCCGGCCGCGCCGCCGTCGGTGTACTGCGCGGTGATCAGGGTGTAGAGGTTCTGCCCCGGCCCGTGGCCGTCACCGGCGTCCGCCTCGGTGGCGAGAAGCCCCGAGCAGCCGGTGTAGACGTCCAGCGGGTGGGCGTGCTGGTCGTGACCGAGCTGCGTCTGCACTGTCACCTTCGCGCAGTCGATGGTGGTCTCCTCCGGGTCGGTGACCGTCACCGTGTACGGGATCTTGTCCCCGAAGTCGAAGAACCCGCCGTCGGGCACGGTGATGGTCACCGTCGGTCGGGTGTTGCCGACCACCACGTCGGTCACCGCGGTGGCGGTCAACCCGTTGCCGCTGTTGCGGATGGTCAGCCGGGCGGTGTGCTTCCCGGCCGTCGAGTAGGTGTGGCCCGGGTTGGCGGCGGTGGAGTCGGTGCTGCCGTCGTTGGTGAAGTCCCAGGCGTAGCTGAGCGCCGACCCGTCACCGGCGGACGACCCGGCCGAGGAGAACGTCACCGCGAGTGGTGTACGACCGCTGTCCGGGGTGGCGGCGATCTTCGCGGTCGGTGGCCGCCCGTTGGCGACGTAGTCGATGCGGTAGATGCCCGCGCCGGCGTTGCTGCCGCCGCGACCGCTGCCGGTGCCCTCGCCGAAGTCGATGACGTAGAGCGAACCGTCCGGGCCGAACTCGGCCTCGAAGGGCTGGATCCAGCTCATGTTGTCGAAGATCCCGTTTATCGACTGGAGGTCACCCACGGCGGTGGGGCCGAAGCGTGTGTTGCTGAAGGTCTGCGCCGTCTTGTGGATCGAGAGCGTCTTGAACCATCTGCGGGTCAGCTCGTAGGTGATCCACTTGCCCTCGAAGTACTCGGGGAACTTCGTCGTGCGGGTGTTGGCCGGGTCGTAGTCGTAGACCGGGCCGCTCATCGGCCCGCCACCGCCGGTGCCCAGCTCGGGAAACTGGGTGGAGGCGGAGTACGCGTACCAGACCAGCGCCGACTTCGCCGCCGGCAGGGTGCTCAGGCCGGTGTTGTTGGGCGAGTTGTTCACCGGCGCCGCGCAGTTGAACTTCGCCCCCGAGGTGTTGGTGGCGAAGTTGTAGTCGTTGAACGGGATGTTGTTGCCCACGCAGTACGGCCAACCGAAGTTGCCGGCGCTGGTGATCCGGTTGAACTCGACAGTCCCCTCCGGACCACGGTTGGCGTCCGCCGCGCGGGCGTCCGGGCCGTAGTCGGCCACCAGCACCGCGTTGGTCTGCGGCTCGATGGTGATCCGGAACGGGTTGCGCATACCCATCGCGTAGATCTCCGGCCGGGTCCTCGCGGTGCCGGCCGGGAAGAGGTTGCCGCTCGGCACGGTGTACGTACCGTCGGATTGTGGGGTGATCCGCAGGATCTTTCCGCGTAGGTCGTTGGTGTTGCCGGCGGTGCCCTGGGCGTCCCAGGCGGCGCGGCCGGCGCGCTCGTCGACAGGGGTGTAGCCGCTGGAGGCGAACGGGTCGGTGTTGTCGCCGATCGCCGCGTAGAGCCGCCCGGCCCCGTCCATGGCCAGCGATCCGCCCATGTGCGAGTTGGCCCGGCCCTCGCCCCGGTAGGTGGGGACGGTCAGCAGGCGTTTCTCCGAGGAGAGCGCGACGCTGTTGTTGGCGACAGTGAACCGGGACAGGTTGAGCTGTTTCAGGGTCTTGTCGGACCAGAGCAGGTAGACCCAGCCGTTGCTGGCGAAGTTGCGGTCCAGGGTCATCCCGAGCAGCCCGTCGGACTGGTCGGTCATCGCCGAGGTGTAGGCGAGGTCCAGCAGCGTGGTGACCTGGAGGGTGTCGGAGTTGACCACCTTGAGCGCGCCCGTGCGCTGGATGTAGTAGACCTTCCGGTCCGGGCCGACGGCCAGCTCGAACGGGTCGGCCAGGTTCTCGGTGACCAGCCCCACCCGTTCGAAGTTGCTGGTCTTGGTGGCCGAGCAGTCACCGGCGACCGCGCCGGCCGCCCACTCGATGCCGTAGCGCAGGTGCTCCAGGAACGTCGGGGTGCCGAACTGGGAACTGGCGTGCCCACCGGCGGTGAACCAGGACCGGCCGCCGTCGTAGCGCTGACACCAGGAGTACGCGTGGTCGACGCCCTCGTCCAGGCCGTTGATCCCGTCGCGCACCTTGATCTGCGCGAGGGTGTGCACGTTGCCGGTCGGGTTGGTCCGCCAGTTGTACCACTCCTCGCTCTGCTCCCAGAGCTCCGGCAGGTTGCGCGTCGACGGGTGCGCCCGGTCGAGCACCTTGACCCGGCCGGGGAAGGTGCCGCCGGTGGACGAGAAGTCGGGGTGGTAGTCGAAGATCGTGCCGACCAGGCCCTCGTACCAAGGCCAGTCGCGTTCGCTGGCCGAGGCGGCGTGCAGGCCGGCCCAACCGCCGCCGTTGCGGATGAACGTCTGCAACGCGGCCCGCTGGCTGGCGTTGAGCAGGTCACCCGAGGTGGGCAGGGAGTTGGTGTTGTTGAAGACCAGGGCGTCGAAGGTGGCGAGGTTGGCGTCGGTGAAGGCCGCCGCGTCGGTGGTGGCGACGACCTCGAAGTTGTGGGCGGCGCCGAGCTGCTGGATCGCGGCGATGCCGGCCGGGATCGAGTCGTGGTAGAAGTTGGTGATCTTGGAGAAGACCAGCACCCGGAAGCGCGGGGCGGCCTCGGCGGGCAGGGCGGTGGTGGTGCTCACCACTGTGGCGATGGCGAGCAGGATCAGGCAGAACGCACGGAGGTGTCGGGGCATGGGGGCGCTCCCTGTCGGACGGTGAGGGTCGGAAAGCGCTTTCTCGCTGCCCACATCACGGTACTGACAGCCAGTGACGACCGTCAATAGCCCTCTGGTAAGCGGTTTCCCGCTCTGTCGGCGTCCGTGCGTCGGCGGGCCCCACGAGCCCACGGGTACGCCTTAGGATGGCCCCTGGACACGTCCCGTGACTCTCCGGATGCGGCGTGTCCATCGACCTGGGGAGGTCTCGTGACGGTGCCGTCCACGTCGGAATTGCCCGAGGGCCGCTGTGCCGAGCGGATCGACACCACGACCGTGCATCCGGCTCGCCGCTACAACTACTGGCTGGGCGGCAAGGACAACTTCGCCGTCGACCGGCAGTCCGGTGACCAGATCGCGGCCGTCTACCCGGGGGTGCGCACGCTCGCCCGGGAAAACCGGGCCTTCCTCGGCCGGGCGGTCCGGTTCCTCGCCGAGGAGGTCGGCGTCCGGCAGTTCCTCGACATCGGCACCGGCATCCCGAGCGCCGACAACACCCACGAGGTGGCCCAGTCCGTCGCCCCCGACTCCCGGGTGGTCTACGTCGACAACGACCCGATGGTGCTGGTGCACGCCCGAGCGCTGCTGACCAGCAACCCGGCCGGCGTAACCACCTACCTGGACGCCGACCTACGCGACCCGGAAACGATCCTCGCCGACCCGCAGCTGCACGCCACACTGGACCTCTCCCAGCCGGTGGCGCTGGTGCTGATCGCCGTGACGCACTTCCTCACCGACGACGACCGCCCACACGAGCAGATCGCACGCCTGCTCGACGCGCTGCCGTCGGGCAGCTGGCTGGCGCTGACCCACTTCACCACCGACCACATCCCCGCCGAGATCGTCACACGGATGGAGGCCGAGTTCGCCGCCGGTCGGATGAAGCAGGACGCCGTACCCCGCGACCGCGCCGAGTTCGCCCGCTTCTTCACCGGCCTGGAACTGGCCGAACCGGGCATCGCCCCGGTCAGCGAGTGGCGCCCGCAGGTGCCGCCGGAGCAGCGTCCGCCCCTGGCCGATGCCTCCATCTACGGCGCGGTGGCCCGCAAGCCCTGACCGGGCGTGCGGGCCGGGTTTGTCCGAACGCGGGGCATGCCCCCGGTGTCCAGGCCACCTGCGCGTCCGCTGGAGACGGGTGGTGCGTACACCGTCGGCAGACTGGTCAGGCAAACGCCTGCGGGGCGAAGCTGATGCCACCCCGTTCGGCCATCCGGACCACCCGACGGCCGTAGCGCGGGGGTTGGCGTAGGTACAAGGTGTAGCCCGACGCCTGGAACCTCAGGTCCATGTCGCGTCCCTCCAGGTGCCAGCGGCGCTCCCCCGAGCGTGCGGGAGCCTCCTGACGCAGGTCCTTCAACTCGAACGGCAGGCACACCGATTGCAGGTCGCCGACGATGTCCCAAACGTTGTGGAAGATGAGCGTGGCCGGCGCGACCCAGAAATGAATGTCCCGCATCGGTCCGGGATCGACCCGGCGAACGACGTAGTCGAGGTCGAGATGCAGCTGCAAGGCCGACGGTGCGGTGGGGTCGAGATCGTCGTCCTCGCGGTAGTCCAGGGTCGGATTCTCAGGCGGACCCTCGTCACCGGTGACGGCGAGCGCGTGGATCCGGCAGTAGTCCCACGGCGTCTCCACCAGGTCCTGATCCGTCAAGGTGGCCTTCCGAAGACCGGACTCGGGGTGCACAACCGTCGTCATAGAACGATTATCGACGGCTCACCGGGGCGACGTGACCCGCTGAGCGATAGATATGCCTCTGTGTCATATCGCTCTTCATGAACCTGGCCGCGGCGCCGGGCGCCGGGCAATGCTGGCCCTGCCCGCAGAACGGCCGCGCGAGTCCGGACCGGAGGCAACGAGTGGATGTCAGCCTTGCGACGAGCGCCGGCAGGGCCGATCGGCCGAACGAGGACTTCGTCGGCGCGGTTCCCGGCGCCGTCGTCCTGCTCGACGGTGCCGGCATTCCCGGAGCCGAGCATCTCTGCTTCCACGGCGTCGCCTGGTACACGCACCGCCTCGGCGGCGCGCTGCTCGGCCACCTGTCGCGCGGCGACGGGCGAGACCTCGCCGCGATCCTCGCCACCGCCATCGGTGAGATCGCCGCCGAGCACGGCGACACCTGCGACATCGCGGATCCGAGCAGCCCGCAGGCCACGGTCGCGATGGTCCGCGCCGACCAGGACCGCCTGGAATGGCTCCTGCTCGCGGATTCCTACCTCGTCCTCGACCGGGTCGATGGCGGCCCGCTGGTGGCCACCGATGAGCGCGAGATGACTGCCCGGCGCGAGTGCGCGGCGCCGCTGGCCGGCGTCGTTCGCGGAACACCGGAGTACGACCGGGTGCGGGCCTCCTGCGTCACCGCGCTGCGTGCCCGCCGTAACCAGCCGGGCGGCTACTGGGTCGCCAAGGACGACCCGCGTGCGGCGCGGGAGGCGGTGACCGGCGGCCGGTCCCTCGCCGACCTGAACGGTGTCGCGTTGCTCAGCAACGGTGCCAGCCGCATCGTCAACCCGTACGGTCGGACCGACTGGTCGGGCGTGCTGGACCTGCTTCGCGCCAGCGGGCCGGCCGGCGTCATCGCCCTCGTCCGGCAGGCCGAGGCGCAGACCTCCGGTGGTGCGGATGCGCACAGCCCGGACGACGCCACGGTGGCCCACTGCACGCACCTGCCGCCGTGAGCACCTGCCCGCGTGGCGAGATCGTGCTCTGCTTTATGCGTGAGACGGGGGAGCTGCGACAGAAGCTCGGTCGTCCGACCCCTCCGGCAGGCTGATCGGCGCCGCGATGATCCGGCTGGGCGCCACCGGCGCGTCCCGGCCGGTGCCCCGCCGGCTGTCGCCACCGGAGGATTCCTCGTGGTAGTCCCGCTCCACGTTGACCGACCAGACGTCGTGCGTACTCCCGGTGGCGATGTTCTCGGCGGTGAGCATCGCGGTCAGCATCGAGTGGTCCTGGTTGTTGTAGCGGTGCATGCCGTTGCGTCCGACCGGGTGTACGTTCGGCACCGCCTCGGCCAGCCAGGCCCGGATCACGTCCACGTTGTGCTGGTAGCGCTCGTCGTACACCGGGTAGGCCTTGGGCATGCGCACGACGTAGCCGGCCTCCACCACGCCCTGTCGAACCAACCCCAACCGCTCCAGCTCCGCGGTGGCGAGGGCCACCAGGTCGGCATCCGGGGTACGCCACATCTCGTCGTCCTCGAACACGAAGTACTCCAGGCCCAGGCAGGTGCGACCGTCCTTGACGAGGTACGGCGACCAGGAGCCGAAGTTCTGGATCCGGCCCACCCGTACCCCCGGGTCGTGCACGTAGATCCAGTTGTCCGGGAACGAGAACTCCGCCGGCACGACCAGGGCGACAGTCAGGAAGTCGCGGTAGCGCAGGTCGGCCGCGCAGGCCAGCACCTCCGGCGGCGCCGGCGGGTGCAGCGCGGTCACCAGCTCCGAGATCGGCATGGACGAGATCACGTGGTCGGCGGCTTCGGTACGCTGCCCGCCCGCGCCGTTGACCGTCACGCTGATCGCCCGCCGCCTGGCCGGGTCGCGGTGCACGGCGGTGACCCAGCTGCCGGTGGACAGCTGCCCGCCCCGCTCGCGGACCTGCTCGGCACAGCGCTCCCACATCATCCCCGGCCCGTACTTCGGGTACTGGAACTGCTCGATCAGGCTTGTCACGTCGGTGCGCCGACGCCGGGGCAGCAGCGCGTTGCGGATCGCCGTGGCCAGCGACAGGTTCTTGATCCGCTGCGCCGCCCAGTCGGCCTGCAACCGGTCCGCCGGCATACCCCAGACCTTCTCGGTGTACGTCTTGAAGAAGATCGAGTACAGCCGCCAGCCGAACCGGGCCGACACCCAGCCCTCGAAGTGTGACTGGTCCCGTGGTGGCCGCAACCGGGCGCGGGCGTACGAGCCGAGGCAACGGGCGGCCTCCGGCAGGCCCAGGTTCCGCAGCGCGTTCACGGCGCTGAGCGGGTAGTTGAACAGGGCGCCCCGGTAGAAGATGCGGCTCATCCGGGGCCGGGTCAGGAAGTCCTCGTCCGGCAGGATCTCGTGCCAGAACGCCTCCACCCGTGGCACCTTGGTGAAGAACCGGTGCCCGCCGATGTCGAACCGCCATCCGTCGCGCTCCACGGTGCGGCTGATCCCGCCGACCACCTCGTCGGCCTCGAACACCTGGACCGACCGGCCGTGCCGAAGCAGCTCGTACGCCGCGGTGAGCCCGGCCGGTCCGGCACCGATGACCACCGTGCCGTTCTGCTCGCTCATGCTGGTGCGCTCCCTGCTCACCGCCATGGTTGAGGCGCGGCGACTACCCGTTATGCGCAGAATGTCACACTTAGTGATAGCTGGTCCTCGCTTCGGCGGGGCGCGCTGCGGCGTACCACGAGAAGAGCGACTCCCCACGCGGCCGGCGGCCCGGGGGAGCGGGGGGAGCGGGGCGGATGGACCGGTGGCGCGGCGGCGCGGCGGCGCTGGCGGCCCGGGCGGTCGCGGCGGGCCGCGGTGGAGCGCGCCTGGCCCGTCGGGTGCCGGCGCCCTGGCCGTACGTCATCGGCCTGTTCCTCGGCGCGAAGCTGCTGCTCACAGTGCTCGGGCTCCTGGTCCTGCACGCCTGGGACGGCATCCCCGGGGCCCCGCCGCCGGACGAGGCGTTGATGTGGGCACAACAGCGCGAGATCTCCGGGCACCGGTGGATCTCCTTCTGGTTCGCCTGGGACTCCCTGCTCTACCTGCGGCTGAGCACCCTGCCGCTGACCGGGCCGTGGGTGGACTTCGGCTTTCCCCTGCTGTACCCGTTCCTGGCCCGGCCGGTCGGCGTGCTGCTCGGCGGCGACACCGCCCTCGCCCTGTTGCTGATCAGCAACGTCGCGTTCCTGCTGGCCCTCTGGTACGGCTACCGCCTGGCGGAGCTGCTGCTCGGCGACGCGCACGCGGCCCGCCGGTTCACCCGGTATCTGGTGCTGCTGCCGACCGCGTTCCTGTTCCAGGCCGCGCTGACCGAGTCGCTCTTCGTCTGCCTCGCGTTGGCCGCCTTCTACTACGCCGAGCGCCGTCGGTGGCTGTTGGTCGGTGTGGTCGGCTACTTCCTGGCGATGAGCCGTTCCGTCGGCCTGCTCGTGGTGCTGCCGCTGGCCCTGGTGCTGCTCCGGCAGCACGACTGGCGGCTCGGGCCGCGTGCCCTGCTCGGCTACATCCGGATCGGCTGGCCGTTGCTGCTGCTGCCCGC
Organism: Micromonospora sp. D93; assembly: GCF_018070365.1. Taxonomy (NCBI): domain Bacteria; kingdom Bacillati; phylum Actinomycetota; class Actinomycetes; order Micromonosporales; family Micromonosporaceae; genus Micromonospora; species Micromonospora sp. D93. The sequence goes on along the minus strand of NZ_JAGPXW010000014.1, from coordinate 5,441 downwards.
CGGTTGGTTCACCTTCATGGCGTACTGCCGGTGGCGGGGTGGGGACTGGTTCGCCTACCAGCACGCCCAGCAGACCGGATGGGGAATCGAGGTGCAGAACCCCCTGCCGGTGCTGCTGAACGGCTTGGCCGGGGAGCCGCGCGACGCCGCTCGGGTGTGGTTCGCCGTGGCCGTTCTCGCCGTGCTGGTCGCCGGGTTCCGCCGCCGGGAGCTGGCCTACCTGGTGTACGGCGTCCTCATGGTGTTGGTGCCGCTGTCGATGGGCCCGCCGGTGTACAAGAGCCTGTTGCGTTATCTGCTCGCCGCGTTCCCGGTGGCGCTGGTGCTGGCCCGTTGGGCTCGCCACGCCAGCGTCGACGTGTGGCTGACCGCGACGCTCGCCCTGGTGCAGGGCGTGCTGTTCGTGCTCTGGCTCAGCTACTGGACCCACACGATCATCTGATCGGGCTGCGCCCCCGACGTGACCCAGGCGCCGCACCTGTGCGAACCTGCCACCCGTCGTTGCAAGCGCACCCTTCCTGGAGGCCCGGTGTTCGCCCTGCCGCTGACCGAGGACGTCGAGCTGCGCCCGCTGAACCCGTGGCGAGCCGAGGAGTTCCTCGCCCACCTCGACCGGGCCCGCGAGCACATCCAGCCCTGGGTGTCGCCGTCCTTCGTCGCCACCGACCTGCCGTCGGCCCGTGCGGTGCTGCAGCGGTACGCCGACCTCTGGGCCAGCGACAGCGGCGGCATCTGGGGGCTGTGGTGGCGCGGCACACTCGTCGGTGGGGTCATGTTCGTGTCATTCGACGTGACCCGGGGCGTCTGCGAGGTCGGTTGCTGGGTGGAGCCGGCGGCGCAGGGCAGGGGCCTGGTCGCCCCGGCGGTGCGCCGGATCGTCGACTGGGCGGTGCGCGAGCGCGGCATCCAGCGGGTGGAGTGGCGTACCAGCGCCGACAACACCCGCAGCAAGGCCCTCGCCGACCGGCTCGGCCTGCGCCTCGACGGCACGTTGCACCAGGTCAGCCCGGGTCCGCACGGTCGGATCGACAGTGAAATCTGGTCGGTGCTGGCCGACGAGTGGCCCGCCCCGCCACTTACCGTCCACTGACGACAGCGAATAGTTGTCATACCCGCGCGGCACCATGCATCCATGGCCGTCCCCGCGCTCACCTCTCATTCCGACCCGCCGCGTTCCGTGCCGCTGCGTGAGGCGCGCACCCGGTTCAGCCAGCTCGTCGCGCTGGCCGAGCTGACCGACGCGGTCACCGTCGTCACCCGCGACGGCGATCCCCGCCCGGTCGCCGCGATCGTCCCCGCCGCAGCCGCCCGCAGCGGCGCACAGGCCCGCGCCGACGCCGACCGGCTCGCCACTGTCACCGCCGGCTGGGCCCGCCGCCTCGACGAGCAGCACCGGCGCAGCAGTCAGCGGCACGCCGCCGAGCTGGGCGCGGTCCGCGCGGCGCTGGCCGAGGTGTGGGCCGAGCTGGATCGCCGAGTCGTCCCGGGCAGCGACCCGACGTTGGCCCGACTGCGCGCCGCACACGCCGACCTGCTCGCCGGCTGACCCCGGTTCGCGCTGCTGGTTCCGGCCCGTCAGCCGGTGGCCGGGTAGGCGTGGGTCTCGGTCGCCTTGACCGCCACCCAGACCCTCTGGCCGAGGATCAGCCGCAGCTGGGCGGCGGCGGCCGGCGTGACGTCAGCGGCCACCCCGATCGGCCCGTCCAGTTGCACCCGCACGTTGTCACCGTGGCGCTGGACACCGGCAACGGTGCCCGCCCAGGTGTTGCGCGGGCTACCCTCCGGCCGGGCCGGGTGCAGAGCCACCGCGGCCGGGCGGAACGCCACGAACGCTTCACCCTCCAACCGGTCGGCGACCGTGAGGGTCAGCTCCGGCGAAACCCGCACCCCGTGCCCGTCGGCGCGGCCCCGGTACAGGTTCAGCCCGACCAGCCGGGCGACGTAGTCGGTGCGTGGGCGGGCGGTGACGCTCGGCCCGTCGCCCTCCTGCACCACCCGGCCACCCTCGACGATGACCAGTCGGTCGGCCAACGCCAGCGCGTCCAGCGGGTCGTGGGTGACCAGCACCGTCGCGCCCGCATGGGCGGACAGGTGCCGGTGCAGCTCCGCGCGGGTGTCCAACCGGGTGCGGGCGTCCAGCGCGGCGAGCGGCTCGTCCAACAGCAGCAGCGACGGTGCCACGGCCAGCGCGCGGGCCAGCGCCACCCGCTGCGCCTGACCGCCGGAGAGCTGCCGAGGCCGGCGCTGCGCCTGCGCGTCAAGCCCCACCCGGCCCAGCCACTCCCGGGCCGTGGCGCGGGCGGCCCGCCGCTCGACCCCGTGCCGGCGCGGCCCGAAGGCGACGTTGTCCAAGGCGCTGAGGTGCGGAAAGAGCAGGTAGTCCTGGAAGACCACGCCGATCGACCGGTGTTCGGTGGGCACCCAGCCCCCGGTCGCCGGGCGGTCCAGGTCGACACCGTCGACAGTGACGTGCCCCTCTGTGAGGGGATGCAGCCCGGCCAGCGCCCGCAGCGCAGTGGTCTTGCCGGCGCCGTTCGGGCCGAGCAGCGCCACCACCTCGCCCGGCGACACCCGCAGCGGCACGTCGAGCCGGAAGGCGCCCCGGTCGACGACGAGCCGGGCGTCGAGGAGTGGATCGCTCATGCGGTGGTCATCCAGCGGTCCCGCAAGGCGACCAGGATCCCCACCGACACGACGAGCAACACCAGGCTGAGCACGATCGCGGACTCCACATCGGTCTCCAACGCCAGGTAGACGGCGAGCGGCATGGTCTGCGTACGACCGGGATAGTTGCCGGCGAAGGTGATGGTGGCACCGAACTCGCCGAGCGCCCGCGCCCAGCACAGCACCGCCCCTGCGGCCAGGCCGGGCGCCACCAGCGGCAGCGTGACGTGGGTGAAGGTGGTCCACCGGCTGGCGCCCAACGTCGCCGCGGCCTCCTCGTAACGGTGGTCGGCCGCGCGCAGCGCACCCTCCACGGCGATCACAAGGAACGGCATGGCGACGAACGACTCGGCCAGCACGACACCCGTGGTCGTGAACGGCAGAGTGATGCCGAACGTGGCGTCGAGCCAGCCGCCGACCAGCCCACGCCGGCCGAAGACCAGCAACAACGCCACCCCACCGACCACCGGCGGCAGCACCAGCGGCACAGTGACCAGCGCGCGTACCAGCCGACGGCCGGGAAACTCGACCCGGGCCAACATCCAGGCGAGCGGCACCCCGAGCAGCAGGCAGAGCGCGGTGGCCAGGGTGGCGGTCTGCACCGACAGCCGCAGAGCCGTCAACGCGCCCGGCTCGGTGAGCCGCTCCGGCAGGGTCGTCCACGGTGCCCGGATCAGCAGCCCGGCCAACGGCAGGACCAGGAACAGCAACCCCAGCCCGGCGGGGATCAGCAGCGCCGCCGGCACCCGCCCCCGCCGTCGCGGCGTTGCCAGTCGCCCACGGGGTGGGTTGTCGTCGTGGACCTGCCTCACGGAGCCTGGAACCCCGCCTCGGTGAGAACCGCCTGCGCCGGCGCCGAGCGGACGTACGCGACGAAGGCCCGTGCGGCGTTCGGATTCGGCGCGTCCTTCAACGCGACGATCGGGTAGTCGTTGACCGCCCGCGCCGACTCGGGAAACTCCACGCCGGTCACGTCGGCACTCGCCGCCCGCGTGTCCGTGCGGTAGACCAGCGCCGCGTCTACCTCACCAAGCCTCACCTTGGCGAGCGCGCCCTTGACGTCCCGTTCCAGGGTGACCGGCGTCAGCGCGACGCCCGCCGCGTCCAGGGCGATGCGGGCCGCCGCACCGCAGGGCACCTGACTGGCGCAGAGCGCCACCTTCACACCCGGGCTGGTCAGGTCGGCCAGGCCGGCCACCGCCTTCGGATTGTCCCGGGGCACCGCGATCACCAACTGGTTGCGGGCGAAGACGCTCGGTGTGCCGTCGGCGTTGCCGGCCTCGGCGACCGTCGTCATGTTCGCCGGAGCGGCCGAGGCGAACACGTCCGCCGGGGCGCCCTGGATGATCTGGTTGGCCAGAGCGGAACTGCCGGCGACGTTGAGGATCACCCTGCTGCCCGGGTTGACGGCCTCGAAGTCCTTCCCGACGCGGGTGAACGACTCGGTCAGCGAGGCGGCCGCGAACACGGTCACCGTGCCGCTCACCCGGCCGTCCCCGCTGCCGCCGGTTGCCCGGTCGGCGCTCCCGCCGCAGCCGGCCACCACCAGGGCAGCCGCCACGAGTACGGCCACCGCCGTGCGCCTGCTCCGCGCCCTCATCCGCCCGACCGTCCCCGCCCTCATCCGCCCGACCGTCCCCGCGTTCATCCGGCCGACCGTCCCCGCGCCGGGGCGGGTGCGGCCCGCTCCACCACGACCGTGGTCGACTTGATCACCGCAACGGCCACCGAACCGACCCGCAAATCGAGCTCGTCGACGGCCTCCCGGCTCATCAGCGACACGACCCGAAACGGGCCCGCCTGGATGTCGACCTGGGCCATCACCGTGTCCTTGCGGACGTCGACGACGATGCCGCGCAGCCGGTTGCGGGCCGAGGAGAACTCGGCACCAGCGTCCGGGTCGGCGGCCTGAGCGCGAGCGAACGCCGCCAGGTCGACGCCGTCGACGACCCGGTGACCGTGCTCGTCACGCCCGGCCGTCAGGCGCCCGGCGTCCACCCAGCGGCGAATGGTGTCGGCGCTGACGCCGAGCAGGTCGGCGGCCTCCCCGATCCGGTACGTCATCACCCGCTCACCTTAACGCCTGCATTTGCCAGGGCGGAAGCCTGATGTGGGCAGCAACCGCGTGGACAAGTGGATGTCAAGGCCAGCAGTTGCGTCTTCCTGTGCCGCCTCAGGACGCATCCGGCTCCCTCGGGGCGCCCGCAAGAACCAGGATGTGAACACCGTTGCCTTAGCGATCGGTTGCTGTGGGCGCAAGGGCGCGGTGAACCCAGGTCCGTCACTCCCGAAACGCCCCGCCCGCGCCGATCTTGCAGTTTCGGTCGCCAGTATGAGTGGAATGCTCGTTATGCCGCGACAGAAAGTGCATGATCGCCGAGCGGAGGCCCACGTCTCGGCGATCATGGAGTTGTGGTGCCTGTTTTGGCAAGTTACGAGCGTTTTGTTGCCCACCACAACTCCATGATCGGCGAGGTGGTGCCGGTTGGCGAACAGCCGTTCCCGCCAAACGCAATGGCGTTGAACTTCCTGGTTCCAGCACGATCTTGGCGCGGGGCGCGGGGCGCGGGGCGCGGGGCGCGGGGCGCGGGGCGCGGGGCGCGGGGCGCGGGGGCACCCTGAACTCGCTCCCGGTCGGCCGGACGTGGTGATCGCCGTCAAGATCCGGGCGATATCGGGGATGTTGCTGTCTCGCGGGCGTCGGAGACAGCAACATCCGGGAAGTTGCGTAGATCGTGGGGCGCGGGCGCGGGGTGTGCGGCGGGGGGGGGGGGTTG